>NZ_BAABRI010000016.1:0-132331 GCF_040362925.1 Haloferula sargassicola
CCTGGTCGGGGA
Organism: Haloferula sargassicola; assembly: GCF_040362925.1. Taxonomy (NCBI): domain Bacteria; kingdom Pseudomonadati; phylum Verrucomicrobiota; class Verrucomicrobiia; order Verrucomicrobiales; family Verrucomicrobiaceae; genus Haloferula; species Haloferula sargassicola. Next base: position 13 of record NZ_BAABRI010000016.1, read on the forward strand.
TCAGTGAAAAGCGCTGTTGGCGACGGCAACGGCTTTCCTACGCCCCTCCGGGGCTCAGGTGGTTGGGGGCGCGGAGGCCCCGGGGTGAACCCCGGGGCTACCTCCCGGCGTCCCTGCGGGACTGAAGAAGCGGCAAAGAACGGTGAAGAGGGCCGCTCCGCGGCAGTGCCGAGTGATCACTGAGCGGTCGGTGAGAATGGGGTCGGTCCGAGAAAACGAGCATTGGCGAGGGGGTCGATCCTGGTCGGGGGTCAGTGAAAAGCGCTGTTGGCGACGGCAACGGCTTTCCTACGCCCCTCCGGGGCTCAGGTGGTTGGGGGCGCGGAGGCCCCGGGGTGAACCCCGGGGCTACCTCCCGGCGTCCCTGCCGGACTGAAGAAGCGGCAAAGAACGGTGAAGAGGGCCGCTCCGCGGCAGTGCCGAGTGATCACTGAGCGGTCGGTGTGGAAGGGGTCAGTAGTACCAGGGTTTCGCATGGGGTTTCTTGAAGTACGCTTCGGAAAAGATGCCAGGCGTGCTATACGTGAGCGCAATAGACGGTGCGGGCTTCGTGGGCGTGGATGATGGGCATGCCGTAGAGCCGAGCTGGCCGGGTCGTTCATGGCGGCGGGGTTCACGGCGTCGTTGGCGGCGGGCCGGTTTCCACGGCTGACGCAGGCACGGCACCTCCCCGTGCGGGAAACGACCGGATCGACTCCGCCGCGCACCCTCAGTGCAGAGCGACACTGCCCCGATTCCGGTGCCAAGGAGCCGTCGCAAAAAAGTGGGTGCTCCATAAGGTGGGAACCAGTTGGACGACTGAGTGCGTGGCCTCTCTCCATTTCCCTGATGGGCATCTCTGTTTGGGAGCGGGCCGGCTACCAGTCTCCGGGATCCAGTTCCTCGCATTCTGAGAAGATGTCGGGATTCAGGACAGCCCGCCGTCGCAACTGGGCGTGTGCGGCAGGTCCCATGGCTGTCTCCTCACAGAGGCGGTCGAAATGCTCGATGATCCCGCGGATCTGGGTCTCGACGATCCCACGTGCGTCCGCTTCGGGTAGGCCGAACTCGGTTGCGGCGTCGAGGCACAGGCGGATCCTGGAAAGGTTACTCTGCCGGGTGATTTTCATGCCGTGGCCGGCTTCACCACCCGCTCGTGGAAACGGCGTGATGTCGTAGGCCGGTGTCAGCCGAAGGGTCGCCCCCTCCACGAAGAAGGAATGATTGCGGGCATGATCGTCGGTATTTCCCATCAGCACGTTGAACACCATCCGGGAGAACAGCTCCGTCGCGTCTTTCTTGAAGGTCGAACCCTGCAGCCTCAATTGGTCGGCCATGTCCGGGTAGGTGGCTTCACGCGCCCACTTTTCGTCCAACCCCAGAACGGTGAGGCCGGAAACGAAAGCGCGACGGCACCACCCGGAAGCCGTGCAGTCGCGATCGAAGCGCTCCACCAAAAGAACATCCTTCCCGGCCGCTTTCTCAAGCGACACGCCCGCCACGTTCAATCCAAGCCGTGCAGCGAGGGTCATGGCGATGTACTCCGCCTTCACGATCGGAAAGTTGTCGTTCGAGACGGAGAACTTCGCCACATACTTGGCCTTTTCGCACGTGATCGCGGCCTTGGGACGGGCACCGCCGATGCTGGTTCCATGCCTCAGCGCATCTTCCAATTCGGGCGGGATCGGCCGATCGGTAGCAAGCAGTTCGGCAGCCTCGAGAAGCTGTTCCATGGAGGCGGCATCCAGATCCCTGGGGATGTATTCCGATGCGGATGTCTGGAAGTCCAAGGCTCCGGTGCGGTCCGAAACGGACTCCAGCAGGTAGGTTGATTCAGTCAGTCTACGGCTGACATCCATCCCTCCTCTGCCGAAGATCCGATTTTCAATCACCTTCCGTCCCCAGGCATCCGGTGCCGCATCGCGAAGGCAGGAAAAGTGATCGAGGCCGTTGACCGGTTCATGCCGGCCGCGGCGCAGGGGCAGCTCCGGTTCATAGATCGGTTCCGCGTTGGGTCGCTCAAGATATGAACGGCCGTACACGAACGCCTGACGCCCTCGGTCATCGAACTGAAGTTCACCTGCAACGACCGGTTGGGTCGCTCCCGGGAGCCATCGCCACACGAAGCACTTAGAAGTCGTCATGGATTTCCTGCTGGCGGGCCCTGATTCGTTGCGGAAGCAACGACTCCATTTCAGCGGTCCTTGAGGCGGTCATGGCAAAGCGATCCGGGTCAGGGTCGAAAAGCGGGACACCGAGGATCCGCGCTGCTTCGAAATACGAGCCGATCGCGACGCTCGGGGATCCATCCAGCATTTTACGGACGGTAGGAATGGAAATACCGAGCCGATCGGCCAGTTCATTGAGAGTTAGATTCCTCTCCTTCCGCTGAACGCGGAGAAGCGCCGCAAAATGCGCCAGGGCAGCTTTTGCAACGATCCCGATGCGGATTGAGGTCTTGGACATGAACTGAAATTACTTTTAAACCTGTTTAAAGCAAGTTTATTTGTTTTTTTGGACCGACGAGAAGGATGAGCTTAAATTGCGTTCGCAGCCACTTAAGGTCAGCGATGCCATCCAAGTGGCGAAATGGATCGTCTTTCTGATGCAGGATTGGGGAAGGGAAGAATCACAAGCTTTCCCCATCAGGGTGCGGCGCGAGTGCTGCGCAGGTGCTGCGCGGGTGCTGCGCGGGTGCTGCGCGGGTGCTGCGCGGGTGCTGCGCGGGTGCGGCGCGGGTGCTGCGCGGGTGCGGCGCGGGTGTGGTGTGGCGGCGGCACGCCCGGGCCTGGAGGACGCGGGCGTCCTCGATTCTATTCTTTGAACTGCGCGACGAGGTCGGTGATGGTCTGCTTGGCGTCGCCGTAGAGCATGCGGGTGTTTTCGCCGAAGAAGAGGGCGTTTTCCAAACCGGAGAAGCCGGTGCCTTTGCCGCGCTTGAGGCAATAGACGGTGCGGGCTTCGTGGGCGTGGATGATGGGCATGCCGTAAATCGGGCTGGCGGGGTCGTTCATGGCGGCGGGGTTCACGACGTCGTTGGCCCCGATGACGATGGCGACATCGACAGAGGGCATGACGGCGTTGACCTGGTCCATTTCCTGAAGCTGCTCGTAGGGGACGTCGGCTTCGGCGAGGAGGACGTTCATGTGGCCGGGCATGCGGCCAGCGACGGGATGGATGGCGAAGCGGACCTCGGCGCCGTTGTTTTCGAGCAGGGCGGCGAGTTCCTTCACCGCGTGTTGCGCCTGGGCGACAGCCATGCCGTAGCCGGGGATGAAGACGACGCTCTGGGCGGCTTCGAGGACGTAGTAAGCGTCTTCGGTCGAGGCGGCCTTCATTTCGCCCTCGACCGCTCCGCCGGCCTGCGCGCTGGCGCCGAAGCCGCCGAACAGGACGTTGCCGAGCGTGCGGTTCATGGCCTTGCACATGATGACCGTGAGGATGATGCCGGAGGCACCGACCAGGCAGCCGGCGACGACCAAGACATTGTTGAGGATGATGAAGCCGGCCAGCGCCGCGGCCACGCCGGACAGCGAGTTGAGCAGGGAAATGACGACCGGCATGTCGCCGCCACCGATCGGGATGGTCATCAGCACGCCGATCATCAGCGACAGCACGACCAGCACGATGCCGGCGGAGAGGGCCGTCGGGCCATCGCCGCCGATGACCATCAGCGCGATGCCGATGAGCGCGATGGCCATGATGAGGAAGTTGATGAGCTTCTGGCCGGGGAAGAGCGTCGGTTTGCCGCCGAGTTTCCCGGACAGCTTGCCGTAGGCGATCATGCTGCCGGTGAAGGTGATGCCGCCGACGAGGATCGTGAGGCCGATGGCGACCAGCGCGAACCAGGCGGGCACGGTGACGCCGCTCTGCGCCTTGAGCGCCTCGAGGTAGTGTGCGATGCCGCCGACGCGGAGCTTCACGAACTCGGCACCGCCGACGAGCAGGCTGGCAAGGCCGCCGAAGCCGTTGAAAAGCGCCACCATTTCCGGCATGCCGGTCATCGCCACGCGGGTCGCGGCGACGTAGCCGATGGCGCTGCCGATTGCCATGCCGGTGAGCACCATCCACCACTCGAGGCCGAGATAGAGCAAGGTGGCGACGATCGCGAGTGTCATGCCCACCGATGACATGGCATTGCCGCGGCGGGCGGTTTCGGCGGAGCCGAGTTTCTTGATCCCGAAGATAAAGAGGATCGAGGAAAGGATATACAACAGGTTGATCAGTGCGCTCATGGCTGCGGGCTTCCTTTTTCCTTCTTCTTGAACATGCCGAGCATGCGATCGGTGACGACGTAGCCGCCGACCACGTTGATCATGGCCAGGATGACGGCGAAGAAGCCGATCCACTTGGCGAGGGTGGGCTCCAGCTCGGACAGGGCCAGCAGCGCGCCGACGATGGTGATGCCGGAGATCGCGTTCGAGCCGGACATCAGCGGCGTGTGGAGCTGCGAGGGGACCTTCGAGATCAGCTCGAAGCCGAGGAAGATCGCCAGGGTGAAGGCGAAGAGAAGAAGGAGAAGTGGGGCGAAGTCCATTGGAGATTGGAGATTGGAGAATCGAGGATGGGCGCAGATGGTGTTTCGATTTCAGCGTTTCAGTTTTCAGCATTTCAGCTTTTACCGAAGGCCGGATGCTTGTTCACGAACTGGCCGTCGCGGGTGAGGGTGGCGCCCTTGAGGATCGGGTCTTCGGGGTCGTACTTGAGGGTCTTGGTTTCCTTGTCCCAGAAGTGGTCGATGAAGTTGGCGAGGTTGTTGGCGAACATCGCGCTGGCATCACGGGCCACGAGGCACTCGAGGCGGCGGTGGCCGATGAGGCGGACGCCGTTTTCCGTGACGGTCTCCTCGCCGGGGACGACGCCTTCGACGTTGCCGCCGGTTTCGGCAGCGAGGTCGACGAGGATGGCTCCGGAGCGCATGGTGGAAACGACGTCCTTGCCGACGAGGCGCGGCGCGGGCCGGCCGAAGAGCTTGGCGGTGCAGATGACGATGTCGCTTTCCGCGCACACCTTCGCCTGGCCGGCTTTCTGTTTCGCGATCTGCTCGGGCGTGAGTTCCTTGGCGTAGCCCTGGTCGGTGGCTCCCGTCTCGCCGAGGTCGATGCGCAGGGCCTTGGCCCCGAGCGATTCGGCCTGTTCAAGGGCTTCGGCGCGGGTGTCGAAGGCGGTGACGCGGGCGCCGAGGCGTTTGGCGGTGGCGATGGCCTGGAGGCCGGCGACGCCGACGCCGATGATGAAGACCTTGGCCGGCGAGATGGTGCCGGAGGGCGTCATCATCATCGGCAGGATCTTGTTCATGCGGCTGGCCGCCAGCGTCACCGCGACGTAGCCGGCGAGGTTCGCCTGCGAACTGATGGCATCCATTTTCTGCGCCAGCGTGGAGCGGGGCATCATCTCGACCGAAATGCCGGTCAAGCCGGCCTCGACCAGCGCATCGAGGCGCGCCTTTTCTGCGGTCTCGGCGGGCGGATCGCCGGGGCCGAGGTGGATGGGAAAGGGTGCGAGGAAGCCGAGCGACAGGGTGCCGCGCTTCATCCGGCGGATCAGCTCGGCGGGCGGCGGCGTGAGGTGCAGGACGATGTCGGCGGCCGGGATGGCTTCGTCGCGCGGCATCGGTTTCGCGCCGGCGGCGGTGTAGTCGTCATCGGAAAAATCGGCCCCCCCGCCGAGGCCGGGCTCGAAGACGACGTCGAGGCCGAGCGCGGCGAGTTTTTTGGCGGTATCCGGCGTGAGTGAGGCGCGGGTTTCGTCGCCGGCGACTTCGTTGAGGGCGTAGAGCAGCATGGGCGGGGCGGTGGAATGGAGGGCCGTGCGGAAGGGATCCGCCAGCCCTAACACCCTGCCTGCCGCGGTCCGGCGAAACAAGCTTCAACAGGTTTTGCGCGGAGGAAGCGCGTCGATGCGCAAAGCGGGCGTCCCAGCGCCGCGATGCCGGGCCGGGCGTCATTTCCGCGCCTGCATCAGTACGAAGGGCGTCACCACCACGGCGGTGAAAAGCTCGTCGCCGGCCTCCCATTGGGCGGCGTGGAGCTTGCCGACGCGGACCAGGTCGCCGTTGCCCAGCCAGTCGGCCACGCGGACCGAGTCGTCCCCGATGAAGGCCTTGGCGACCTGCCCGAGGTCGAGTTCCGGATCCACCCAGATCAGCGCGTCGCGCTCGAAGTGCGGCCTGAGATAGCTCCAGCCGACCTCGCCGGTGTATTTGGAAATCTTTTCGTCATCGCTCTGCGCGTCCTCGCCGAGGATGCCGTATTTCATGCGGCCGTCGTCGCTCATGGGGCGATGGTCCGGGCAGCCCGAGGGCGGGGTCAAGCGCCCGGTAAGGTCGAGCGCCCATGCGCGACCGCGAGTGGTCCTCTGTCGCCGGCACCGCCTGGCACCGCGGCGGATGGCCGAGGGGGGCATCCCTACGATCTCCGGCAGGTTCTACTTCTCGGTGGCGGTGCCGCCCGGCGACTACCGGGTGCAGGTGAAACTCGGTGACCGACCAGCCGTATGAGCCGTGGAACTCGTGGGGGCAGATGCTGCCGGTGTTCTTCAATGACACGGTGGCGGTGGCCAACCACGCCGAATCCGGCGGACTCCGCCTTTCAAGACGGCACCCATCACAACCACTACGGCAGCTGGCTGCTGGCCCGCTGCGTGGCGGAGGGCTTGCGCCGGGAGGCGCCGCAGTTTGGCGAAGCACCTGCGCGATGATCTTCCCTCGTTCGACCCCGCCGCGCCGCCGGCGGCAGGCACTTTCCCCTATCCGCCCAGCCCGCTGAAGGAGCGGGCGAAGCCGGATGGCGATTGAGGGCATGGATTTCACGTGCAAGCCGCGGCTGCCGGGCGCATCGTGCCGGGTGCCATGGTTGACTCGCAAATTCTCCCCAACAGGGTCCTCGTCCTGCGGCCGTCCGGGCCGATCTCGAAGGAGGACATCGCCGCGGTCCGCGAAAAGGTCGATGCCCTCCTTGCCAGCGGCGGCCACCTCGCCGGCGTGCTGATCGAGGCGCCCGGCTTCCCCGGCTGGCATGACTTCGGCGCGATGAGTTCGCACCTGTCTTTCGTCCGCGAGCACCATCGCGACGTGCCGCGGGTGGCGATCGTGTCCGACAGCCGCTTCCTCGCCGCGCTGCCGAAGCTGGCGAGGCACTTCGTGCAGGCCGAGTTCCATCATTTCGCCGCCGGCGAAACGGAGGCCGCGCTGGCGTGGGCGGCCGAGGGGAAACCCAAGGCCCCTTCGGCGCTGCGCTATGGCTGGTTCCCGGACCGCAAGCTGGTGTGGTTCTACGTCCACGGCCGGGTCCACACCGAGGACTACCGCAAGGCGATCAGCTGGATGGAGGGCATCTTCGCGGAAACCTCGCCGGTCTCGTTTCTCATCGACCTCCAGGACCTCGAAGGCATTGATGCCGGGGCGATCATGGCCGACATGAGGTTTGGCATGAAGCACCTCAAGGACATCCACCGCATCGCGCTGGTCGGGAACGAAAAGTGGACCCGCAAGGCGGCCTCGTTGCCGAACCTGTTCAAGCTCGAACTCAAGGCCTTCCCCGAAGCCGAAGAACACCAGGCCTGGGACTGGGCGACGGCGGGCTGAGGCTCACGGCGATTCAAGCCGGACCGGCAGCGAGGCGCGGCGGGCCGGTGGTTTTGATCGTGATCTCGCGGCCGTCGCGGGCGCCGGCCATGGCGTCAACCTTCGTCGAATCGCCGGCGAATCATGCCACGAAATGATTCACTCCCGGCTTCCGGAAGCACCCGCGATGCGCATGATACGATGCCTCTATGATTCAGAACGTTTTGGTGGTCGGCTCCGGTAGCGCGGGACTTCTCGCGGCGCTTTCGTTGAAAAAGAAGATCCCGCAGCTCGGGGTGAAGATCGTCCGCGACCCGGAAATCGGGGTGATCGGCGTGGGGGAGGGGACCACGCCGAATTTTCCCAATCTCTTGTTCGACTACCTCGGCATCTCGCGGGCCGACTTTTACCGCCGCGCGCAGCCGACCTGGAAGCTGGGCATCCGTTTCAACTGGGGACCGCGCGGGCGCTTCGACTACACCTTCGGCCGCCAGCTCGATGCCCACTGGCCGGGCATGGAGCGGCCGATCGGATTCTACTGCGATGACGACTTCGACAACCTCGAGCTCCCGTCCGCGCTGATGCGGGCCGACAAGGTTTTCCTCCGCCAGCAGAACGGCTGCCCGGACATCCAGCCGTGGCACGCCTTCCACATCGAGAACGAGCAGTTCGTGGCCGTGCTGGAGAGCTTCGCCGCGGATTGGGGGGTGGAAATCACCGACGGCAAGATCGTTTCCACCGACACCGACGGGTCGGGCGTGAAGGCCGTGCTGCTCGAAGACGGCCGCCGGCTGGAGGCGGACTTTTTCATCGATAGCAGCGGCTTCCGCGCCGAGCTGATCGGCAAGGCGCTGGACGAGCCCTATGTGCCCTTCAGCAAGACCCTGTTCTGCGATCGCGCCGTGGTCGGCGGCTGGCAGCGCGAGGACGAACCGATCCTGCCGTACACCACCGCCGACCAGATGGACTGGGGCTGGTGCTGGCGCATCGAGCACGAGCACCACGTCAACCGCGGCTACGTCTACGCCTCGGACATGATCTCCGACGAGCAGGCCGAGGAGGAATTCCGGCGGAAAAACCCGAAGCTGCCCGACACCACCCGCATCGTGAAATTCAGCAGCGGCCACCGCCGTCGCATGTGGGTGAAAAACGTCGTCGCCATCGGCAACTCGGCGGGCTTCGTCGAGCCGCTCGAGGCCACCGCCCTGATGCTCGTCTGTGCGCACGTGCGCACGCTGGTCGACTTCCTCCTCCACTGCGAGCTGGAGCCCACGCCCTCGATGGTGGATCTCTACAACGAGCAAACCAACGTCAGCTGGGAGGACATCCGCGATTTCCTAGGTCTCCACTACCAGCTGAACACCGCCGGCGAGACCGACTTCTGGCGGCGCTGCCGTGAGGAGACCGACCTCTCGGGCATCGGCGACTTGCTGGAGTTCTACCGCGAAAACGGACCCACCGGCTTCTGCCGCTACCGCATCGGGAAATGGGAGAGCGACTTCGGCATCGAGGGCTACCTCGTCATGCTCGTCGGCCAGCGGGCGCCCTACGACAAGCGCCACAAGGTCACCCCGGCCGAGGACACCATTTGGAAACAACGGCGTCACCAACTCGCCGCCGCGGCCGCCGGCGGGATGACCGTCGCCGAGGCGCTGCAGTATGTCCGCCACCCGAACTGGCGCTGGCACGGCGACGCCCAGAAGTCCGCCTGAGGAAACGCAGGAGTCAGCTTTTCTGTTCGGCTTCCTTCTTTTCGCGGGCGGCCTTCAGGGAGGCCTGCATCCATTCGGCGAATTCCTGCGTGGTGGGCATGGTGCCGTCCGTCACCGACTTCGCAAACTTCTCAAACGGTTCCGCCGGCAGGCGGTTGGACTCCGCCCCGGCCAGCTCTCCGGCCTCGGCGGCTTCCTTTTTCGCCGCGGCTTGGTCGCCCGCCTTCCACTCCAGGCGGGAGAGCTGCATGGCGTCGCTGGCCGTCTTCTCATCCTTGTCCGCCACCATCGACTCGTAGCCGGAAATCATCTTGGCCAAGGTGCTGGCGGGCAGGTCCTCGACCTCCTCCAGCGAGCGCGCCAGCGAGGCGAGCACGAACTGCCGCAGCTTGTCATCGGGCGCGATCTCATCGATGCCCTTCTCGATCCCCGCCCAGTCCTTGGCCGCGATCAGGGTCTCGTTGCGCAGCAGCGGCAGGTAGATGTCGCCGGGGCTCGCGGCTTCCAGCTGGTCGGCTGCGGCCTTCATCGCCGCCGGGTCCTGCGACTTGCGGGCTTCCGTCCAGGCCGCCCGCGCCGCGGCCACCGCCTGCTGCTGCTTGGCCTTTTCGTTGATCCCGTCGATCGCCTCCTGGCTCTCGTCGCCGCCCTTCAGGATGGCGCTGATGATCTCATCGCTGAAGCCCGCGGGGTGGCCGGCGGCGATCACCTCGCCATCGCGCACCAGGAAAGCGTGGGGGATTCCGTTCACCCCGGCCGGCTTCAGCCAGTCGGTTTCGAAAGCCCCGCCCTTGCCGGTGTAGGCGACCGGGTAGGACATGCCGTCGCCCTTTTCCTCCACGAACTTGGCGACCTTGTCGCGGCCGTCCTCCCACACGTTCATGCCGATGATCCGCAGCCCCTGGCCGGAGTATTGATCGTAAAGCTCATCGACGTGCGGGATCGAGGCCACGCAGGGCCCGCACCACGTGGCCCAGCACTCGATCATGTAAAGCTTGCCCGCCTCCCATTCCGCGGGTGCCTCGCCCTGGATCCAGTCGGCTTTTCCCAGAGCTTCCGGCGTGACCTGGTCGCCCACCTTTTGGGCGAACCCGGGGGTGGCCAGGCAGAGCGATGCGGCGGCGAACAAGCGGGCGGTGCGGAACGGATCGGCGAAGTGCATGGAGCCCGATACCCGCCAAAACGCCACGTTTTTCCAAAAGTCCGTGGATCTTCCACGGGTCGGACGGATTTTTCCCCTCCGGATCCCCTCCGGCCTCAGCAGGCCTGGGCGGCCACCGGCTGGCGCAGGCGGCCGGTCTTCTTCAGGATGCGGGCGATGAGGTAGCCGAGGACGGAGAGGCCGAGAAGGGTCATCGCCGCCGTCGCCACCGGACCGCCGATCTCGTCCGCGCGCCAGGCGTTCTGCAGCACTCCGGCAGAGGACGCGAGCAGCCAGATGAAGGCGGAGTTATACTCGGCGCTGATCAGGCGGCGCCAGTTGAAGCGCATCGAGCGCATCGTCTCGCCGAGGCCCCTCGGGTTGAAGGTGAAGCGGCCGACCCGCGAGCAGTAGTCATCGAAATCCCCGCCGAACTTCCCGCGCAGGAAGTTCTCCTCGGCGGCGACGATGCACGAGTAGGTGAACAGGAAAAAGGCCAGGCCCGCGGTCATGAAGAGCAGCGAGTTCGAGGCGATGCCGGCGCCGATCAGGATGGTCACGTTGCCGACGTAGAGCGGGTTGCGGCAATGGGAGAACAGGCCACCGGTGACCAGGTCGTCGGCATAGGGCATGCGGTTTTTTCCGCCGCGCTTGATGTAGTCGAGGCCGACCGTCGCGCCGCGCAGGACCTGACCTGAAAAGGCCACGAGGAAGCCGGCGATGGCCGCCACGCGGTAGTCGGGCATCAGCAACGGGCCCTTGATGAAGAGCAGCGCGTAAACGATCGGGAACAGGACGTTCCGGTGGTGATAGAGGAAGTTTCCGATGCGAACTTTCATGGCCGATGAGAGCAAAGGTCGGTCATTTCACCGCGATCATGCCGGTGAAGTTATACCATTTGAAAAAGGTGTCGCAGTGGCGGAAGCCGGCACGCAGGAGCATCTCGCGGTTCTCCATCAGCTTGTAGGGGATCAGCACGTTTTCCAGCGCCTCGCGCTTTTGCGAGATCTCCAGCTCGCTGTAGCCCTGGCGGCGCTTCATGTCGTAGTAGTATTTGATGAACTGGCGGTTGAAGAGGGAGTCCTCACCGATGACCTTTTCCACCAGGATCAGCGCGCCGTTTTCATTCATCCCGGCAAGGATGTCGGCGATCAGCTTGTCGCGGTAAAGCGGGCGGACGAACTGGAGCGTGAGGATCAGGAAAACCACCGAGGCGTTCTCGATGCGGACGCCGGCATTGAGGTCGCCGAATTGCAGGTCGATCTCGTGTTTCATCCCCTGCTCGTCGAGCTTCGCGCGGCAGCGGTCGAGCATCTCCTGCGAGTTGTCGATGCCCACGAAGCGAACGCCCGGCACCACCTTCCCGTCGATGCCCAGGAAGGTGGTGCCGGTCGAACAACCGAGATCATAGACATTCGTGCCGGGCTCGGCGTAATCGCCGGCGATTTCCGAGATCATGCGCTGGATTTCCCCGTAGAAGGGGACCGAGCGGCTGACCATGTCGTCGAACACGGAGACGACCTTTTCGCCGAACTTGAAGTCGGCCACGTGGGCATCGGGCGTGTCGAACACACGGTCGGTTCCGGAATCGGGATTCACGACTTGGAGCGGGGTCGGAGTGGGAGATTTCGAGGCGGCGGATGTTTTCATCGCAGTTCGCCGGTCATCCTAGCGGCCGAACATGAGAAGATGATGAGAGGGACTCGAAACGGGCGAATCGATGGGCCGCGACCGGCAGCACCAGCAGCGTGACTCCGGTGGAAACGACCAGCCCGCCGAGGATCACGATTGCCATCGGTCCCTCGACCTCGCGCCCGGCGGTGGCCGGATGCAGCGCCAGCGGCAGCAACGCCAGGCCGGTGACGGCGGTGGTCATCAACACCGGAACCAGCCGCTCGCGGGCCCCGCGGAGCACGGTTTCGAGCTGCCACGGGCGGCCCTCGTGGCGCACCAGATGCTCGTAGTGACTCATCAGCATGATCGAATTCCGCACACCGAGCCCGAGCAGCGTGACGAAGCCGATCAGCGCGCCGAGAGAGAGCGGGATGCCGGTCATCGCCGCGGCCGCGATCCCGCCGGCGGCGGAAACGGGCAGCATCGAGACCACCAGCAGGAAGTTCGCCGGCCTGCGGAAAGCCATGGCGAGGAAGATCCCGATCACCCCCAGCGTGATGCCGGTGGCGACCAGCAGTTCCAGATGCGAGCGCGCCTCGGCTTCGGCGGCTCCGGTGATCTCGAGGTAAACGTCCGCTGGCAGAATGTCCGCGGCCTGGATCCGCCGACGGGCGTCGGCCACGAATTCGGACACCGGCCGGCCGGCGACGTTGGCGGTGACCACCTGGCGGCGTCGTCCGTCCTGATGGCGGACCTGTGCGCGCTGCTGGGAAAGCCGGATGTTTCCGAGCCGGGCCAGCGGCACGATGCCGCCGGCGGGCGTGGTGATGGCCAGCGAGGCGATGGTCGACAGGTCGGTACGGGCGGCCTCGTCGAGGCGGAGGGTCACCGGCACCACGCGGTTGCCATCGTAGATCTGGCCGACCTCCGTGCCCTGCATCGCGGTTTCGATCATGTCCTGCACGGGCACCGGTCGCAGGCCGTGGGCTTCGAGCAGGGCGGCATCGAGGTCCACCTCCAGGCCGGGTGTGCGGGCGCTGCCGAGCGATTGCACGCCGCTGGCGCCGGGCGTTTCCCCGAGGATGCGGGCGATCTCCGCGGCGGGCTTTTCCAGCGCGTCGAGGTCCTTGCCGTAGAGGTTCACCACCACGGCCGCCGTTTCACCGCTGAGCGATTCGCTGATCCGGTCGCCGAGGAAGGTCAGCGTCTCGGTCTGCATGTTGCCGTAGGGCTCGAACACCCGGCGGATCCGCTGCTGCACCGCCTCCTCGTCGAGCCCGGGCCGGCGCTTCAGCTCGATGTGGTATTCGCAGCGCTCCGGGCCCCAGGTGTCGATGCCGCGCTCCGAGCGGCCGGCCTGCATTTCCACCGAGGCGATCTCCGGCATGTCTAGTAGTTCGGCGCTGGTCCGCTCGCCGAAGCGCATCGTTTCCTCGAGCGATGTCCCCGGCACGCCGAAGGCCTGGACCACGAAATGACCCTCGCGGAACGGCGGCAGCAGCTCGCCCGGCAGACTCCTGGCCAGCCCCCCGGCGGCGACCAGCGCGAGCGCCACGCCGCCGACCACCAGCCACGGCACGCGGCAGAGCGGCCGCAGCAGCGCCTCGTGGATGTGGCCAAGCCAGCGCAGGTGGAAGGGCTCGCGCCGCGGCTTCGCGCCGCCCAGCAGGATCAGGGAAAGCGCGGGCGTGACGGTCATCGCGACCGCCAACGAGGTGACCACGGCCAGCATGAACGACACCGCCAGCGGTTGGAAAAACCGGCCCTGCAGGCCGCTCAGCGCGAACACCGGCAGGAACACCGCGAGCACGATCAAGGTCGCATGCAGCACCGCGCCGCGGACCTCGATCGAGGCGTCGAGCACCACCGCGGGTGCCGGCCGTGGCTCGGGCAGCGCGGCGTTTTCCCGCAGCCGGCGGAGGATGTTCTCCACGTCGATGATGGCGTCGTCCACCACCACGCCCACCGCCACCGCGAGGCCGCCGAGGGTCATGGTGTTGAGCGTGATGCCCTGGAAATGCATCACCATCACCGCGCCGAGCAGCGAGAGTGGGATGGAAAGGAAGGAGATGAACGCGGTGCGCAGGTCGGCGAGAAAAAGCAGCAGGACCAGCGCCACCAGCGCCGCGCCGATGAGCAGCGAGGAGGTCAGGTGCTCCAGCGCGACCTCGATGAAGTTGGCCGGGCGGTGGAGGCCGCCGACCAGCGCGACCTGCTTGGCGTCGAGCAGCGGGCGAAGCTCGTCGAGCGCCTGCTCGACCTTGCGCGTGGTCTCGAGCGTGTTGGCCCCGGCCTGGCTGGTCAGCGCGAGCATCACCCCGCGGCGGCCGTTGATCAGCGCATCGCCGAATTTCGGCATCGCGCCGAGGCGGACCTCGGCCACGTCGCCGATCCGGATCGCATCCGCGCCCTGGCCGCGGATGACGAGCCGGGAAAGGTGGGCCGCGTCGGCCTCCGGACCGTGGGCGTGGACGACCAGGCGCTGGTTACTAGACTCGACGTAGCCCGCGCCGCGCACGCCGACGGCCTCGCGGGCGGCGTTGCCCAGCTCTGCGAGCCCGACTCCGAGCGCGGCCATTTTTTCCGGGAGGGGAAGGATTTCCAGCTCCTCGACCTCGCCTCCGACCACGGTGACTTCCGCGACACCCGGCACCGCCTTGAGCAGGGGGCGCACGGTCCAGTCGGCCAGGGTCCGCAGCTCGCGGCCGCCGACTTTTTCCGAAACGAGGCCGACCTTCAGCAGGTCCATGGTCGAGGACACCATCGGCGACATCGTCGGCCCGGCGGCCTGTTTTGGCAGCGTACCGGAAAGCTCGGTGAGCCGCTCGGAAAGGAGCTGTCGGTCGGTGAGTTCGTCGCTCGAGTCCTTGAAGACGAGGTCGATGACCGACAGGCCCTGGATTGACTCGGAGCGCGTGGTTTCCAGCCCCGCGATCCCGCCGACCGCGGCCTCGATCGGGAAGGTGACCAACGACTCGACCTGCTCGGCGGACAGGCCCGGGGCCTCGGTCTGGATCGTGATCTGCGGCGGCACGAACTCGGGGAACACATCGAGCCGAGCGCGCAGGGCGACGAAGCCGCCGGCGGCGAGCGTCACCAACGCGGCGAGCAGCACGAGACCGCGGAACTTCAGCGCAGCGACGACGAGGGCGCGCAGCATGTCAGTCCGATTCCGCCGGGCCGACGGAGTGCTGGATTTTCTGCGACAGGATCCCCTGCGCGCCCTTCACCACCAGCGGTTCGCCGGCAGCCAGCGCGTCGCCCTCGACGAACCATCCGTCCTGCGCCGCATGCTCGTCGGAGATCCGGTGTTGCTCGAAATCATCGCGCCCATGCTGCTGGAAAACCCAAGCCGCGCCGTCCTCGATGACCACCGCGCCGGGCGGGATCGTGTAGCCCTCCGCCGCCCCGCCGGGCAGCAGGAGCGTGCCCTTCAGAGGTGTGCCGACCGGCCAGCGGACATCGCCTGGGGGGACGACGAGCAGGTAGCCGGGCTGGCGGCTGGCATTGACCCGCGGGTCCGGCCACCACGTTTCCGCCGCGATCCGGCCGCCATGCAGAGGGGAAACGGTGGCCCCCGTGACCGTCGCGGGCGGCACCGATCCGGCAGGCAGCGAGAGCCGGACCAGCAGGCGTCTCCCGGACTGGAGATCCCCCGCCAGCTGGCCCGACTCCAAGACCTCGAGTCCCTCGCGGCCCCATGTGGAAACCAGGGCCAGCTCGGCAAGGCGCACCTGCTGGTCGGCCGCGTCCGCCTGCTTCGCGGCCTCCTCGACGGCGCGGTCGGAGGCCAGCCGGCCGTCGCGGTTGAGCGTCGCGGTGCGGTCCGCTTCCTTGCGGGCCGCCGCGGCGTCGCGGCGCGCCAGCGCCAGCGCGCTCCACTGCTGGAGCAGCGGCTGGGGATCGGTCACCTCGGCCCAGCCCTTGAGCGTGCCCGGCAGCTCGGCGTGTTGCAGGCCGGCGGTTTCCACGCCGTAGCGCTGCTGGCTGGCGGCATCGACCTTGACCACTTGGGCCGCGGCGGGCAGGGCCATGAGGAGTGCGAGCACTAGGTTCATCGTACTTGGCATGATCGGTTCAGAAAACATCGCCCTCCACCGGCCCGCGGACCGCATCGAGCAGCGCCACCCAGGCCCGCCAGGCGTCGAAGCGCGCGCTCACCTGCGCCGCGCGGTCCTGGCCGGCGGCGTAACGCGCCTGCAGGACCGCCACGCGATCGCCCGCCCCGGCGCCCGCGAGCTTCGACTGCGCCCGCTCGATCGCCTCGGACTTCTTCACCAGCTCTTGCGCCCGCCGCCACTGCCGCAGGCTGCCGGCATACTCCTCACGGGCGGTGGCGGCGGCACCCAGCGCGGCATGCTGCGTTTCGGCGAAAGCCGCGGCGGCGGCGGTGCGGTCGGCTTCCGCGCGGCGGATCGCGGCGGCATGGGCGTCGGAAGGAAAGCTCGCCGAAGCGCTGAGCAGCCATTTCCGCTGGCCCTGGTCGTAGCTGTAACCGGGCCCGAGGTGGAGGTCGGGGTATTGGTTGGCCACCTCGAGCCGCAGCGCTGTCTCGGCCACGGCGTAGGCGGCGAGCCGGTCGAGCACGTCGGGCCGGCCGAGCGCGGTGGTTTCCTGGATCGCGGCCAGCGAGGGCGCGGCGGGTGGCGTGGCGGGCAGCGCGGCGAGGGAAAGCCCGGCCGCCTCTTGGTCCGGGATGCCCAGCGCGCGGGCGAGCGCGGCAGCGGCCACGCGGGCCTGCTTGCGGGCGGCGGCGAGCTCGCGCTCGAGCACCGAGCGCTCGCGCTCCAGCGTGAAGCCCTGCAGGCGGTCGCTTTCGCCCATCTCGGAAAGCCGGCCGGCGGCCATTTCCCATGAACCTAGTAGTTGCGAATTCTCCTCCAGCACGGAAATGAGCGCTGCGGCGGCGTGGCGGTCGATCACCGCGTTCGCGACCGCGATGCGCACGTCGCCGCGGGCTTGCGCGATCCCGATGGCGGCGCGGTCGGCCTCGGCCCTGGCCTTGAGGATGCGGGCGGCGCGCTTGCCGCCGGTCTCGATCGTATGGTCGAGCATCAGGCCGCAGGTCCACGGCGTGGTGCCCTGCGCGGCGCGTTGGAGATCGAGCGACACGCCGAGCGGCGGCCGTGTGCCGGCCACCCCGACCCCGGCGCGGGCGGCATCGAGATCCGCCCGGGCCCGCACCAGCGAGGGATGCGTGCTTTCCGCGGCGGCCATCATTTTCCGCACCGTCCAGCGGCCGCCGGGTGAAAAGCCGGCCCGCCGCAGGCCGGCGATCACTTCGGCGGAGGAAAGCGAGGTCCGGCGATAGGCCGCCAGCCCGGCCCCGGGATCGAGCGGGCGCCCGCGGTAGGCCTGGCAGGAGGCCAGCGCGAGCGCGAGGCCGGCGGTGACGAGGGGGGACATGTTCACGATCCGACCGTGCTACCTCCGGTTTCCTCCGCCACGATGTGGCCGGGCCGCCCCTTCACCTCGGTGAAGATTTTCCCGAGATACTCGCCGAGCACGCCGATGGAAAAGATCTGCACGCCGCCGAGGAAAAATACCGCCACGACCAGCGTGGCCCAGCCGGGAACGTCGGTGCCGAAGAGCAAGGTGCGCAGCGCGATCCAGCCGGCGTAGAGCATCGCCACGGCGGAAATGGCGAGTCCGACTCCGGTCCACATCCGCAGCGGCCAGTCGGAAAACGAAGTGAGCCCGCTGAGCGCCAGGCCGGCGAGGCGCCGGTAGCTGAACTTCGATTGGCCGCTGTGGCGCGGATCGATCTTCACCGGCACCGGCAGCGAGCGGAAGCCGACCCAGCTGTAGAGCCCCTTCATGAAGCGGTCCCGCTCGGGCAGGGAAAGGATGGCATCGACGACCTTGCGGTCCATCAGCCGAAAGTCGCGCACGTGCTCCGGGATGCGGACGGCGGCGTGGCGGTTGAGGAGCTGGTAGAAGACGCGCGAGCCAAGGCGCTTGAGCGCGGGCTCGTCGTCGCGGTCGGCACGCACGCCGTAGACCATCTCGTAGCCGGCGTCCCACTGGCGGAGGAAGACCTCGAGGTAGCTGACGGGCTCCTGCATGTCGGCATCGATCACGATCACCGCCCTGCCACGCGAGCGTTGGAGGCCGGCGGTCATGGCGTTTTCCTTGCCGAAATTCCGCGACAGGCGGATCACGCGGACCGGGAATTCGTCGGCCATCGCCGCGGCCTCCGCACCACAGCCGTCAGTGCTGCCGTCATCGACCACCACGATCTCGTGGCTGCGGCCGAGGCGCTTCAGCTCGTGGCCGACGGCCTCGATGACGACCGCGATGTTGCCCGATTCGTTGTAGGCGGGGATCACGCAGGAAACCTCCGGGGCCGCCGCGGCGGGGCAGGCGGCGGGGATGCGGACGATGTTCACGGCGGGCTGGGCTTGGATGGGTTCAGTTAACACGGGCGACCTCCTCTTCCTTCTTCCGGGGTTTCTCGATGAAGACCACGTCGTCTCCGATCTCCGCCCGGACATCGAAGTGGGAAAGCACCCCGGCGGGCACCCGCGGCAGCAATGGGCGCTGGATCTCCAGCACGTCCGGCTCGCCATTGGTGGTGAGGGCGAGCAGCGCGGCGGCGTCGGTCAGGCAGCGTGCGCTGCCGGCGCTGTAGAACTCGGCGGAGAACCTACGTTTTCCATAGTAGTTGAACCGGTAGCCCGGCACCTCGCCGGCGGCCACCGCGTGCTTCTGCGAGCCCTTGGTCAGCGTGCCGTCGCCCGCGCCGATCAGGGCGATGCCGGCACCGAAGATGAGGAGCGCGGCGAGCGAGCTGCCGATGAAGGCGCGGGGCAGCCAGGCGCTGCGTTGCCAGCCGGCCAAGGCCCACATTTCCACGCCGAGCACCGCGGCGGCGGGCACGCCGGTGATGACGTAGGTCGGGATGATGTTGGTGGCGAGGGTGAAGAAGACCATCGGCGAGAGCGCCCAGCAGAGCAGGTAGGGCCGCCAGCCATCGGTGCGGGAAAAGGCGGGCCGCAGCTTCCGCCAGCGGGCCAGCGGGGCCAGGAGCAGCGGCGTCCACGGCAGCATGGCGAGCGCCCAGAAAAGCCAGATGGTGCCGCGGGGCTTGGCGTGGCCGGAGCCGTAGAGGTCGCCCTTCCAGCCGCTGATCAGGAAGCGCTGGAGGTGCTCGCCGACGATGAAGTACTTCAGAAAGCCCGGCGTTTTCAGCTCCGCGGCGATGTACCACGGCAGGCATAGTAGCAGCATCAGCAGGGTGCCGGAGATCCACGGCAGCCGCCGCCAGGTGTCCCGCCAGCGGGCCTGCCAGACGACCCAGGCGAAGACCGGGATGGCGGAGAGCGCCACCGCCACCGGGCCCTTCGCCAGCAGGCCGATGGCCTGGCCGATGAAGAACGCATGGCCCCAGGAGCGGGCGTTTCGTCCGCCGCGCAGGGCGTTCCAGAAGCCGACCATGCTCAGCGCGGTGCCGGCGAGCAGGGCGAGGTCGGTCATCACGGCGGCCATCGAGACGAAAAAGATCGCGCAGCCGGTGAGCAGGGTGGTGGCGAGCCAGGCGGCGTCGGGGCCGCGCTCGCGTTTCACCCAGCCATGGAGCAGGGCGAGCAGCGCGCAGGCGGCGGCGAAGATCAGGATGCGACCGCCGAATTCATTGACGCCGAAGATTTCCATGCCGATGGCGGACATCCAGGTGTGCAGCGGCGGCTTGCCCCAGAACGGCACGCCGTAGTCGAACTGCGGCGTGATCCAGTCGTTCGTCTCGACCATTTTCCGCGCGATCTCAGCATAGCGCGCCTCGGTGGTGTCGGTGAAGGGCACGATGAACATCGCGACGACCCGCAGGGCGATGAGCAGGACGAAGCCCGCGATGACGGCGCGGCGGTGGCGCGCGGAAAGGGCGATCGCGGACGGGGTGCGGAGTGGGCCTGACGTGTTCAACGCCCGTTCCCTATCTGCGGCGAGATGAAAGAATGATGAGAGGCCGCTGCTTCATCGCGGGAGCGAGAGCTCGACGGTAAGGCGGGCGTCTTCGAGGCGCAGGTCGATCGTGCCACCGAGCAGGCGGGTGATTTCGCGGGCGAGGCTGAGGCCGAGGCCGGAGCCTCCGGAAGCGGCGGCCCGCCGACCGCGCTGGAAGGGCTCGAAGAGGTCCTTCAATTCCTCATGGCCGAGGTCCGGCGCGGAATTGGTGAAGTGGACGTGGAAGGAATGGCGCTTGTCGGTGATGGCCATCGCGGCCGCCGAATCTTGCGGGGCGTGGCGGATCAGGTTGTCGACCAGAGTGGCGATGACGATGCGGAACAGCTCGGGGTCGTTGTCGAGCGGCGGCACGGTGGCCGGGCCGTCGATGGCGAGCTTGAGGCCGCGTGCCGCGAAGCGATCGGCCTGTTCCTCGAGCAGCGCGTGGACGAGGGCGGCGGGGTCGAAGTGTTCGGCGTCCGGCTTTTCCAGGCCCCCCCGCAGCCGGGCAAGTCGCATGAGGGTGTGGATGGTGCCGCTCATGCCGTGCGCGATCTCCAGGGCCGAAGTTGCTCGCTGGCGGAGGTCGGCGGCCTCGCGCGGACGGCTGACGGCCTGTTCGAGGGTGGCCTGGATGCCGGCGATGGGGGTGCGCAGCTCGTGGGCGGCGTGGAGAGCGAACTGGCGCTCGCGTTCGCGGGCGGCCTCGACCCGTTCGAGGGTGCGGTTGAAGGCTCCGGCGAGGCCGGTGAGTTCGACCGGGAGGTCGTCGGGCGTGCGCGGGATCGGTCCGCCGTCCTGGCGCGAGCGCTCGTCGAGGCGGCGGGCGAGGGCGTCGAGCGGCCGCAGGGTGTGGCGGGAGACGAGCCAGACGGCCAGCCAGATGGTGACCAGGGTGGCGGTTCCTGCCCGGAGCAGGTGGCCGGCCATGCGGTGGAGCTTGTCGTCGAGCGACTGGGTCTCCCGCGCGCAAACCAGCACCTGCGGGAAGTCCTGCGGATGTAGTACTTGCCCGAGGCGCTCCATTTCCTCCAGGGCCTCGCCGTCGAGGAACGGCAGGTGAAGCAGGCCGGCGGCCAGGGCAGGGCGGCCATCGGGCAGGGTGATGGGCCGCAGGACGGTTTGGTCGAGGGCGCCGTGGAAGGGCTCCAGCCGGCCGTCCCCGAGGGCGGGGGAGGCGACGGTGCTGCCGTGGGTTTGGTCCCAGTACTGGAAATAGCCCGGGACGCCGGTGCGCGAGCCGGACTCGAGGGCCTCGTGCCACTCGTAGACCACGCCCTCGGGTTCCAGCTCGGAGGATTTCGCGAGCAGGGCGGCGCTCTCGAGGAGCTGCATCTTCACCTCCTTGCGCAGCATGCGGGCGACCGACTGGTAGATGAGGACCATGGACACCAGCAGCACCAGGGTGACGGCCAGGCCGGTGCCGACCATGAGACGGGTGCGCATCGAGGGATGGCTCATGTTTCCCCGCAGGAGATCAGGTAGCCGACGCCGCGGCGAGTGTGGATCAGCTCCGGGCGGCCGCCGGCGTTGAGTTTTTTCCGCAGGTAGCCGATGTAGACGTCGACGGTGTTGCTGGAACCGCCCTCCTGGTCTTCGTAGACGTGCTCCCAGATGTCGGTCCGGGTGACCGGATGGCCGGCACGGTAGGCGAGGTATTCGAGGAGGGCGTACTCGCGCGGGGTGAGCTGGATTTCCTCGCCGGCGCGATGGACCTTGCGGCAAACGGTGTCGATCTCAAGGTCTCCGGTCACGAGCTTCGGGGACTCCCGGTCATAGCGGCGGCGGACGAGGGCGCGGACGCGGGCCACCATTTCCGCGAGGGCGAAGGGTTTGACGAGGTAATCATCGGCCCCGGCGTCGAGGCCCTCGACCCGCTGGTCGACCGAGTCGCGCGCGCTGATCACCAGCACCGGCGTCTTGTCCTGCAGCTCGCGGAGTTTCCGCAGGATGGTGAGGCCGTCGACGTTCGGCAGCATGATGTCGAGCACGATGACGTCGTAGGGGTGGTTCCGCGCGAACCACAGGCCCTCGTCGCCGGTGGCGCTGGCATCCACCACATGGCCCTCCTCGCGCAGGCACTCGGCGACGTTTTCGCGGAGCGGCGGGTAGTCTTCGACAAGGAGGCAGCGCATGGGCGGAAAGGTCAGCAGGCGGAGGATGAGAAATGGATGAGAGCGTCTGTTCAGTCCGTCTCTAGCCGGAAAAACCGCGTTGCCGGCCGGGCCGGGTCGGTGAGTCCGCGCCAGCCGCCGTCGCCCGGGACGTTGGAGCGGGCGATCCAGTCGAGCGGGGCGAGCGTGGCGCTGTCCCGGACCCGGTGGGTGAAGCCCGGCGCGGTGAGCGGCAGGTCGGGATCGATGCGGACGATGAGGAGAAGGAGCAGAAAGACGCGCACGGTGGGGAATCTGCTCGAACTTCCCCCCGACGGCAATGGCCGGGATCGGCCCGATTCCCCGCCTCGGCTAGCCTTTCACCCATGAACCCGCACGACCACCCCACGGCCTTGAAAGACCTTCAGGACTCGATCTATCGGGAAAAGGTCCTGCGCGCCCGGAAGATGACGCCGGAGGAGCGTATCGATAGCGTATGGGAGCTATCCGACATGCAGCTGGAGCTTATGCTTGCCGGTGCTTTGGCACGTATCGATTCCAGCGACCACGAGAAGGGCTGGGCAGAGGTTCGGCGTGGTCTCGATCGCGTGGAGCGGGCACGTGATCATCGTTTTTACAGCCACTCGATACCCGCCACATGAAGCTTTTCGAACTGGCGACCACCATTTTCGAAACCGCAGACCGACTTGGCGTCGAATACATGGCGGTCGGTGCCATCGCAGCCGGTACCTAGGGGATTCCCCGCGCGACAAAGGACGTGGACCTCCTCGTCACGATGGACCCCAATCACGGTATCTCTCAGCTGACGACCCCTTCGTTCGCTCGGAATTTTCCCGGAAGAGCCGGCGATTGGTGCCACTCCTTTTTCGCGAAATCTGGCTCCCCCCCGCCGAGGATGGGATCGTCCAAAAACTCCGCTGGGGCCGCTCGAAAGACCTCGACGTCACCCGCGACGTCACCGCCGTCCAAGGCCCCGAAACGCTCGACACCGCCTACATCGAACGCTGGTGCGCCGAGCACGGGACCACGGGGCGATGGGCTTCGCTGCTGGAGAGCCTGCCGGAGCTGTAGGCCCTGCGGCGACTTGGATCCGGCCCTGCCGACATTATCCATATGGCAGGTGGACGCTTGTTTACTTTGCAATTGGACGCATTGACGATGTGCAACTGGACGCTATTTTAGATTGCAAATGGACGACCGCGATTCCCTGCTTCCACGGCCCATGCGGCGGGCGGTCAAGTCCGCATTGGCGGACACCCCGGTGGTGGCCGTGCTTGGTCCTCGTCAGGTCGGGAAAAGCACGCTCGTTCGGCAACTCGCACCGGAGCGCCCCTTTTTCGACCTCGATGTGGCCGAGTTCGGCCAGACCGCGGCGTCGGATCCCGCCGGGTTCGTCGACGGGTTGCCATCGGTGGTGACATTGGACGAGGTCCAGCGGGTTCCTGAGTTGATGCGGGCGATCAAGGTGTCAGTGGATCGTGACCGGCGTCCCGGACGCTATCTGCTCACCGGCTCGGCCAATCTCCCCCTGCTCCCGCAGCTGAGCGATTCCCTGGCAGGGAGGATGGAGGTGATCCAACTCCATCCCCTGTCCGAGGCCGAAAAGGAGCGGGCGGACGGGGCTTTTCTCGAAGCCTTTCTGGAGGGTCGGATCAAACCCGACATTCGCCCGAGCGACAGTTCGGTCACCGGGGACTTGGCGAGGCGATTGCTACAGGGCGGTTTTCCAGAAGCCAACACCCGCACGCCGGCCCGGGCGCGGGTCTGGCATCGCCAGTATCTCCAAGCGGTGATGGAGCGGGATGTGCGGGACGTTTCCAATGTCCGCGACGTTGGGGAACTTGGACGCATGCTCGAGCTGCTCGCAGGCCAGACCGCCTCATTGCTGAATGTGAGCACCCTCAGCCGCTCGCTTGGGATCGCCCGGGCGACGGTCGATCATCACCTCGAGGTGCTGAAACGGCTTTACCTGATCCGGATCCTTCCGGCGTGGCACCGGAGCGCATCGAAGCGACTGGTGAAGGCACCAAAGATCCACCTGTTCGACTCCGGTCTAACGGCCTCGCTGGTGGATTTGCACGAGACGGACTGGAACCGGAGGCGGGAAACGTTCGGACGTCTGCTCGAGTCGATGGTTCTCCAGCAACTCGTCGCCCAGGCCGGCTGGACCGATCCGACGCTCCGCTTCTGGCACTATCGCGACAAGGACCAGCTCGAGGTGGATTGCGTGATCACGCGCGGAAGCCGTGTCTGGGGTGTGGAGGTCAAGGCGTCCCAGACTGTGGGGGCCAACGATGCCAAAGGGCTGCGACGCCTTGCCGAGCAAGCGGGCGCGGACTTCGCAGGAGGAATCGTGCTCTACTCCGGAACCAGCGTGCTGCCCCTTTGCGAGGGCGATTTCCTCGCGGTGCCACTCTCCAGACTCTGGACGCTCTGACGACGGGCCGGATCTTCTCACCTCCGCGCCTCGCGGAAAAAGGCTTCCGCTCTCATTCGCGGGCCCTCGGGCTCGGGCGGGCCCATCTTCATGCCGAGGAACTGGGAAAAGCGCCGCTCGCTGCATCGCTGCGCAACGAGCGCGATCACCTGAGCACGATTGCCGGTCCCGATTTTCCGTGGTCTCCGTCTCTCCGTGTAGAATTGGCACGAAAACAAGAAGGAGCCGAAATAGACGGACGAAGTTCGAAAACCCAGCCCCTCCCCCCAGCGCGAACCTCCCAACCCGGCGGCGCAACACCGCCCACCGCGCGCGATTTCCCGAATCCACCCCCCGCCGCCACCCCCTCCTTGCCCTCCCGCGCGCAGCCCGCCACAGTCGGTCCCGCCCGATGTCCGACTCCTTCGTTCACCTCCACGTCCACACCGAATACTCGCTGCTCGACGGCATGGCGCGGACCAAGCAGCTCGCCGCTAAGGCCAAGGAACTCGGCATGCCGGCCGTCGCCATGACCGACCACGGCAACCTCTATGGCGCGATCGAGTTCTTCCTTTCCTGCAAAAAAGAGGGCGTGAAGCCGATCTTCGGCTGCGAGATCTACCTCGCGCCGGGCAAGATGGAGGACAAAAAGGAAGTCCCCGGCCGCAAGCGCGCCTGCCACATGACCCTCCTCGCCGAGACCGACGAGGGCTGGACGAACCTGCAAAAGCTCGTCTCGAAGGGCCACCTCGAAGGTCTCTACTACGGCAAGCCGCGCGTCGATCGCGACGCCTTGCGCGAGTTTTCGAAAGGCATCATCTGTCTGAGCGGCTGCATTTCCGGCCCCGTCAACGAATGGCTCCTCGCCGGCGACATGGAGAAGGCCCGCGAGACCATGGCCGAGCTGGTCGAGATTTACGGCAAGTCGAACGTTTACGTGGAAATCCACGACCACGGACTGGAGCCGCAGCGCAAGGTCACGCCCGGCCTGCTCGCGCTGGCGAAGGAATTCGGCCTCAAGCCCGTCGCCGCAAACGACGTCCACTTCGTCAACCGCGACGACCACGAGGCGCACGACGTCATGATCTGCATCGGCACCGGCAAGCTGCTGATCGACGAGAACCGCATGCGCTACACCCCCGAGGTGCATTTCAAGTCGGCCGAGGAAATGCGCGCCCTGTTCGCCGAAGTGCCCGGCGCCTGCGATGCCACGCTCGAGATCGCCGAGCGCTGCAATGTCGAGCTGAAGCTCGACTCGACCAGCTCGGAGAAATACCCGCAGTTCGATTCGCCCGACGGCTCGCCGCGTGAGGAATACCTGATGCGCGTCTGCCAGGAAGGCCTGCTCAAGCGCTACGGGGCGGAAAAGGCGGCCCTGCCGGAAATCCAGGAGCGGCTGAAGTACGAGGTCGGCATCATCAACCAACTCGGGTTCGCGTCGTACTTCCTCATCACCGCCGACTTCATCCAGTGGGCGCGCGACCACGACATCCCCGTCGGTCCCGGCCGTGGCTCGGCGGCCGGATCGCTGGTCGCCTACGCCATGGGCATCACCAACATCTGCCCGCTCCAGTTCGGTCTGCTGTTCGAACGTTTCCTCAACCCCGAACGCGTCAGCCCGCCCGACGTCGACATCGACTTCTGCCAAAGCCGGCGGCCGGAGGTCATCGACTACGTCCGCCAGAAGTACGGCGAACGTAGTGTTTCCCACATCATCACCTACGGCACCCTCGGTGCGAAGAGCGTGCTGCGCGACGTTGCGCGGGTCATGGGCGTTTCCTACGGCGAGGCCGACAAGATCGCCAAGATGATCGAGGCCAAGCCCGGTGTCACCCTCAAGAAGGAGTGGGACACCAAAGCCGAGCTGCGCGAGTTGATCGAAAGCTCGTCGAGCTATCAGGAATTGTGGGACTACGCGCTCAAGCTGGAGGGCCTAACGCGCAACGTCGGCATCCACGCCGCCGGCGTCGTCATCGGCGACCGCAATCTCGACGAGCACGTCCCGCTCACCCGCGGCAACGAAGGCGAAGTCGTCACCCAGTTCGACATGGGCGCCATCACCGAGGTCGGACTGCTCAAGATGGACTTCCTCGGCCTGAAGAACCTCACGGTCATCCAGGACGCCGTCGAGCACATCAA
Organism: Haloferula sargassicola; assembly: GCF_040362925.1. Classification (NCBI taxonomy): domain Bacteria; kingdom Pseudomonadati; phylum Verrucomicrobiota; class Verrucomicrobiia; order Verrucomicrobiales; family Verrucomicrobiaceae; genus Haloferula; species Haloferula sargassicola. The sequence continues at coordinate 26,633 of NZ_BAABRI010000016.1, forward strand.
GGTCCACACGCCCGGCTTCGTGATCGAGGACGTGCCGCTCGACGACCAGGCCACCTTCGCCATCCTCAACCGCGGCGAGACGATGGGCGTGTTCCAGCTGGAATCCGGCGGCATGGTCGAGACCTGCCGGAAATACCAGATCGAGAAGATCGACGACATCATCGACCTCCTCGCGCTCTACCGCCCGGGCGCCATGCAGTTCATCGACCAGATGATCGAGGTGAAAAAGGGCCGCAACCAACCCTTCTACGAGCACCCGCTGCTCGAGCAGGTCAGCGGCAACACCTACGGCGTCATGATCTATCAGGAGCAGGTGCAGAACGCCGCCAAGCTCCTCGCCGGCTACTCGCTCGGCGGCGCCGACCTGCTGCGCCGCGCGATGGGGAAAAAGGACCCCGCCAAGATGGCGAAGGAGCGCGACAAGTTCGTGCAGGGCTGCCGCGAAACCAACGGCATCGACGAGAAGCTGGCCGACGCCATCTTCAAGAAGATCGAGATGTTCGCGGGCTATGGTTTCAACAAGTCCCACTCCGCCTGCTACGGACATATCTCCTACTGGACGGCCTATCTGAAGGCAAACTTCCCGGTCGAGTTCATGGCCGGCCTGCTCTCGAACGAGATCAACAACACCGACAAGATCGGCGTTTTCGTGGCCGAGTGCCACCGGATGAAGATCGAGATCCTGCCGCCCGACATGAACCAGTCGCGACTGCGCTTCGCCCCGGAGCCGACGCCCAGCGGCGCGATGGCGATCCGCTACGGCCTCGCTGCGATCAAGAATGTCGGCGAGGGCGCCATGGCCCAGGCCATCGCCGAGCGGGAGAAGAACGGACCCTTCGAGTCGCTCGAGGACTTCGCCAACCGGCTCGACTCGAAGGTGGTCAACAAGCGCATCCTCGAGAACCTGATCAAGGCCGGCGCCTTCGACTGGACCAACGAGGGCCGCGCGACCATGTGCTCGCGCCTCGAGCAGGTCTGCGCCAGCGCCTCCTCCCTGCAGCGCGACCGCGCCTCGGGGCAGGTCTCGATGTTCGACGCCATGGATTTCGGCGCGCCCGCGCCGGCACCTACGGCGACCGCCGTAGAAGTCGAGGAGTGGAGCAAGGACGAGCGCTTGGTCATGGAAAAGGAGCTGCTTGGCTTCTACGTCACCGGCCACCCGCTCGACAAATTCCGCTCGGTGCTCGATTCCGACCGCTACTGCAAGCTCGGCCTGGTCGATGAGATCGAGGTCCACAACCCGCGCGACCGTTTCCCCTTCGCCGGCATGATCCGCAGCGTCGACTCGCGCCTCACCAAGACCGGCAAGCCCTTCGGCATCCTCGTCGTCGAGGACTTCACCGGCTCGCGCGAGATCATGGTCTGGGGCGAGAGCTTCGTCCCCGCGCGCGATGCCGGCATCATGACGCCGGGCACCGTGATCCGCTTCAAGGCGCAGGTCCAGATCGACGACCGCACCGACTCCCGCCGCCTCACCGGCTCGGAGATCAACGAGCTGAAAAGCCGCGGCGGTGGCGCGAACTCGAAGTTCGTCGAACTGGCGTTGTGGACCGCCCGCCACTCCGAGCAGGACCTGCAGGAGATCCGCGAAGCCATCGCCGAGCACCCGGGGAAAACGCCGGTGTTGATCCATTTCCAAAACTCCGCCGGCAAGCGCGCCACCGTCGAGCTCGGCGAAAACTACCGCGTCCGCCGCGGCCTGAAACTCGAGTCCGCGCTGGGACGGTGGATGGATGGGTGAGGCGGGGCCACAAGGCCCGGTTCACCGCCTTTTCTTTGTCTTGGGGCTGGTGTCGTTCTGAGAGCCGCTACTCTACCACCTGCGGATCGAGGTTGTCGTGGTCCATGCCCACTAGGTCACGAAGGCGGGCGGCGAAGCACTCGTTCTGCCGGCGGGTATTTCTTCCGTCCTACCTGAATTCTCTTCCGGTGCCCGGAGTTTTGCCCTCGACTTCTGACATGATATCCAAGCCCTCCCTTTGTACACGGAAATGCTTTTGTTTTGCGGCGGCAATTTCCGCCGTGCAGGCCACGCCGCTCTACTGGGACGGCAGTTCCACCACAGCGGATGCTGATGGCGGCGCAGGCGTCTGGAGCACCGCCGCGGTACCGACGAATTGGGATAGTGAGGTAGTGGCGGGCAGCGATCTGCCATGGACCAATGGCTCGGAGGCGGTTTTCGGAGGCGTCGGTGGAGAGGTTACGGTGTCCGGCAGTGTTAGTGCTGCCTCGCTCACCTTTGGCTCTCCTGGCTATTCCACGGTCGGCGGCACCATTAACCTCACCGGCACTCCTGCCATTGATGATGGAGGTCATGACGTCACCATCGGCTCCGTCCTCGCCGGTTCCGCGCCGATCGTGAAGACCGGCAGCGGCACCCTCACCCTCGCGGGGAGCAACACCTTCAGCGGACTCTTCACCATTTCCTCCGGCACGGTGAAGGCTGGCATCAACACGCCGCTGGGCACGGGCACCAGCACCTCGAATGGCACGGTCGTCTCCTCCGGTGCCACACTGGATATCAACGGCCGGTCCCTCGGCAACGAGCGTGTTACCATTTCGGGCACCGGTGTTGGCGGCGCGGGTGGTCTGGTGAACGGCTCCACGACCACACGCTACGCTGCCGTCCGCTATCTCACCCTTGCGGCTCCGGCCAGCATCGGCGGTATCGGCACTTGGGACGTGTATGGGACCGGAGCCTTAAACATGGGCGGCCATGTTCTGACAAAGACCGGGCCCGGCGACTTTCAATTGGGCTCTGTCAGCGTGACGAACCCCGGCAACATCGATGTCCAGTCAGGCCGCTTCTGGATCGATGGTTCGACTTCGTTGCCCTCGAACGCGAATACCCTGACGATCCGCAGCGCGGCCACGCTCGCGCAATCGCAGAACAATGTCTCCCAACAGTATTGGAAGCTCGCTTTCGAAGAGGGTACGACCTGGCATTCCGGCTACCGCGCTTCCTCCTGGCGCGGCGAGGTCACGCTGGACGGTGATACCGCTTTCGATGTCGGCCCGGAGATTTCCAGTTATGCAACGACCCAGCGCGTCTTTGGCCGAATCGGCGGTGCCGGATCCTTGACCAAAACTGGCCCAGGAGCCCTGACCCTTTCCTCCCTGAATGACTATACCGGCGGCACCACGGTCAATGAGGGCACGTTGAGCCTGAGTTTGGCCAATACCACCACGGGTGAGGGCACCGTCGTCGGGCCGGTGACGGTGAATGACGGCAGTCTGCTCGTGGCAGCGAATGGAGCGCTGGGCTCTGCGGCTGGCAGCCGGGTGACGGAGATCACGCTGAATGGCGGGATGATGCAGATTACCAGTGGCGGGATTCATTCCGTGCCACTGCTCAAGATAGGCGCCGGGTTGGTACGCACTTCGGCCACTCTGCCCTCTTCGACCTCATCCCAGTACTACACTCTTCGTGATGACGCGGTCGTCCAAGGTCTGCCATCCACTACCGGGGGCAGTATCCTCGGCAGGCTCCACCTCGGCAGCGGCAATACAGGCAACACCTCGGTTTTTGAGATCGCCGAGGGCGAGGCGGTCGACGACCTGCGGATTGATGCCGCCATCACCGAGGAGGCTCCGGGCTGTGGCATCACCAAGGACGGCCCCGGTACCCTCGTTCTCGCCTCGCCGAGTCTCTACACCGGCACTTCCACGATTGCGGAGGGCACCCTGAAACTCGCTGCCGCCGCCACTCTGACGGATTCACCCGTGGTCGTGGAGGATGGTGGGTGCTTCGCCTCTGACACCGCGGGTCGGACCGTCGCCTCACTCACCGTTCAGGCCGGCGGGGCCCTCCAACTTCCGGCCGTAGCTGCCGGCACCACCTACGTGGCGGGGGAGCTGAACCTGGAGAGCGGCAGCATCAACATCAGACCCTTGATCGGTGCGGGCACTCCGACGGGCACCTATGATCTCATCACGGCCGACAGCATCACGGGGTCGGGTATCCCGGTCCTGGATCTTTCCGGCAGCTTCGGTCCCACCCGTGTTACCGGCAGTGTGGCGGTGAACGGCAACAAGCTCCAGCTCACCATCACCGGCACCGGCGCGGGCTTGCTATGGAACAATGCCACCGCCGGGGGTGCTGCCGCCGGCACTTGGGACAGCTTGCTCGCGAACTTCCACGACGGGGTCTCCAACAGCAACTTCCAATCCTTCGACAGCGTCATCTTTGACGACACGGTCGCCCCCGGAGCGGAAAAGACCATCACCCTCGGTGCCCATCTCGCCCCCGCCAGCGTGACCATCGACAACTCGCAAGGGGACTACCGGTTCGATACCACTCCCGGCACGTTGGATGGCGCGGGCTCGCTGGTGAAGACCGGCAGCGGCTCGCTCGTCATCGACGGCGCGAACAGCTATGCGATGAGTGGTCCGATCCATGCCGGTGGCGGGGTCATCGACTTCTCCGGGAAGACCGTCGGCGCTTCTTCTCTCCTTCTGGACGGCGGAGCCTTCAACAATGCCACCGCTTTCATCGACAGCATCGACCTGCGTTCGGGAAGCTCGGATGCGCTCCTCAACACCACCGGGACATGGACGAAGTCCACGGCTGGTACAGTGACACTTACTGCGGACAGTGCGCTCAAGGGCCCTGGCATCGTCTCGGAAGGGAATCTGAACGTGGGCAATCCTGCCGCGCCCGGCAGCACCGGCAGTCTCGGGATCCACCCGATCGAAATCGCCTCGGGGGCTTCTCTCACTTTCGCCCGCGGCGACTCCAGTCCGATCATTTCCAGTATCTTCAGTGGGAATGGCAGCCTTGGTTTCATCGGCACAACCAGCGGTGGCGATTTCAGCTTCTCTTCACCGAATGCCGGGTTTTCCGGTCTCGTGACCGTTACGAATGCCCGCGTTCGAGTGGAGCCCGTCGGCGGCGTTGGCAGTGGGCCCATCGCGCTCGTCGGCAAGTCCAGCCTTTGGGTTCAGGATGCTTTCGCCACCAATCCGGTCTCCATCACGAATTCCGACAGCTTCTGGGGGGCGGGGGACTACTCTTCCGGACTTCTGGTGCTTTCAAACGCTCAGTTGGCTGGCCCGATCACTTTGGAGGGAAACAAGAACTATGTGGTCCGCTCCACAGGCGATTTGAACCAAGTGAACAGCAACGCCATCACAGGAGCGATCGGTGAGACCGGTGGTCCCGCGGGGCTCTCGATCTATGACGGCTACGGGACCAGCACGCTGACGATTGGCGGGGCGAATACCTACACTGGGCCCACCTACATCGGCCCTTCCGTGGACGCGAAGCTCACCGGCAGTCTTGCCGGCAGCGCGGTCTACGTTGACTACCTTGCTTCAATTGGGGGAAATGGCGTGATAGGAACCGGCGGTTCGCTCGTCTTCGCAAGTAGTTCTCTGAGTCCGATCCTGGTGGCTGACATGAGCGGCGACGCGCTCACCGTGAATGGCGACGTGAATCTCGGCTCTTCTACCAAGCTGCTCTTGGATGTCGTGCCCTCCCCTGTGAGCGGGCCGATTCCGGTGCTTCAGTATACCGGCACGCTCACGGGCGGCCCCGCGAACCTGGCCCTCTACAATCCGGCCAGTCGCCGGCAGGCGGTGTTTTCCTTCACCCCGGGGCTGATCAGCGTGGACGTCGGCTCGAAAGCCCTTGTCTGGCGCAGCGGCACGACCTGGCAAAGTGGCGGCACCACCATGTGCTGGGGCACCAGCGGCAGCGGCACGCCCACGGACTTCTTCTTCGACGGCGATAGCGTCCTCTTCGACGATACTGGCGACCCCGCCTACTACATCGGCGGCTCCTACGAAGCAAAACCCTCCGCTATGGAGGTGAACAATTCTGCGAAGGACTACTTCATAGGCACTCCGATCGGCGGTCCCTGCCAGGTGACGAAGAACGGCAGCGGCTCCCTCAAGCTGGCCGGCCTTGACAGCACCTATACCGGCGGCACGGTGGTGAATGCCGGTCGCCTTGAAGCGCACTCCGGTGGAGTGAAGCCGCCGCTCACGCCGTTGGGAACCGGTCCGGTAAGTATCGCGGTCGATGCCACCTTGGCCGGCGAAGCGACCATTCCCGGTGCCGTGACGATTGAGGGCATCGTCACGCCGAATGAGAGCAGCGACAATCCGCTGGGCACCCTGATTGCCGGGCCCACCGTGTTGAGCGGCACCTATGTCTGCCAGCTTCGTCAGACGGGTTGTGACCTGCTGGAGGTGATGGGGGATTTGGACCTCACTGGTTCTACTCTCACTCTTCTCAATGAGTCCTCCACCACCTCCAGTCCCTCTTCCTTTGTCATCGCCAGTTACACCGGCAATCTCACCGGCAGCTTCGCTACGGTGAACGGCTTGCCCGCGGATTACGTGCTGCGCTATGACAGTGATGCTAAGCAGATTCTCGTCGCGCCCCTTGGTCTGGAAGCTTGGATCGCAGGCTTCCCCGGATTGGGCGACGTCTCCGCGACCGGCGACCCGGATAGCGATGGCATCTCGACCATTCTGGAATATGTCCTTGGCGGTCACCCGGGCCAGGCCGACACCGCGATCCTGCCTCAGCCTTCGATGGATGATTGGTATTTCTACTTCCACTACAAGCGGAGCGATGCATCCTACCACCACACCGTGCAGACCGTGCAATGGACCACCGATCTGGAGAACTGGACAGACATCCCGGTCGGCACCTCGAACGACGGCACCGTGATGATCACAACCAATGGCGACGATCCGGATAACATCACCATCCGCATCTTGAGGGAGGAGGTGGATGGCGGCATCTACATGCGCCTGAAGGTGGAGGAGCTGTGAGCCACGATGATCTCGTGATCCGGGCGAACTTGTCTGTAACGTCGCGGCACGGAATCCTCAGGCATCGGTGTGAACGCACCGACTCCCGCCGCCTCACCGGCTCCGAGATCAACGAGCTGAAAAGCCGCGGCGGTGGCGCGAACTCGAAATTTGTCGAGCTGGCCTTGTGGACCGCCCGCCACTCCGAGCAGGACCTCCGGGAGATCCGCGAAGCCATCGCCGAGCACCCGGGGAAAACGCCGGTGTTGATCCATTTCCAAAACTCCGCCGGCAAGCGCGCCACCGTCGAGCTCGGCGAAAACTACCGCGTCCGCCGCGGCCTGAAGCTCGAGTCCGCACTGGGACGGTGGATGGATGGCTGAAGCGGACCGCGTGGCTCCAGCCGCGACCGGCATCATGGCCTTCCCACCGCCGCGTTCAGCCCCGGATCACCGGCTTGTCCTTGGCCCGGGGTTGGCGACGCTCGGCGAAAAGCTGCTCCTTCACCTCCGGATCGAGGCCGCCATAAACCACACCCACCAAATCCCGAAGCCGGGCGGCGAGGCGCGACTTCGGATTCCATGAGTAGATCAGGGTGCGCCCCTGGCGCTGGCAGACCAGTGCCCCCGAGCGCTCGAAGCGGTCGAGTTGACGCTGGACGCCATCGAGCGACACGCCAAAGTCGCGAGACACCGCCCTCCCATAGGCATGTCCCTGATGGAAAAGCGCGAGAAGCACAGCTTCCGCCGATCTTCCGCCGAATACATCCTGGAGCGCCGTCGAGATCATGACCGGCATCTTCGGTCATCTGACCGTATTTTCAAGTCACAAGTGCCATGGAGGAACCCGACTGGAAAAGCTGCACAGAAGAAGAATTGTGGCGCTACGTGGCTTGGCACTTGGAGGGTGCCGGCATTCGCTCCGTGCTTGTGGGCGGAGCGGTCGTCTCGATCTATACCGACGGGTTGTATCGCTCTGGCGATCTGGATTTGGTGCCCGATGACAGCGGCCGGACGCGATTGGCTCCAGTGTTGGCGGAGATCGGCTTCAAGCCCTCGCGGTCGCGCTACTTCAAGCACCCGTCCTGCCCGCACCTCTTTCTCGAGTTTCCCCGCGGTCCGGTGGAAATCGGCGAGGAGTTTCCGGTGGTCCCTGCGGAAATCAAAGTCAAAGGCCGGACCCTCCGCTTGCTCTCACCGACCGACAGCGTGAAGGATCGACTGGCAGGCTATATCCACTGGAAGTCCCGGGCGAATTTCGACCAAGCGGTCTTGATCTGCCGTCATCAGAGAAACGCGGTGGAACTGGCGGCTGTGCGACGGTGGTGTGCGGGAGAAGGAGGGGGAGAAGCCTTCGAAGAGCTGATGGAGAGTCTTGCTGGTATGGATTAGCATTCGGCGTCTCGTCTCAGCAGGCACTTTGCCCGCCACGACCAGCGAAGCCATCGCCGAGCATCCGGGGAAAACGCCGGTGTTGATCCATTTCCAAAACTCCGCCGGCAAACGCGCCACCGTCGAACTCGGCGAAAACTACCGCGTCCGCCTCGGCCTGAAGCTCGAGTCCGCGCTGGGCCGGTGGATGGATGGCTGAAACGGACCGTGTGGCTCCCGCCGCGACCGGCATCATGGCCTTCCCATCGCCGCGTTCAGCCCCGGATCACCGGCTTGTGCTTGGCCCGGTGGAAATCGGCGAGGAGTTTCCGGTGGTCCCTGCGGAAATCAAAGTCAAAGGCCGAGCGGTGCCTTGCGAAGGCCGACCGGGGCGTTGCGCGTGCCGACCGGGGCGTTGCGCGTGCCGACCGGGCCATTGCGCGGGCTGACCGGGCCATTGCGCGTGCTGACCGGGCCATTGCGCGTGCCGACCGGGGCGTTGCGCGTGCCGACCGGAGCGTTGCGCGTGCCGACCGGGGCGTTGCGCGTGCCGACCGGAGCGTTGCGCGTGCCGACCGGGCCATTGCGCGGGCTGACCGGGCCATTGCGCGTGCTGACCGGGCCATTGCGCGTGCCGACCGGGGTGTTGCGCGTGCCGACCGAGGCATTACGCGGGCCGACCGGGGCATTGCGCGGGCCGACCGGAGCGTTGCGCGGGCCGACCGGGGCATTGCGGGCGCCGACCGGAGCGTTGCGCGGGGCCGAGTTTCCGCCCCCTGACTACTCCTCAGTCTCAAGTCGGAAGAAGTTCTTACGGGGCTCGTTGGGATCGGTCAGGTCGATGGGGAGATCGTAGGAAAGTTCGTCTTCACTCAGGGTGGCACTGCGCGAGGACGGGGAAAAACCCGCGGCGGGGTCGGGGGTTTCGGTGAGGTGGTATTCCGGATAGAAGCGGGACCAGCTCAGCAGCAGGTGGCCTCCCGTGCGTGCCGTTTCCAGGACGGGAAGCTTGATGCCGAGGCCGGGGATGGGATTGACGAAGTAGGTGACATATCCTTTTCCACTGGGACAAACCAGGTCCGGCCAGCCGTCGAGGTTCAGGTCGGTGGCGAGCAGGTTCGATCCGCCGATGCCGGCCGTGGTGAAGGGGGTGAACGTGAAGTCCCCTTGGCCGCGCAGCAGCCAAAGTCGCTGGCCGGCGCGGGAGATGCCGAGGTCCGCCTTGCCGTCGCGGTCGGCGTCCATGGCGACGAGGCGGGAGACGCTGGTTTGCTCATCGTCCCAGATGATCGGCGCTGCGAAACCGCCCGTCCCCAAGCCTTCATGAAGCCGGATGATCCACGCGGAGCCTGCATCGGTGCGCGTTACCGTGGCGAGGTCCGGTTTGGCATCGCCGTTGAAATCCGCGGCGACGAGACCGACCGGGAACACGCCGGAAAGCACGTTGGGAGCCGCCGCGAAAGTGCCGTCGCCATTTCCCAATCGCACGGCGATGGCACCGTCGGGCGGCGGCGAGGAGACGGCCCGGGTTCCCTCGACGCTGGCCACCCAATCCAACTTGTGGTCGCCGTTCAGGTCCACCAGCAGCAGGTCCGATGGCTTGGAGCCGATCGCGATCGGCGTCTCCGCGGCGAACGTTGCCGCGTCGTCGCCGGTCAGGACCAATACGGCACCGGTCCCCCGGTGGGCGATCACCAGATCCGGGTCCGCGTCGGCATTCACCAAGCCTGTCCGCAGCGTGCTGAGGTTCGCGTCGTTGCCATCGCTGCCGCCGAGGCCGGTGGTGGTGACGCCCGCGGCGGGAAAGCCGCCGCTGCCGTCGTTGAGCGCCACGACCAACTCCATTTCGTTGAAACCAATCGCCAATATCGCGAGGTCGAGGTCGCCATCCTGATCCCAGTCCCCCGCCACGATCTGGTCGCCCGGCAGGTTCAGCGCCACCGGCGCGCCGAAGCGGCCCCCGCCGGTGCCGGGCAGGATTTTCACCCCCGTGCCGTTTCCCCACACGCTGCCGGTCCCATCGGAGATCCCGCCATTGGCCACCGCGATGTCCGGCAGATCGTCGCCGGTGAAATCCGCCACGGCGGCGGACTTCGCGGCGTTGCTGGCGGCGTAGTTCGCGACCATCGGCACTGCCTGCGGCCAGTAAAACCCGCCTCCCCCCGCGCCCAGGATCCTCGTGGGATCGCCTCCCGCGTTGGTGAAAAGCAGATCCGCTACGCCGCGCCCGGCCAGATCCGCGATGCAGACCTGCAAGGGGGAGCCATTCAGCGGGAAACGCCGCGTGGCCGAGGCATCGATGGTCCCGCCGCCCCCGTTGAAGAACACGTAGCCCATGTCCTTTTGCGGAGAGCCGAGCACCACGTCCGGCAAACCGTCGCCATTGAGATCCCCCACATCCAGCGCCTCGCTGCGGATGCCCTCGCCGATGGGGATGACCGTGGGAAAGCCGCCGCTGCCGTCGCCGAGATAGATGGCCCCGTTGCTCACGATGTCGTCGTGGTCGTCCACGTCGGGGTTGAAATCCACCACCCTCACCTCGGCGGGCTGGATGGGAGAAGCCAGGGAAACGGAGGTGCCGAACGAGTCGCCCGGGCCGCCCGGTTTCACCACCAGGCGCATGTTGCTGGCGTTCCCGTCGGCGATCACCAGGTCCGGGTCTGGGTCGGCATTGAAGAAACCCAGCGCCACGTCGACCGGCGCGCCGCCGATCGGGTCCTGCACCGGGCCGGCTGAAAAGGTTCCGTCGCCATTTCCGCTGAAGACCCTGTAAGTGCCGGCCGTGGTGCTCAGATTCGTGGTGGGGCATGCGATCACCAGATCGATGTGGCCATCCACGTCCGGGTTCAGGTTCATCGCGGCGATGCCGGATGGATAACTCGTCCCGAGGTCGATCTGCTGGGTGAGCTGGAAGGTGTTGCCGTGGAGGACCTGGACGAAAACTTTGTCCACCGTGCTGTCCACGGTGTAGGCGATGTCGTCCTTCTCGCCGTCGTTGTCGAAGTCGGCGATCACGTGGTCCGTGGTGTAACCGATGTCCGAGTGGGTGAAGGAAACCTCTCCCGGCGGGCCGGTATAGGTCACCTTCAGGTCACCCGTCGTCGCACCGGCGGTGGTCCGGACCTCCGCCCTGGTCCATGTGCCGCCGAAGAAGAGTTCCAGAATCACCTCCTCCTTCACCCCTGCGCCCGCCGCGATCTCCTGGACGATTTCGTGGATGATGGGGCGGCATCCAGCCACGATCAGCCACAGCGCGAGGATGGGCAAGGAAGCCAGTGCCACACGGCGGCCGGACGGGCCGTGAGCGTTTCCCGGGGATGCGAGCTTGCGTTTCATGACCCTGGCTCCCGCAGAGCAACCGAACGGTTCCTCCCATTGACACCGGTCTTGCTGAAACCGCGCCCGGAAGCAAGCACGCGGAAAGGCGGCGGGAAAATAAACGGCCTGTCCGGAAAGGCGAGTCCGGCGCCGTTCGGAGGGCGGTTTCCCTTCTTCCGAGTTTTCGGAAGGTCGCTGGACGACCGTGGAGTCGGCTTCCGAGTTTTCGGAAGGTCACTGGAAGATCGTGGAGTCGGCTTCCGGGTTTTCGGAAGGTCACTGGACGATCGTGGAGTCGATTTCCGGGTTTTCGGAAGGTCACTGAACGACCGTGGAGTCGACTTCCGAGTTTTCGGAAGGTCACTGGAAGATCGTGGAGTCGACTTCCGAGTTTGCGGAAGGTCACTGGACGATCGTGGAGTCGATTTCCGGGCTTTCGGAAGCGTCCGCCTCTACAGGTTCCCTTCCCGATGCGTCACCGTTTCCTCAGCAACGGCGGGGAAGGGATCCTCGGTGGGGAGGGTCAGCGGGTGCGCCGGCGATGGACGAGGCCGGCGGCGAGGAGGAGCCCGGCAAGGGCGTTGCTGGTCTCGGGCACGGCGCTAAATGACAGGGTATTGCCGGCGAGGCTGAAACTGCCGGTGGTCGGCGCGCCGATCACGTTGCCGGAGGTGTTGTAATACTGGAAGCCGCCGACGAAGTAATTGGCCCAATTGGTGACGGGGGTGCTGCCGTCGGTGGTGAAGATGTCCGACCAGGTGTGGCTGGACGTCCAGAACGAGTCGGAGAAGTCGGCGTCGCCGATCACCACGCGGAAGATGGAGCTGCCGCCCCCGCTCAAGGTGCCGGAGACATCGACCGCGTCATACCCGGTGCCGCGGGTCTGGGTCAGAGTGCGATCGATTTCCCAGGAGAAGATCGATCCGTTGTCGTAGGTGAGGTTGGTGAACGACTGGACGCCGGGGCCGTTTCCGGGAGCATGAATGCCTCCGCTCTGGATGGTGGTGGTGCCGGCCAGGGAGCCGTCGCCGCCGAGGGTGGCGCCGCTGGAAACGGTGGTGTTGGCGCTGGCGTGGCTGCCGTTGACGAGCAGCGTGCCGCCGGTGATCGAGGTGTCACCGGTGAAGGTGTTGTTTCCGGAAAGGGTCTGGGTCCCGGTGCCGGTTTTGACCAGGGCAACGGTTCCCGCGCCGTTCTCGATGGTGCCGGCGAAGGTGGGGCTGCCGACGCTGTTGTTTTGGCCGAGGGTCAGGGTCGAGGTGGTGGAAGCCACGCTGTTGGTGACGGTGCCGGATGTTCCCGACAAGCCATCGAAGCCTTCGCTGAGGCCGGCGAGATCGAAGGTGCCGCCGGTCATGTTGACGGCGGAGTTTTGATAAATCTGGTCGCCGCCGGTGCCGCCGAGGCGGGCGGTGCCGCCGGTGATGTTCAGGGCGTAATCGGATCCTCCGCCCGAGCCGAGCGCGTGGACGCCGCTGGAAGAATCTTTTCCGAGGACGAGGACGCCGGCATCGACCCGGGCACGGGCGTCGCCGTTATCGCCGTTTCCGGAGAGGGTGAAGGTGCCGTTGCCGATCTTGCGCAGGACGGAGGTGGAAGCTCCGAAGAGGCGGCCGGAGAAAGTGCCGCCCGCGTCGTTGTTGCCGACACTGAGGCTGGCGTTGTTGCCGAGGGCGATGCTGCCGCTGCCGCTCAGGCCGTTGACGGTTTCGGTGAAACCGTTGACTTCGAGCCGGCCATTCACGGTGACGTTCCCTTTGCCTGCGCCGTCGGGGATGACCTCGTTGGCGGCCAGCCGGAGGGTGGGGTTGCTGCCGGCTTCAATGACGGTGCCGCCGGAGTAGTCGTTGGTGTTGTTGCTGAGGATGACGATGCTGCCGCCGCCGGAGCCATCGGCGCGGATGTTCAGCACCTGCAGGGTGCCGGTGCCGGTGACCTTGCCCGCCAGCTCGAGGGTCTTGTCGCTCCACCAGGTGCTGACGCTGCGGTTGCCCGTGCCGGCAAGGGTGAGGGTGCCGGTGAGTTTGTTGGCGCTGTTGCCGTCCTGCAATCCTCCGACCAAGGCGCCTTGACGGCCATGGACGGTCGCCGCGCCGTTGAGGGTGATGTTGTTGCCGATGGTGAGGTTGTTTCCTGCAAGGACGAGCTGAGCGCCGCCGGCGACCGATACGTCGCCGCTGCCGAGGCTGTTGTTGGAGCCTTCGTTGGAGCTGTTGCCGACCATTTCCCCGACGGACAAAGCACCGCCGGAAATGGTGGTCCCGCCCTGATAGGTGTTGTTGCCGAGTAGCGAGAGAGTGCCGCCATCGGTTTTCGTGAGGCTGCCGACCCCGGTGATCGCGCCCGCGATGGTCATCCGGCCGTCGCTGCCGTAGCCGACCTGAATGCTGCCATTTGAAGCGCCGAGGGTGATGCCGCGGTTGGCGTTGAGGGTAAAAACGCCGCCGTTGTCAAAGCCGCCGCCGGCGTTGTTGACGATGCCGCTGACCAGGCCGCCGCCGTTGAGGGTGATGCTGTCGGCCACGAAGGTGCCGGGCACGGCTCCCAATGCACCGTCGCCGTTGATGCCGAAGCGGCCTTCATTGACGATGATCTTGCCGGTGAAGCTGTTGAAACCGTTGTTGAAGCTCAGCATGCCGCCCCCGGTCTTGGTGATGGTGCCGGAGCCTGAAACCACGGTGGAAATCCGCGTGCCGCTGCCGATGTTGAAAATTTGATCTCCCGATACCACGAGGCCTCCGACGCCTGCGATCTGGTGGTAGTTGCTGGTGGTGGTGAGTCCGCCGGTGAGCGTGAGAGCCCCGCCATCGGTGGCGATGGTGTAGTTGGCGTTGCCCAGGGAAACATTGCCCGCGGAAATGGCGGTGCCGAGGGTCACGCTGCCGCCGCTGCCGCCAAAGATGGCGCTGTCTCCGGAAGTCCAGGCCACATGCGGCGTGTTGCCGGCGTCCCAGTTGAGCAGGGTGTTGTTCCAAGTGCCGTTGCCACCGGCGCTGGCTCCGTCGCCATTGCCTGCGATATCGCTGGTGCCGCCATCCCAAAAGATGGTGGCGGCGGGGAGCGCACCACCGCTAAGGGCGATGGCCAGCAGGAGGGAGGCGGGGGATTTCAGGCTCCGATCAAGGTTTCGGGCGTGGGGATACCGACGAGGTGGGGTCTTCATGGATGAGGGAAGGCGAGGGGTTGAGGCGGGGAGTGGGGGCTCACCCGACTCTCCCGTTGCGGAAACCGCCAAAATACCCCGCCAAATTTTTGCATGGGTTTTTCTGGCGGCTGATCCTTCGGCTGAGTCGTCCTCGCCCTCGCCGCGAATTTGACCCCGCCCCGGTTCTGCGGTCAGGTCGGTGATGGATCCTGCTCTGAAAGATCGCGCCGCCGGGTGTGTCATGGGTGCGCTCGTCGGCGACGCCCTCGGCCTCGGACCGCATTGGTACTACGACCTCGAGGAAATGCGGCGGGACTTCGGACCGTGGATCGATGGCTACACGACTCCCAAGGAAGGTCGCTATCACTCCGGAATGTCCGCCGGCGACCTGTCGCAGACCGGCCTGATCATCCGCATGCTGCTGGAATCGACCGTGACCTGCGATGGGTATGATGGCCTGGATTTCCGCGAGCGGCTTGATCGCGAGCTGCTCCCGAAGCTCGACGGCCAAGCCGAAAGCGGCCCCGGAGGTTTCACGAACCACTCGTTTCGGCAACTGTGGCAGGCGAGGGTGCATGAAGGCCGGCCATGGGATGAGGTCGGGGGAAACGCCGACACCTCGGAGGCGGCCGAGCGCTGCTGCGTCATCGCGGCCCGCCATGCGGTCGATCCCGCCGCCGTGGCTTGGCATTCGTTCGACTGCACGCGCCTGGCGCAGACGGATTCCCTCATCGTGCAGCAGAGTGTGGGATTCTCGCTGGTGCTGGCAGCTCTGGTTCGCGGTGAGCCTTTCGATGAGGAACTTTCCGGCAAGCTCATGGATCAGGTCGGGGATGGCACGGTGCGCTTCACGGCGGAGAGTTCGGTGATGGAGGACGAAGGCGCGGGACCGTCGCTTGGGTTCGCGTCTCCCGACGCGCTGCTGCTCCCCTCCTGGATGGCGCGGACGGCGCATGACCCGGACTTGCTCATCGAGCCGGCATGGAAGATCTCCATCGTCCACGGAATGTCCTGTGCGCTGCCGTATGTACTACCCGCGGCGTATTACCTGGCGGCCCGTTTTCCGGACGATTTCGAGAACGCCGTGCTCCACGCCATCAATGGCGGCGGGCAGAACATGAGCCGGGCGTGTCTGACGGGAGCTTTGGTGGGGGCGCAGACCGGGCTGTCGGGCATCCCGCGGAGGTTCATCGACGGGCTCAAGGACGGAGCCAGCCTGGAACAAGGGTGCCTGCGGCTTGCGGACCTGGCTGTCGCGGATCCTCGACCCCCGCGCCAAGGCCCGGACCGCTGGCCGGCGGCTGTGGGCCCGCTTCCCTGACGGCTTCCGGCGTGGTGGGCGGAGCGAATGGGTTTTTCCAGGTGACGAATCGCTGGAAACAAAAAGGACGCATGATTTCCCCCGAAACCAGCGTCTCTTTTTTTGATTCGTCCGAGGCGGTCAATTTCTTGTCCGTCGCAGGTGGTCAGCCCCCCAGCCGAGCACACCCGCGGGCCTTGCGGCGAATCGGTGTTATGTGGTCGGAGAAGTGGGTCGGAACCTGCCTCTCGTCATTTCCCTCTATCGCGGCCGGTGGAGCCCGATTTCAAAAAAGGGGAGAAAACTTCCGCCCGCATTTCCCGGCCGCCGGTGGTGGCGCTCGCAAGACCCGGCGAGTTCTCCGTAACCTCGCGCCACGCAATCCTCAGGAAACGGTGTGAGCACGAAAACCTGTCCCCTCTGCCGGTCGTCGATCCCCGCCGACGCGCCGGGCGGGCTTTGTCCCGCCTGCGTCTTGCGGGATGCCGGCGAGCCGCCCGCCCGGCCTGCGCCGTCGTTGGAGGAAATCGCGGCCGCATTTCCGCAGCTGGAAGTCCTCGGGCTGATCGGCGTCGGCGGGATGGGCTTCGTTTACAAGGTCCGCCAGCCGAGTCTCGACCGCACGGTGGCGCTGAAGGTCCTCTGCCCGGACCTCGGCCGCGACCCGGCCTTCGCCGAGCGCTTCGCCCGCGAGGCGCGCACGCTCGGCAAGCTGCAACACCCGAACATCGTCACCATTTTCGAGCACGGCGAGAGCGGCGGCTTCTTCTATCTGCTGATGGAATACGTGGACGGCGTGAACCTGCGCCAGGCGATGCGCGCGGGCCGCTTCACGCCGGAGCAGGCGCTGGCGATCGTGCCGGGGATTTGCGATGCGCTGCAGGCGGCGCACGCGCAGGGGATCTGGCACCGCGATATCAAGCCGGAGAACATCCTGCTCGATCGCGATGGACGGGTGAAGATCGTCGATTTCGGCATCGCGCGGCTGGTCGGCGATCCGCAGCGGGACTTCACGCTCACCTTCACCGGCAGCCAGCTCGGCAGTGCGGCCTACATGGCACCGGAGCAGGTGGAAAAGCCGCACACGGTCGATCACCGGGCGGACATCTACAGCCTCGGCGTGGTGATCTACGAGATGCTCACCGGCGAGCTGCCGCTGGGCCGATTCCCGCTGCCGAGCCAGCGTGCCGAGGTCAACGCACGGATCGACGAGATCGTGCTGCGGACTTTGGAAAAGGAGAGGGAGCTCAGGCAGCAGAGCGCGACGGAGGTGAGGACCCAGTTCGAGGGCGCGGGGGACATCGTGCCTCCTCCTCCGACAAAGCCGCGGGGGAAGTCCGGGGCGAAAGGAGTGCTCATCGGGTGTTCGGTAGCGCTGGTCCTCGGGTTGCTGGTGCTGCTGGTGCCGGCGGTGCTGTTTTTCAGCTACCGAGCAAGTGTCTCTGACCAGGAGAAGCAGCTCGAGGCGGAGCATGCTTCGGAGGTGGCGGAAATGAAGGCTCGGGACCTTGAGCGGATGAAGCTCGCCGAGGCGGCGGAGGTCGCCGAAGCCTCGGAAACGGATACCCCGGAGAAGGCGGTCGAGGATGCTCTGCGGGCAGCGAAATCCGGCGACTCGGAGGCTCTTCGCCAGCGCCTCTCGCGGGAGCTTTTGGAGAAGATCGACAAGGACGGGAACGGGCCGGGCGTGCTGCGGTTTTTCAGCCGTCTGGTTTTCGAGCGGACGCGGTGGGTCGATGGGCCCTGGGCGAAGGTTGATCTTTCCCTGCCGCAGGCCGATGGCGGCGAGATACGGATCGATCTGGACCTCGAAAAGCAGCAGGAAACGTGGAGATTCCTGCCGGAGAATCGCCATCGAAACAATCACGAGCTATTCTGGCTGATGGCCGAGAGCGGAGAGGACGGGGAAGAAAAGGTGGTGAAGTTGAAGGGCGCGATGGGCTCGGAGGTCATCCGGAATGGAGGTTATCATGCGCTCCAGGTCCACATCGCCGGGCATCCGATCCTCATGGTCGTCGGCAGGGAAATTCATCGAGTCGAGCTCACCGGCAGCGCTGACCGTGTCGAAGGCAGCTTCAACTCACGGAACATCAGGGTGAGCGACGTGAACCGGGCCACGATCGACCAAGCCGACTACGATCTGGCTCAGGGCCGTGTATTTCTCCAGCGTGACGATGGCACCTTCCGCCAGGTGGCGGCGAGGCCGGAGCGGATTCTTTCGGGAGATGAGCTGAAGGAGTTCATCAATGAATTGTCCCCCGAATGACGGCGTCCCAGTTTCATCCCACCCAATGGACCCTGGTCCTCCGCGCCCGTGGATCCGACGAACCGGGGCGGGCGGCGCTCTCCGAACTCTGCGCGGCGTACTACGAGCCGGTGGTGGCGTTCCTGCGGCGGGGCGGGAAAGGGGAGGATGAGGCCCGCGAGATGGCGCACGCGTTTTTCGAAAGCCTCTTGGCGGGCGGGATCGGCGCGCCGGAGCCGGGGCGGGGGAGGTTCCGCAGCTACCTGCTGGGCGCGCTGAAGCATTTCCAAGTCAGCCGGCATCGCGCGGAGGTGGCGGAAAAACGGGGCGGCGGCGCCGAGCATGTGTCGCTGACGGCGGCAGGGTTGCCGGGCCGGGCGGACGACGGCCGGGCCTTCGATCGCGACTGGGCGCTGGCCTTGATCGGCCGGGCGCTGGCCTCGCTGGAGGCCGAGGAGGCGGACCGGGCCGGACGTTTCGCCGCGCTGCGGCCGTGGCTGGACGGCGCGGCCGAGGGCTCGCAGGCGGAATTGGCCGATCGGCTGGGCATGAGTGGAACGGCGGTGAAGGTGGCGATCCATCGGCTGCGCCAGCGTTTCCGGGAAAAAGTCCGCCGCGAGGTGGCGGCGACCGTTTCCGGGCCGGAGGAGGTGGACGAGGAGCTGCGCCACCTGGTCGGCATCCTGTCGATGGGTTGAGCGCCGCGTTCCAACCGCTGCCCGATTCTCCACTGGCGGACGCCGGCGGGACCCGGCATGGTGCCGGGCATGACTGAGGAAATCCTGTGGAAAGGCCGTCCGTCGCAGTGGCTGAATCTCGGCAAGTATCTGGCGGGCCTGATCGGGGTGGCCGGGATCGCGGTGGCGGGGATGTTCAGCTTTCCCCTGATCTGGGCGGCGGCGGTGCTGCCGTTGGCGTGGATGGTGTGGGTCTGCCTGCAGACCCGCTGCCGGGTCTACGAGCTGACCACCGAGCGGTTGCGGCTCTACGATGGCGTGTTCAACCAGACGATCGACGAGGTGGAGCTCTACCGGGTGAAGGACACGACCATGGAGCGGCCGTTCTGGTTCCGGATGTTCGGGCTTTCGAACCTCCATCTCGACACCTCGGACCGGTCCCACCCGCAGGTGACGATCAAGGCGGTGCCGGACGGCATCGACCTGCGGGAAACCCTGCGCAAGCAGGTGGAATACTGGCGCGACCGCAAGCGCGTGCGCGAGGTGGACTTCGACGAAGGCGGCGAGCTGGAGGGCGGCGACCTGCTCACCTGACGGGCCCGGGGTCTGCCGGCATGGCCATCGCGGGCGCGGCCCGCGGGGGCTGCGGACGGTGCAGCGGCTGCCCCAGGGGCACGTGCTCGTTGGCGGTGGCGCCCCCGGTTTGGAGAAAGAATCCGTTTTCCGCCGGGCCGGCATCGATGGTTGCCGCAGGCGTCGCGTCGGCGGTGAAGCGGGCCTCGATCATCGGCTGCCACGAGCCACCGGCCTCGCGCACCCAGCCGTCGGTGAAGCTCGCCCGGCGGATCTGCCGGGCGGACTCGTGGTTGCGGCGGAAGTCCTCGATGAAGGAGTAGAGGCCGGTCAGGGTGCCGCGCGTCGCGGTCCGGACCGAGGTCATGAGCTGCCATTTTCTACGGGAAGCATCGTAGAAGTAGCCGGTGAAGGTGGTGAGCCCGCCATCGGCTGCGGCGTGAACGGCGAAGCGGACGGGCTTTTCGAGGCTCCAGCCGTAGTCGAAAAAGCTCTGGCTGCCGGTCCCTTCGCCGCCGAAGCGTTTTTCCCGCACGCCTTCGCCCACGCGGACGACGCCGGCGCGCCGGGACTCGGCGGTGTCTTCCGGCCGGTCGGTCTTGTTGTCCGGATCGGGCGAGTCCCAGACGGAGAAGAGGATGACCTTTTTTCCGTCGGCCAGCTCCTGCATGCCGAGGTAGCCGCGGCTGAAGCCGAGCGCGCAGAAGTAGGTGCCGGGCGCGCTGCGGGTGGGGGTGACCTCGATGGTGGCCCAGGCGGCGGGCGGGGCGTCGTAGGCGAGGTGGACCGAGCGGCACTGGCGGTCCGCCAGATGGAGGTCCCCGGCCATGGCGGGAACGGCGGGCAGGATCGCGAGCAGGCAGGTGAAAACCTTCATGCGCCGGATACGCGGGCCCCGGCGCGGTCCTTTTCAGGGCCGCAGGTCTTCGGGCGGGGCCGGGTGCCAGGGGTGGAGGTAGGTGTGGTGCCAGTGCCAGTCGGGCGCATAGTAGGCGGAAGCCGCCACGGCAGCGATGTAGCCGACCGGAACGAGGACGACGGACAGGCCGAAGGTCGCCAGCCCGAGCAGCAGCGCGATGAAGATCACCAGCAGGTTGCCACCGATGAGGAAGCCGAATCCGGCGGCGTAGTGGTGCTTGTAGAGGTGGCCGGCACCAGGGACGAGGCTGAGGGCCAGCGCGATCTTGTTGCGGTCGACGGACCGCCAGGCTTGGAGCAGTTCATTCATGGCAGTGGTGGTTTTCGAGCATCGGAAACGATGCCGGACGCCCCCGCCGAATGCAAGATCAGAAAAGCTTCCGCAGGGCGGCGAAGTCCTCGTCGCCGAGGCCTTCCCTCTCCGCCTCGGCGAGGCGCGCGGTGACGGCTTCGAGCAGCGGAAATCCGGCCGCGACCTCCATCCCGGAAGCCAGCCGCATGTCCTTGTGCATGTGTTTCACCGAGAACATCGGCGGGTAGTCGCCGGCGCGCAGGAGCGGTTCCTTGAGGTCGCTGAGGCCGGAGCGGGAGGCGTTCTTCGACAGCGCGTGGAAAAACACGTCGTCCGGGATGCCGGCCCCGCGGGCGATGGCGTGGGCCTCGCTCAGGGCCTGCATCTGGGCGGCGATGTTGAGGTTCATGGAAAGCTTCAGCGCACAGGCCTGGCGGGGGTCGCCGATCCGCATGCGGGTCTCCGAAACGAGGGCCAGCAGGGGATCGAGTTCCGCGCAGAGGGCTTCGTCGCCGCCGAGGTAGAAGACGGTCTTTCCCGCCTCCGCGGCGGGCTTGCTGCCGGTGAAGGGCGCCTCGAGATAGCGCGCGCCGGTGGCGGCGACCTGGCGGCGGAAGCGCTCGCTGCTGGCGGGATCGATGGTGCTCGACTGGATGACGGTCTTGGACGCGTTGAGCGCCGGGAGCAACGCGTCGAGTACGGACTGGACCGCCGCGGGATCGGCGACGACGACCTGCAGGCAATCGGCGGCGAGCGCGACGTCCTCCGGGGTGTCCGTCCATTGGGGAAACTCCGGCCGGGGCGTGCGATTCCAGGCGGCGGTGAGCTTTCCGGCCGCGTGGTAGCGCTCCGCCCAGATGGCGCCGATGATGCCGAGACCGAGGACGCCGACGGTGGGTGAGGTGGTGCTCATGACCGCCGAGCCAAGCAGGCGCCCGGCCGATGCTGAATCAAAAATCCGGGCGCGCTTCGTCGCTCACGGGGCACCTCCGTTTCCGGACAAGCCCGGTTTCAATTGCAGGTGAATGTTCATTTTGAATTGAACTGGCAAACCCGGACCGTTATCGCCAGCCCGTGCCGGAGTTGAAGGAAGACGGGACCAGGGACGCGCTGACGGAGATCGAGCGGCGATCGATCGCGATCTTCGTGGATGGCGTGCGGGTGCTCGGCCTTCCCGGATCGGTGGGGGAAATCTACGGCCTGCTTTTTGTCAGCCGGGAACCCTTGTCGCTCGATGACCTGGTGCAGCGCCTGGGGATCAGCAAGGGCTCCGCGAGCCAGGGCTTGCGGACCTTGAAAAGCCTCGGCGCGGTGCGCGAGCTGGAGGTGGTGGGCGTGCGTCGGACCTATTTCGAGGCCGCGGCCGAGCTGAAACCGCTGGTCGGCGGGTTCATCCGCGAGCAGGTGCGCCCGCATCTGGAGAGTGGGGAAACCAAGGTCATGGCCTTGCAGGAGGCGGTGAATCGGGAGACGGACCCGGCGGTGCGCGGGTTTTTCGACGAGAGGGTCGAGCGGCTGGAGAATTGGATGCGGCGCGGGCGCATGGTGCTGCCGATCCTGCAGAAATTCCTGGGGCAGTGATGGACGAGGAACCGAAATGGTACTGCGTGCGGACCGCCCCGAAGCGCGAGCACCTGGCGGCGGGACACCTCCGCGAACTGGAGGGCGTGGAGGTTTTTTGTCCGCGGCTGCGCTACAAGAAAGCGACGCGTCGCGGCAGGGTCTGGTGGGTGGAAGCCATGTTCCCCGGCTACATCCTGGCCAGGTTCGACATCGTCGAAATGCGGCGCATGGTCGAGTACTCGCAAGGCGTCACCGGACTGGTGAAATTCGGCACCGAGGTGCCGGAGGTGCCGGAGTCCTTCGTCGAGCTGTTGCGTCGCGAGGTCCACCACCGCGAGGAGGAGGATGCGCCGGAAGACACGGTGACCCTGGTGCCGCAGATCGACGATGGCGACGAAGTCGAGTTGGCGAACGGGCCGCTGAGCGGCTTCGAGGGCCGCGTGGTGCAGGTGCTGCCGGGACGCGACCGGGTGAAGGTGCTGCTCGAATTCCTGGGCCACGAGCAGGTCGTCGATGTCGATCTTTTCTCGCTGCTGCTGCCGAAGCGCCCGAGCCTGTGACTCGGTCCGAGGGCACCGGCAAAGCCGCGTCCCCGCCGGCTGACAGGATGTCACCGGTTTCTGTTCATTTTGAATTGAACAATTGGCTGGTTCCGCCATGCATCGAGGCGTCCCACGGGTGCGATGGCGTCGCGGGACTCTGAACAGAACCGACGTTTTCCCCGCCCGATGGTTTTGTCCGCGTTTCGGACAAGCGACCAAGGGCGGCAGCGTGCCGGACCGGCACCGGGAGGCGGTTGCTGCCTTTCCGATCCCGCCGTGATCCGGATCCCGACATGCCCGAGCCGACCGCCATCGACTTCCTCATCGTCGGCGCGGGCTTTGCCGGGCTGGTGGCGGCGGAGCGCCTGAGCCGGGCCGGCTTCCGCTGCGTGGTCGTCGACCGCCGCGGGCACATCGCGGGAAATGCCTACGATGCCATCGATGACGCGGGCGTGCTGGTCCACCCCTACGGCCCCCACTATTTTCGTACGAACTCGCCGCGGATCGTCGATTACCTGTCGCAGTTCACCGGCTGGCACCCGGTCGATTACCGGGTGAAAAGCTTCACCCGCGGCCGCTACTGGAGTTTCCCGATCAACCTCGCGACCTTCGAGCAGCTGATCGGGCGCGAGGCCACCAGCGCCGAGTTCGAGGCCTGGCTGGCCGAGCACCGCGAGCCGGTGGAAACGCCGGCCAATTCCGAGGAAGTCATCGTTTCGCAGGTCGGCCGCGAGCTCTACGAGCTGTTCTTCGAGGGCTACACCATCAAGCAGTGGAACCGCCACCCGCGCGACCTCGACGCTTCGGTCTGCGGGCGCCTGCCGATCCGCACGGACCGCGACGACCGCTACCTCAAGGAAAGCTTCCAGGCGCTGCCGGCCGAGGGCTACACCCGGATGTTCGAGCGGATGATCGCCGCCTCGCCCGGCCTCGAAGTGGAGTTGGGCACGGATTTCCGCGAAGCGGGCGGGCGCTGGCAGTGGCGGCACCTCGTGTTCACCGGGCCCATCGATGAGTACTATGGCCGTCGTTTCGGCGCGCTGCCCTACCGGACGCTGCGCTTCGAACACGAGAGCTTCACGGCGGATGAGCTCGCCGCGCGGCGTGGGATTTCCGGCAAGGACGGTCACTGGCAGCCGGAAATGCAGGTCAACTACCCGGATCCCGAGGTGCCCTTCACCCGCATCGTGGAAATCAAGCACGCCACCGGGCAGGACATCGACGCCAGCACCATCGTCCGCGAATACCCGAAGGACTGGACGCCGGACGACGAACCCTACTATCCCGTCCCCGCCCCCGATGCCGCCGCGGCCTACGCGCGCTATGCCGAGCTGGCCGCCACGGAGGAAAACGTGAGCTTCATCGGCCGCCTCGGCACCTACCGCTATTACAACATGGACCAGGTGACCGCGATGGCTTTGAAGGAGGCGGAAAAACTCACCGCGCGATACGCGAGCGAACTTTGAGCGAAACGGAATCCAAACTCAGTCCCGACCATGTGATCGGGGTCGTCGGCCTCGGCTACGTTGGCCTCCCGCTGCTGCTTGCCTACGCCCGCGCGGGCTTCCGGGCGATCGGTTTCGATATCGATCCCGCCAAGCCCGAGGCGCTGGCCGCCGGGCGCACCTACATCAAGCACATCCCCGACGCCCAGGTCGCCGAGGCCAGGGCCGGCGGCCAGCTCGAGGCCACCACCGATTTCTCCCGCGCCGCGGAGTGCGATGCCCTGATCCTCTGCGTGCCCACGCCGCTCGACGAGCACTTCGAGCCCGACCTCAGCTACGTGGTCGCGACCATCGAGTCGCTGGCACCCCATTTCCGGAAAGGTCAGACCGTCAGCCTGGAAAGCACCACCTACCCCGGCACCACCGACGAGGAACTGGTGACCCGCGTGCAGGCGGCCGGCTTCGAGGTCGGCACGGACCTCCACGTCGTGTATTCCCCCGAGCGCGAGGATCCGGGAAATCCCGACTTCGCCGCCACCAACATCCCCAAAGTCGTCGGGGGCGTCACGCCGGCCTGCCTCGAGGCCGGCGTCGCGCTCTACGGCGCGGTCTTCGATCAGGTGGTGCCCGTCAGCTCCTGCAAGGTCGCGGAGCTGACCAAGCTGCTGGAGAACATCTACCGCGCGGTGAACATCGGCCTCGTCAACGAGCTCAAGATCGCCGCCGACCGGATGGGCATCGACATCTGGGAGGTGATCCGCGCCGCCTCCACCAAGCCCTTCGGATTCAAAGCCTTCTACCCCGGTCCCGGCCTCGGCGGGCACTGCATCCCGATCGATCCTTTCTACCTCACGTGGAAAGCGCGGGAGTTCGGCGTCCATACCCGCTTCATCGAGCTGGCCGGCGAGATCAACCGCGGCATGCCGGACTACGTCATCCATCGTACCATGGAGGCGCTCAACTCCCGCGGCAAGGCGGTGAAGGGCAGCCGAATTCTCCTGCTCGGCCTGGCCTACAAGGCGGATGTCGATGACATGCGTGAGTCGCCCACCTTCGCCCTGCTCGATGGCTTCAAGCGCCTCGGCGCGGAAGTCGCGTTTCACGATCCCCACGTGCCGGTCGTCGGTCCGACCCGCGAGCACATGGACTGGGCCGGCACCCAGTCGCTCGATTGGTCCGAGGAGAACCTCCGCGCCCAGGACTGCATCGTCATTTCCACCCACCATCAGGCCTTCGATCTGCTTCAGCTCGCCGCCGCCGCGGACCTGATCGTCGATACCCGCAACGCCATGGCGGGGGTCGCCACGAGGTCCGGCCAAGTGGTGAAAGCGTAGGGCGCAAAGCATGGAGCGCGGAGCAAGACCCGCGCTTCTTCGTCTTTCCCTCCGCTCCCTGTTCCAAGCTCTTTGCTCTTATGAAAAAAATCTTCATCGCCGGACACCGCGGCATGGTCGGATCCGCCCTCGTGCGCGAGGCCGGGCGGCTTGGTTCCTACGAAGTCCTGACCGCCGGGCGCGATCGCGTGGACCTCTGTGACCAGGCGAGCACCTTCGCCTTTCTGGCGGAGGAAAAGCCGGACATCGTGGTCATCGCTGCGGCCAAGGTCGGCGGCATCCACGCCAACTCGACCTATCCGGCCGACTTCATCTACGAAAACCTCGCCATCGCCGCCAACTGCATCGAAGGCTGCCGGCAGGCCGGGGTCGGGCGCGTCCTGTTCCTCGGCTCATCCTGCATCTACCCCAAGCACGCGCCGCAGCCGATGCCCGAGAGCTGCCTGCTGACCAGCCCGCTGGAAGTCACCAACGAGGCCTACGCCATCGCCAAGATCGCCGGCCTGAAGATGTGCCAGCATTACCGCGCCCAGCACGGCCTGATGTATCACTCGGCGATGCCGACCAATCTCTACGGCCCCGGCGACAACTACCACGCCGAGAATTCCCACGTGATCCCCGCGCTGATCCGCCGCTTCCATGAAGCCAAGGAAGCCGGTGCCGAAGAAGTCACCATCTGGGGCACCGGCACGCCGCGCCGTGAATTCCTTCATACCGACGATCTCGCCAAGGCCTGCTTCCATCTCATCGGCCTGGAGGACCCGCCGGACTGGGTCAATGTCGGCTTCGGCGACGACGTCACGATTTTCGACCTCGCCTCGCTGGTGGCGAAAACGGTCGGCTTCGAGGGTGAAATCAAGACCGATCCCTCCAAGCCCGATGGCACTCCGCGCAAGCTGATGGACAACACCCTGATCCGCGAAACCGGCTGGTCGCCCGCGGTAAGCCTCGAGGCTGGCCTCGCGGATGCTTACCAGGATTTCCTCTCCTCCCTCGAAGCCGGCGCCGCGAGGTTGTGAGCGCCTGCCGGGCGTCAAAGGTCTGAAAGTCTAAAAGCCCGAGATGACCCGCCGACCCCATGGTTCACCCATTCAGACTCGAAAATCATGACCGCTCAGAGATTTGAAGACCTCCGCATCTGGCAGAATTCCCGCGTTCAAGCGAATGCTGTCTACGATGTCTTTGGGCCCGAATCCTGTGCTTCCCGGGATTTCGGATTCAAGGATCAGATCCAGCGGGCCGGCGTCTCCGTGATGAACAACATCGCCGAGGGTTTTGAACGGCGGAGCGATCAGGATTTCGCACGTTTTCTCGATATCGCCAAGGGCTCGAACGGAGAGGTCCGCAGCATGCTCTATCTTGCCGAGGACCGTGGCTACCTTTCTCCAGCAGCAGCTGGATCGCTTCGCCTGCGTAGCGAGAACCTCAGCAAGGGCATTGAATCACTGGCCAAGCATCTCCGGGGCTGACCTTCGACCTTCGACCTTCCGACATCAAATTTCTCCTCTCTCTGCTAACATGAAAAAAGCGCTCATCACCGGCATCACCGGTCAGGACGGTTCCTATCTCGCCGAGTTTCTCCTCGAGAAAGGCTACGAAGTGCATGGCATCAAGCGCCGCGCCTCGCTCTTCAACACCGAACGCGTGGATCACCTTTATGAGGATCCGCATGTCGAGCATGCCCGCTTCAAGCTCCACTACGGCGACCTCACCGATACCTCGAACCTGACCCGCATCCTCAGCGAGGTGCAGCCGGACGAGGTCTACAACCTCGGTGCCCAGTCGCACGTGGCCGTTTCCTTCGAGTCGCCGGAATACACCGCGGACGTCGATGCCATCGGCACGCTGCGCCTGCTGGAGGCCATCCGTTTCCTGGGGCTGGAAAAGAAGACCCGCTTCTATCAGGCCTCCACCTCCGAGCTCTACGGGCTGGTGCAGGAGATTCCGCAGAAGGAAACCACGCCGTTTTATCCCCGCTCTCCGTATGCGGTGGCCAAGATGTATGCCTACTGGATCACGGTGAACTACCGCGAGTCCTATGGCATCTATGCCTGCAACGGGATCCTCTTCAACCACGAGTCCCCGCGCCGCGGCGAGACCTTCGTGACCCGCAAGATCACCCGCGGCATCGCCAACATCGCCCAGGGCCTCGAGCAATGCCTCTACCTCGGTAACATGGATTCGCTGCGCGACTGGGGCCACGCCAAGGACTACGTCCGCATGCAGTGGATGATGCTCCAGCAGGACGCGCCGGAGGATTTCGTGATCGCGACGGGGAAACAGATCTCCGTTCGCGAGTTCGTCCGCATGTCGGCCAAGGAAGCGGGCATCACCGTTGAGTTCAGCGGCGAAGGCGTCGATGAACGGGCCACCGTGACCGCGGTGGAAGGCGACAACGCTCCCGGCGTGACGGTCGGCGACGTGATCGTGCGCGTGGATCCCCGTTATTTCCGCCCGGCGGAGGTGGAAACCCTGCTCGGCGACCCGGCGAAGGCCAAGCAGAAGCTCGGCTGGGTGCCGGAGATCACGGTCGAGGAAATGTGCGCCGAAATGGTGGCCAGCGACCTCGATGTGGCCAAGCGCCACGCCTTGCTCAAAGCCCACGGCCACAAGGTCTCGGTGGCGAAGGAGTGAGAGTTTCCGGCCGCGGTTTCGGTTTCTCCTTCCCGCGGGGATCGCACCGCGGATCGGGCCCGGCGCGGCGTGCCGTGGATCCGTATTGCCGTCGGGGCCGGCGTCCGGCATCCTGCTTGCTTTCAACCACTCCGACATGAGAAGCGGTCCCCAGTTTCATTTCGATGAATACCAGCTGTGGCTGGATGCCCGGGACCTCGCCGTCGAATGCGCGGCGATCGGCCGGCAGCTCGAGCAGCGGGGCTGCCGCTCGATGGCCGCTTGGGCCCGCCGTTTCGGGGCCCGCCCCGCGGCCCTGCTGGCCGAGAGCTTCGAATGCTCCGGCTCCATCGCGCACCGCCGGTGCATCGCCGCGGCGTGGGCGGCCACCCGGGTTCTTTCCGATGCCTTCGCCGGCTCGTTCCAGATCGAGCCCGTCGAAGATCTCGAGTGGGCGGCCGAGCTGGCGGTCCGCATCGAGGCCGGCCTCTCGCGTGTCCTTCGCGGCCGCGCCTGAGACACCGTTCGCGATCCCTTTTTCAAATGAAGACCCTGCCGGTGATCGGACTGCCGCTGGCCTGCACCGACTATGCCGGTGCGGTCGCCTGGATCCTTGAACAGGCGCGGACCGCCCGCTCCGCGGTCGCCGTCGAGGCGGCCAATACCCACGTCGCCGCCCTGGCGCGGCACGATCGGGAGTTCGGCCGCGCCATGGATTGCTTCGACTTGATCGTGCCCGACGGCATGCCGCTGGTCTGGTCGCTCAATGCGGCCCTGCCGGAGGGCGAGCGCCTTCGCGACCGGGTTTACGGCCCGACCTTGATGCTGGAAACCTTCCGCGCTGCCAGCGGCGCGGACGGCTACCGCCACTTCCTGCTCGGCGGGCGCGAATCGACCCTCGACAAGCTCCGCCAGGCATTCGGCGATCGTTTCCCCGGAGCCACCGTCGCTGGCGCCTACTCACCGCCCTTCGGCGAGTGGCCGGCGGACGAGTTCGACCGCATCTGCGAGCGCATTCGCGACTCGGGAGCGAACTTGATCTGGGTCGGCCTCGGCTGCCCCAAGCAGGAGCACTGGATCGCCAGGCACAAGGATGCCCTGCCGCCCGGCGTGTATTTCGGCATCGGGGCCGCCTTCGCCTTCCACGCCGGCGAGGTGGCGCAGGCCCCGCCGGTGCTCCAGCGCTGCGGACTCGAATGGGCCTACCGCATCGCCCGCGAACCCCGGCGCCTCTTCCGTCGCTACCTGGTTCACAATTCGAGGTTCATCTTCTACTCGCTCCTCGATCATGCGAGGGGCGGGTGAAGCAGTGTTTCGGTGTTTCGATGCTACAGTGTTTCGGTCATTCAGTCACACGGCCGCCACTCCCAAAACACCGGCACCCGAAACACCGCCCACGGAAATACCGATCCACCACTTTCCCACCATGCACATCCACCCTCACGCCACGCTGCCACGCCACCACAAGGAATCCCTCCTCGGGCAAAAGGGCGGCGTCCTCTGGCTCTGCGGCCTTTCCGGATCGGGTAAGTCCACCATCGCGGGGGCCCTCGAGCACGTGCTCCACGACCAGGGACGCTTCGTCATCCGGCTCGATGGCGACAACCTCCGCACCGGCCTCAACAGCAACCTCGGCTTCAGCGACGAGGACCGCATGGAGAACATCCGCCGCACCGCCGAGCTCGCCAAGGTCCTCGCCGCCAACGGCGTCATCGTCATCTGCTCGCTGATCACCCCCAAGGGTGCCCTCCGCGACCTCGCCCGCGGCATCCTCGGCGACGACTTCCGCGAGATTTACGTCAAGGCCAGCTACGCCACCTGCCAGCAGCGCGACCCCAAAGGCCTCTATGCCAAGGCCGCCGCAGGCGAAATCCCGGACTTCACCGGCCGCGACAGCGACTTCGAGGAACCTCAGGATCCCGGCCTGGTTCTCGATACCGAGCAGCTCTCCGTCGAGGATTCCGTGTTCGAAATCCTCGAGTGGGTCCGCACCACCGGAGTCATCTCCTGACCCGGATCCGCCCTCGGCCACCCCGTTCTCGCAGGAGAATACCTTAGCAACTTACTCAGCAAGCTAAGTTATTCTTGTCGGCCGTCCGGATTCGGCCTTTCCTGCCCGCCTTCTCCGACGTCATCGCCATGCCCAACTACCAGCTTTCCCACCTCGACCAGCTTGAAGCCGAGGCGATCTTCATCCTCCGCGAGACCGCGGCCCAGTTCCAGAACCCGGGTCTGTTGTTCTCCGCCGGCAAGGATTCGATCGTGATGGCCTGGATCGCCCGCAAGGCTTTCCACCCCTCGCGGCTGCCGTTTCCGCTGGTCCACGTGGATACCGGCCACAATTTCCCCGAGACCATCGCCTACCGCGACGAGTTCGCGGAGAAAATGAACGCCCGGCTGGTGATCGGGTCCGTGCAGGAGTCCATCGACAAGGGCCGCGTGACCGAGGAAAAAGGGCCCGACGCCTCGCGCAACCGGCTGCAAACCACGACGCTTCTGGACACCATCGAGGAGCACCAGTTCGACGCCGTTCTGGGCGGCGGCCGCCGCGACGAGGAGAAGGCCCGCGCGAAGGAGCGCTTCTTTTCCCACCGCGACGACTTCGGCCAGTGGGACCCGAAGAACCAGCGCCCCGAGCTGTGGAACCTGTTCAACGGCCGGATGCAGCAAGGGGAGCACTTCCGCGTGTTCCCGCTGTCCAATTTCACCGAGATGGACATCTGGATGTACATGAAGCGGGAAAACATCGTCCTCCCCAGCCTCTACTACGCCCACGAGCGGGACACCGTCACCCGCAACGGCACCATCCTCGCCGTCAGCGAGTTCGTGCAGCCGCGCGAGGGCGAAAAGGTCGAGCGCAAGATGATCCGCTTCCGCACCATGGGGGATGCCACCATCACCGGTGCCGTCGAGTCCGACGCCGACACGATGGACAAGATCATCGAGGAAGTCGCCGCCGCCCGCCAGACCGAGCGCGGCAACCGCGCCGACGACAAACGCTCCGAGACCTCGATGGAAGACCGGAAGAAGGAAGGGTACTTCTGAGTCGCTGCGCTCCGTGCTTCGGGGCTTCGGTGGACGGTGTTTCGGTTAAGAACCAAAACGTTTCATAATCATGGCGATGGTCAATTCTTGGCGGGAGCTGGAGGTCTATCAGGCGGCCTTCTCTTTGCAGCAGGACATCTTCGCGGCCACGAAGAGCTGGCCTCGCGAGGAGACCTACTCGCTGATCGATCAGATCCGCCGCTCCTCCCGCTCTGTTGGAGCCTGCATCTCTGAAGCCTGGGCCAAACGCCGCTATCCCGCTCATTTTCTCTCCAAGCTCACCGACTCCGACGGCGAACTTCAGGAAACCCTCCACTGGCTCGATTCCGCCCGCGCCTGCGACTATCTCGATCCTGAAACTGCCGCGGCATTCATCAGCCGCGCAGAAAAAATCGGTCGCCAGCTCGGCAGCATGATGAACAACCACAAAGCCTTCTGTTTCTGACGGTCCGCGCCGAAAACCGAAATACCATTTCCTGGGTTTCCGTACTTCGGAAGCCGGTGCTTCAGATCAAGAAGTCCGCACTCGAAATCGAAACACCGGCTCCCGAAACACCGAAGCACTGCCCGCCTCCTCAGAATACTCACGCACCACTCATGGATTTATTACGCTTCACCACCGCCGGCAGCGTCGACGACGGCAAATCCACCCTCATCGGCCGCTTGCTTTACGACTCCAAGTCGATCTTCGAGGACCAGCTCGAAGCCGTCGAGGAAAGCTCCCGCCGCCGCGGCGATGAGCACGTCAACCTGGCGTTGCTTACCGACGGCCTCAAGGCCGAGCGCGAGCAGGGCATCACCATCGACGTCGCCTACCGCTACTTCGCCACGCCGAAGCGGAAATTTATCATCGCCGACACCCCGGGGCACATCCAGTACACCCGCAACATGGTGACCGGCGCCTCGACCGCCAACCTGGCCATCATTTTGGTCGACGCGCGCAAGGGCGTCATCGAGCAGACCAAGCGCCACAGCTTCATTGCCAACCTGCTGCGCATCCAGCACGTCGTCCTGGCCATCAACAAGATGGACCTCGTCGACTACTCCCAGGAAATCTACGACCAGATCATCAAGGACTACGAGGCCTTTGCCTCGCGGCTCGACAACATCGTCGACATCACCCCGATCCCGATCTCGGCGCTCAATGGCGACAACGTCGTCGACAAGACCGACAAGATGCCCTGGTACCAGGGGCCGTCGCTCCTTTACCATCTGGAAAACGTCTACGTCGGGGGCGAGGAGAACCACGTCGATGCCCGTTTCCCCGTCCAGTGGGTCATCCGTCCGCAGAGCGACGAGTGGCACGACTTCCGAGGCTTCGCCGGCCGCGTCGCCGGCGGCGTGTTCAAGCCGGGCGATGAAATCGTGGCCCTGCCCAGTGGTTTCAAGTCGACCGTCAAGGCCATCCACACCGCCGATGGGGCCGTGGAAGAGGCCTTCGCGCCGCAGAGCGTGACCATCACGCTGAATGACGAGATCGACATCTCGCGCGGCGACATGATCGTGAAGGCGAACAACCCGCCCAAGGTCGAGCAGGACCTCGAGGCGATGATCTGCTGGTTTTCGAACAAACCGATGGGCCACCGCGCCAAGCTGATCCTCCGCCACACCACCCGCGAGATGCAGGCGGTGGTGAAGGAGGTGAAGTATCACGTCGACATCAACACCCTGCACAAAATCGAGGGCATCGACGGCTTTGCGATGAACGACATCGGCCGCATCAGCCTGCGCACGGCGAGTCCGGTGATCCACGACAGCTACCGCAAGAACCGCCACACCGGCTCCTTCATCCTGATCGACCCCGGGTCGAACGAAACGGTGGCTGCGGGGATGATTCTCTGAAGGAAGGACCGTGGTCGCGAAAAGGAGCGGGTAGCGGGTAGCCAGGAGCGAGGAGCGAGGAGCGAGAACAACACCGCAGGTAGGGACGAGCGCCCTCGCTCGTCCGGCCCATGGTCCGCCCATGCCCAGCCCCATCCCCGCGCGAAGCCTTCCGAGCCTGCAAACCGCATCAAGCCTAACACCCGCGAACCCATGGCGTCTCCCCGCGCCGGACGAGCGAGGGCGCACGTCCCTACCATTCCGTGCCTTCCGCGTATTCCGTGGTTAAATTTCGTCCCTTTCGCCTGTTTCGTTGTTCCCATCACCGCGGGAGCCGGGAGCCGGGAGCTGGGAGCACAGCGGCAAAACCGCATTCAGCGTTTCAGTTTTTGCCTTCGGACCAAGCGCCACGGACGCCGCAGGAAAGAGGAACCACGAAACGGTCGAAGGAGTCGAAATCCGAACAGCCCTTGCAAGGATAAGGGTAGGGACGAGCGCCCTCGCTCGTCCGGTCCATGGTCCGCCCATGCCCAGCCCCATCCCTGCGCGAAGCCCTCCGCGCCCGCAAAACGCATCGAGCTTAACACCCGCGATCCTCTGACGTGTCCCCGGGCCGGACGAGCGAGGGCGCACGTCCCTACCATTCCGTGCCTTCCGCGTATTCCGTGGTTAAATTTCGTCCCTTTCGCCTGTTTCGTTGTTCCCATCACCGCGGGAGCCGGGAGCCGGGAGCCGGGAGCACAGCGGCAAAACCGCATTCAGCGTTTCAGTTTTCAGCGTTTCAGTTTTTGCCTTCGGTCCACGGACCACGGACTTGCCCTCGCTACGCTCACGCCATGCCATTTTGGCTTCGCATGGGAGAGAGGGACGCTATCGCTCCCGCCGCATTCGGACCACGGACCACGGACGTTAATCCCGAGCCGTAGGTTGACAGGTGGTTCGGGGACGCTGGACGAGGCGGGCTCGGCACGTCGGCGGCCACAGGCACGCCGCTCCTTTCGACCACGGGCCACGGACTTGCCCTCGCTACGCTCACGCCATGCCATTTTGGCTTCGCATGGGATAGAGGGACGCTATCGCTCCCGCCGCATTCGGACCACGGACCACGGACCACGGACCACGGACCACGGACCACGGACCACGGACGACGGACGACGGACCAAGCACCAAGCTTCCCACGATGCTGAAAACCCAGCTCCAGACCCTCCTCAAAGGCCTCGCCTATCGCTGCGGCTTCAGCCTTCGGAAGCTGCGTGGCGCCAAGCGATTCGAAGTCACCGGCGATCGTGCCGGGCGGGTTCGCCCGCTGCTCCACCAAGTCGATCCCTATGAGGGATTCGATCCCACCGCGTGGCCGGACGATGCCTCGGGCTGGGGCTCGGATTCCCCGGCGTTCGGGGAACTCATCGCGCAGGTCCGGCCCCGGCGGATCATCGAGGTCGGCACCTGGAAAGGCGGCTCGGCCTTGACGATGGCGGCCGGTCTTGATGAGGCCGGCATCGAAGCGGAAATCATCTGCGTCGATACCTGGCTCGGAGCCTTGGAAATGTGGGAGGATCTCGACGACCCCACCCGTCACGGATCGCTCCATCTCCGCCACGGCTACCCGACCCTCTACTACACCTTCCTCGCCAACATCGTCCGCGCGGGCCACACGGAGACGATCACCCCGTTTCCGGTCCCCTCCATCACCGCGGCCCAGTGGTGCTCCCTCCACGGGATCAAGGCGGACCTCATCTACCTCGACGGCAGCCACGAGGAAGAAGACGTTTATCAGGACCTCGTCGCCTGGTGGGACCTGGTCCGGGAGGGAGGCGTCCTGTTCGGCGATGACTGGAGTTGGGATGGGGTGAGGATGGCGGTGCAGCGTTTTGCCGGCGAGCAGCGCCTTTCGATCACCCATCGCCATGACAAGTGGGAGCTCCGGACCCCGTAGCGGCTGGCCCCTGCCCCGCCGGGAGGAGGGAGGCCCTCCGGTCGTCGGTGGGTCGCTTGATGATGAAAAGAGTTCTCCTTTCCGAATCCGAACCGGCGTTCTCCCCATCCGGTGAGGTCCGGGCAAACGAAAGCGTCTCCCTACGATGACGAACCTGGTTTATCGCAGTGACATTGATGGATTGCGT
Source organism: Haloferula sargassicola (assembly GCF_040362925.1). Lineage (NCBI taxonomy): Bacteria > Pseudomonadati > Verrucomicrobiota > Verrucomicrobiia > Verrucomicrobiales > Verrucomicrobiaceae > Haloferula > Haloferula sargassicola. The sequence goes on from NZ_BAABRI010000016.1 coordinate 61,719, forward strand.
GCCATCGCCGTGTTGGGGGTGCTCCTTTTCCACGCGGGTTTCGGATGCCCGGGGGGATACACCGGGGTCGATATCTTCTTTGTCATCTCCGGGTTCCTGATCACCTCCCACATCCTGCGGGATCTGGACAAAGGAAGCTTTTCCCTCGTCCTCTTTTGGGAGAAACGGATGCGGCGGATTTTCCCCGCCTTGTTTGTAGTGGTCCTGGCGGTGTTTGCGGGTTCGCTGGTGATTCATCTCCCCAAAGATGCCCGCGATGTGGCGGGCGTCGGATTGTCACTGATGCTGATGGCCTCCAATGTGAGGCTGTGGCTGACCACCAATTATTTCGCCTCCACTGCGGAAGCGAAGCCGCTTCTCCACACCTGGTCGCTTTCGGTCGAAGAGCAGTTCTACCTCTTCATGCCGGTCGTCGTCCTCCTGCTGTTCAGGTTCCGCGGTCGGCGGCTGGTGGCGGCGGCGATGGTGGCCGGCATCGTCCTTAGCCTGGCCGCCTCCGTCATCGCCGTGCGGACAGAGCGCGTTGCCACCTTCTTTCTCCTTCCCACGCGTGCCTGGGAGTTGCTGGCTGGAGCGGTCCTCGCCGTGGTTCCCCGCCCGAAGGAGAGCTTTTGGAGGACGGGCGGAGCGTGGCTGGGGCTGGTCCTCGTTCTCCTGCCGCTGGGGCTCTATGGTCCGAAGACCCTTTTTCCCGGTCTCGCCGCGGTGCCTCCCGTGCTTGGGTCGTCCCTGCTGATATGGAGCGGGGTGAGCTCGGGCGCGGGCCGGTTGAGTGGAGTGGGCCGCATGCTATCGTGGAAACCTCTGGTGGGGATCGGGCTCATCTCCTACTCCTTGTATCTCTGGCACTGGCCCCTGCTTTCGTTCATTCACTATCTGGAAATCTGGGACGAATCGGTGATGCTGCGCGCCGCCGTCCTTGGGTTGTCGTTTCCGCTTGCCTATCTCTCCTATCGCTTCGTTGAAACGCCGTTTCGGCGCAAGGCGGTCTTCAGAAGCCGGCGCTCGGTGTTTGTCGGCGGGGCCACCGCCGTCGCCGCCATTACGGTCTTCTGTGGGTTCGCCCTCCGAAGCGGGGGATTTCCCCGCCGTCTGGACCCTTCGGCACGAGGCTATGCCGCGGGAATGAGCGACTTCAAATACACGCGCAGCAACGAACCCGGCGACGTGCCGGGGAAGCTCCTCAAGTTCGGGCCCGAAACCGAGGACCTGAGCGTGCTCCTGTGGGGCGATAGTCACGCCATGGCCCTCGCGCCAGCGGTCGTTGATGCCTGCGGGGAGTTGAACCTGAGAGGCGCCGCCGCGATGTGCGCCAGCACCCCGCCGGTGCTCGGCTGGATGAATCCCTCGCCTGACTATCGGATGGGCTCCAAGGCCCTGGAATACAATCGCGAAGTGGCGGATTTCGTGAAGGAAACGGTGGAACGGAGAGGGGAACGGAAGACCCACCTCCTCCTCGTGGGATACTGGTCGAACTACGCGACACCGGAGGCCCGCGAGAGCTTCATGCGGGGGTTTGCCGATACGCTTGTCGATCTCCAGCGCGATCATCTGGAGATCCACATTATGCGGCAGGTTCCGGTCTGGAAGAAGCCTGTCGCCAAATGCCTCGCCCTCAACGAGAGGTTCCCCTTCCTGGGACTCAGCCCCCAGGTGGATGAAGATCGCATTGCCAGAACCAACGACTTCGAAACCGAACTATTCCGCCGGGCGAGAGAACGTGGAGCCCGCTTCGATCTCCTCGACCCCAAACCGTTCCTGAAACGGAACGGGGAGTTCCTTTCGGTGGATCAAGGACACGCTTTGTATTTGGATACCCATCACCTTGCGAACTACGGAGCCTTGCGCCTGGATCCCATGATCGAGAGCGCGCTCCGGGACCAGCTCGCGATCCTTCCGGCGGGGATGTCTCCCGATTCCGGCTTGGTCGGGTCGCGTTGAGGGGCTGGCATTTGCCGGTCCGCTTCTCGGTAGCCATATCACCTCCCTGTTTTTGTCCGATGCTGCCCTCTCTGCCTAGCGACGCCGTCCAAGTGGTCATCGCCGGCCAGATGCCCCCGCCGTATGGAGGGCAGAACATCAACATCAAGAGGGTGCACGACATGCTCGCCGCAGAAAAGGGCTTGTGTGTGCGTCATCTCAAGTTCGAGTTCACAAAGTCATGGGAGGGGGTGCGCCGCTTCGAAATCTCGAAAATCATCGAGCTGCTGCGCGTGGTCGGACGGGCCATCAAGCTGCGCATGGAAGGGCCCATCGATATGCTTCTCTATCCCGTGGGCGGCCCGCACACCTCTCCCATCCTCCGGGACCTCGTACTACTCCCGGTCCTGCGATTGTTGTCCCGCCGCGTCGTCCTGCATTTCCGTGCGGCCGGCTTGCGCGAATATCTGGAGCTGGCTTCTCCGGGCTTCCGGCGGCTGATCCGCGGAATCTATCGCCACTGTGGCGGTGAGGCCGTCGTATTGACGACCTATGGAAGACGCGATCCGGCCTCGGTCGGGATTTCCTCGATCCGGGTGATTCCCAATGCTTTCGAAGACCTGGCGGGCGACGACTTTCAACGCACTGCTCCGCCGGGAAAGACCGTGCTGAGCGTCGGACACATCTGCGAAGACAAGGGTACGCCTTCCTTGATCCGTGCTTTCAAAAGCATCGCCGCCCGGGATCCAGAGGCCAGTCTGGTTCTGGTGGGAGAGACCCTCGCACCTTATACCGAGCAGGATCTCAAGAAGGAGATCGCAGGCTGTGGATTGGAGGACCGCGTGATCTGGAAAGGGATTCTTCACGGGGTCGATCTCGAGCAAGCCTACAAGGAGGCCGATCTCTTCGTCTTTTCCTCGGTCGCTCCCTATGAGTCCTTCGGCATGGTCCTCATCGAGGCCATGCAATGGTCGCTTCCTCTGATCGTGACCGATTGGCGGGCCAATGTCTCCGTTTGTGGCGAGGGTTTTGGCGGGGTGATCGCAGGGAATGTGGAGGAAGATCTTGGGGCGGCGTTGCATGAGGCGCTTCAAACCGCGATGGACAGACAGGATTGCTGGTTGGAATGGGGACGACACAATCGCGGGTATTTCAAGGTTCATTACGAGATTTCAACCATGAAGAGAAACTATCTCGATTTGGTGGCGCCTCTGCGATGAGCGTCGATTCCCCAGTATGTTTGAAAAATAAGTAATGTCGCCGCTCCTTTGAAACCATAATCCAGACTAAAATGTCTCTTAATCTTAAAAAGAAAATCAAACATCAACTCAGGATTTTGGTGTCCTTCGGATCCAACGTAAAATGTCCAGTTTGCAACCATACAGCCAGGGAGTTCTGGACATTTGGTTTTCCCGAACGGAAGAACGCACGCTGCCTGCATTGCGACAGCCTTGAACGTCACCGATGGCTCTGGAAATATTGGGAAAAGACTGGCATGGTCGATGACCTCGCAATGAAGGGGAAGCGATTCCTTCATCTTGCTCCTGAGAGATGCTTCGAGGCCAAGCTTCGTTCGATGATGGGCGAGAACTATGTCACAGCGGACTATCTTGAGCCCTGTGTGGATTTGAAACTCGATATTTGTCGGATGGATCTTCCGGACGCTTGCTTTGATGCAGCATATTGCGCCCACGTTCTCGAGCATGTCGATGATGATCGGGCCGCCATGCGTGAATTCCTGCGCATTCTCAAACCTGGCGGGTGGGTGATTTTCACCATTCCGATCACCGCTGATAGAACCTTTGAAGATCCGTCGATCAAGGACCCCAAGAAGAGGCTGGAGCTGTTTGGCCAGGTCGATCATGTGAGGCGCTATGGGATGGATGTGATCTCACGTTTCACCGATGCCGGGTTCGATCTCACCGTCGTGAAGCCAGAGGAAGTCTTTTCACCCGAGGAACTGAAGGCTTACGCAATGGCTGCTGGCGGAGAGCTTTTCATTTGTGAAAAACCCTTGGCTCACGGATGAGCGCGATCGGCACTCTCCCGTTCCCTTTTCACGGGCCAATCGAAACAACCGCTACTACGTGATGAAAGCCGTTATTCTCGCAGGGGGTCTGGGGACCCGATTGTCTGAAGAGACCGCCCTGAAACCCAAGCCGATGGTGGAAATCGGAGGTCGCCCTATTCTGTGGCATATTCTGAAGATCTACAGCTCGCACGGGATCAATGATTTCGTGATTTGTGCCGGCTACAAGGGATATGTGATCAAGGAATATTTTGCCAACTATTTCCTTCATATGTCGGATGTGACCTTCGATATGCGTTCCAACGAAATGGAAGTCCACCACAAGAAGGCCGAGCCTTGGCGGGTGACCATCGTGGATACCGGCGACGAGACGATGACGGGGGGCCGCATCCTCAGGGTGAAGGATTACGTGGGTGATTCGGCATTTTGCTGCACGTATGGTGATGGGGTGGGTGATGTCGACGTCAGCCAGCTGGTGGCCTTTCATCAGCAGTCAGGTTTGAAAGCGACGCTGACCGGAGTTCAGCCTCCCGGAAGGTTCGGTGCCCTTCTTTTGGAAAGCGATCGGGTGACAGCGTTTCAGGAAAAGCCTCAAGGGGATGGCGCTTGGATCAATGGTGGCTTTTTTGTGCTGGAACCATCGGTTTTCGATACGATTGCCGGTGATGCGACGGTCTGGGAACGCGAGCCGCTGGAGACGCTCGCCCGGCAAAGCCAACTCGGTATCTTCCGCCACCGCGGGTTCTGGCGTCCGATGGATACGCTTCGCGACAAAATCGAGTTGGAGACCTTGTGGGATGACGGCAGGGCTCCATGGAAAACGTGGTAAGCTTCGAATCGGGTTCAGTGATGTATTTCAGCGATTTCTATCGAGGGAAGCGGGTCTTTCTCACCGGCCACACCGGGTTCAAGGGCTCGTGGCTGGCCGAGTGGTTGCTTTCGCTCGGAGCCGAAGTGCACGGGTACGCGCTTGATCCCCAACCCCACGAAGTTCTATTCGGGCAGTTGGGGCTTTCCTCCCGCTTGGAAGGAGATACCCGAGGTGATCTGGCCGACCGGGCCGCGCTGTCGGAGGCGATCGAGGCATCCGCGGCAGACGTGGTATTCCACCTCGCAGCCCAACCCTTGGTGCGGCTTTCCTACGACAGGCCGGTGGAGACCTTGGCGGCCAATGTGATGGGCACGGCCCACGTGTTGGAAGCGATCCGGCAGGTGGGGCGCCCCTGCGCCGTGGTGAGCATCACCACGGACAAGTGCTATGAGAATCGCGAGTGGTTGCACGCCTACCGCGAGGATGATGCCATGGGCGGCCACGATCCCTATTCGGCGAGCAAAGGTGCCGCGGAGTTGGTGATCGCTTCGTATCGAAGCTCGTTTTTCCGCCCCGGAGGGCAGGTGAAACTGGCCTCCGCGCGCGCAGGCAACGTGATCGGTGGGGGAGATTGGGCGAAAGACCGGATCGTCCCGGACTGCATTCGCGCGTTGCGTGCTGGCGAGGCCATCCCCGTGCGCAACAAGATCGCCACCCGGCCCTGGCAGCATGTGTTGGAGCCTCTTTCCGGCTATCTCCTTCTTGGAGCGCAGCTCGCCACCAGCGACCGGCCGGAGATGGCGTCCGGGTTTAATTTCGGTCCATCCCTCGTCAGCAACCGCACGGTCGCCGATCTGGTTCAGGAACTTCTTCGCCACACGGGGGGGGAGTGGATCGATGCGTCCGATCCCGCCGCGGTGCATGAAGCCTCGAAGCTGAATCTTGCCACCGACAAAGCCTTCCACCTGCTCCAATGGCAGCCGGTGTGGAACTTCAAGGAAACCTTGGAGAAAACCGCTGAATGGTACCTTCAGGAAGCAGCCGGCGAAGATCCCGCCCAGCTCACCCGAAACCAAATCACCGCCTACCAACAATCCGCCGCTACCAAGTCCCTCCCCTGGGCTTCCGGCCAGCCCCTCTGAGTCCTCCCCTCTCATTCCTTTCTTCAGCGTTTCAGCTTTTCCAATTTCTGCTTTTACCAAATGCCCTCCGCTTCCGAACTCAAAGCCGAAATCCTCCGCCTCACCCGCGAATATTCCCGGCTGGCACACAGCGCCAACCGTCCTGGAGACGATCCGGCGCACGCCCCGTTCATCGCCGGCCAAACTACGGTACCTTACGCCGGACGTGTCTTCGATGAAGACGAGGTGGAGGCCGCCGTATCGAGCACGCTCGACTTTTGGCTGACTCTAGGCCCGGAGGGTGCCGCAATGGAAAAGGAACTCGCGGAGTTCATGGGGGTGAAACACACGCTTCTCGTCAACTCAGGCTCCTCAGCCAACCTCGTCGCTTTCTCGGCGCTGACCACCCACAAGCTCCCCGAGCACAAACGAATCCGGCCCGGTGACGAGGTGATCACGGTAGCCGCGGGTTTCCCCACCACGGTGGCTCCCATCATCCAGGCAGGCGCGGTGCCCGTGTTCATCGACGCCAATACGATCACCGGAAACGCCGATTGCTCTCACCTCGACGCCGCCTACTCGCCTGGCAAGACCAAGGCGGTGATGATGGCCCATGCACTCGGAAACCCTTTCGAACTCGTCACCGTCCTCGAATTCTGCCGAAAGCACGATCTCTGGCTGGTGGAAGACAACTGCGACGCGCTCGGCTGCACCTACACCCTGCCCTTGGAGAAAGCCAGGTCCCTCGGCCTCGACCATCTCATCAAGATCGCCGAAAAGGGCGAACACCCGATCATTAGGATACATGCTGAATCGCTGAAAACTGAAAAGCTGAAAGCGCGAGACGGGGAAGCAAGCTCGGCCCCGGATGCTTCATTTCAAGATCCCAGTGTTCCAGCTTCTCAGCTTTTCCTAACCGCCCCCACCGGCTCCTTCGGTGATATCTCCACCCAATCTTTTTACCCGCCCCACCACCTCACCATGGGCGAAGGCGGCGCGGTCAACATCATCCGCCGCGCGCCGCTCAAGACCTACGCAGAATCCTTCCGGGATTGGGGGCGCGACTGCTGGTGCCCCTCGGGCAAGGACGATACCTGCGGCAAACGCTTCCAATGGCAGCTCGGCGAACTGCCGAAGGGTTACGATCACAAGTACATCTACTCCCACCTCGGCTACAACCTGAAACCTCTCGATCCCCAGGCCGCCATTGGACGGGTGCAGATCAAGCGCCTTCCCAACTTCATTGAGGCCCGCAAGCAGAACTGGGAACGTCTTCGCCGCGGACTCCATGGTCTCGAAGACTACATCGATTTCGCCCTCCCCACCCACGCCACCGCGTGGCTTCCTCCTTCCCAAATCGACAATCTTCAATCTCCAATCTCCAATTTCGAGTGGGACGACACGCAGTGTCGGACCTCCTGCTCCTGGTTCGGCTTCAAAATCACCATCAAGGAAGACGCACCCTTCACCCGTACCGAGTTGGCCGCGCACCTTGACGAAAAGAAGATCGGCAACCGCATGCTCTTCGGAGGAAACTTGGTGCGGCAACCGGCTTTCGTACGCCTTCGTCAGGACAACCCGCAAGCGATGCGCGTCTCAGGTGAACTCGCCGGCGCCGACCGCATCATGAACCAGACCATGTTTCTCGGAACTTATCCCGGACTTACGGAGGAAATGATCCAATACATCGTCAAAACCATCCGCGAGTTTGTGGAGGAGAAGCTGGAGGCTTGACGCCTGCCCCCGCGAAGTCCGCCTGCATGAAATTGCTCGTAACTGGTGGCACTGGATTCCTCGGAAGGCACCTGTTACGGCAGGCTGTTGAAGAAGGTCACGAGTGCATCGCTTTGGCCCGACCGGGAAGCCTCACGCCTGAGATCAACTGCGTAAGCTGGCTTCGCTCGGAGTTGGATCAGGTTCCAGCAGCTGAGTGGGAAGGCGTGGAAGCCCTTGTTCATCTCGCTTCCGCTGGCGTTTCCCCGCAACACGTCACGTGGGCTCAAGCGATGGAGGTGAATGTGTTCCAGTCGCTTGCTATGATGGCAGCGGCAGTGGCTGCAGGGGTTTCCCAATTGCTGCTTTGTGGCTCCTGCTTCGAATATGGACGGAGTGGTGAACGATATGAATTCATTCCTTCGGACGCCCCGTTGGAGCCTGTCGGCCCCTATGCCACATCGAAAGCTGCCTTCTCGGTTGCCGCCGCCGGATTTGCTCGCACGACCCGCTCGAGTCTCGTGCTGCTCAGACCCTTTCACTTCTTCGGCGAAGGCCAGCACGAGTCCAATTTCTGGCCGTCTCTCAGAGAAGCAGCTCTTGGTGGGAGGGACTTTCCCATGACCCCCGGTGAACAAATACGAGATTTCCAACCGGTCGAAGAGACTGCCGAGGCATTCATGAAAGTTTTGCGGCGATGGCCCGGCGAATCGGGTCAGATGACGGTGAAGAATGTCGGCTCGGGTCATCCCGTTACGCTGCTGGATTTCGCGCAGCAATGGTGGTCACGCTGGAATGCCGATGGCAGGCTGATCCCTGGAGCCCTTCCATACAGGCCAGGAGAGGTCAGGCGCTTCGTCCCGAAATTAGAGAATCTTACATTGTGATATGACCGTTCCTCAAAATCTCCTAGTAACCGGAGGCTGTGGCTTTCTCGGCTCGAACATCGCCTCTCATTTCCTCGAAGCAGGGGCTACCGTAACGGTGATCGACGCACTCTTTCGAACCGGAGGCGAGGCGAACCTGGCATGGCTTCGATCGAAGGACGCACGAAATGCGTTGACCTTCGTCCATGGTGATTTGGCCGACGAACAGATGGTCGGGGACGTGTTCCGAAAGCAAGGCCCCTTCGATTATGTCTGCCACCTGGGGGGGCAAGTGGCGATGACGACTTCCCTTTCCGATCCCAGCCGGGACATGAAGACCAATGTCGTCGGGACCTTTAACGTTCTCGAGGCGGTCCGCCACTTCTCTCCGGAGGCATTGATGGCGTATAGCTCAACCAACAAAGTCTACGGTGATTTGGAGGAGTTGGATTACGTGGAAGGGGAGGACCGTTATGGTGTCCCCTCTCATCAAGAGGGATTTGATGAGTCGCTACGGCTTGATTTCGCTTCACCCTATGGCTGCTCCAAAGGGGCTGCCGATCAATACGTTAGAGATTGGTATCGAAATTTTGGCGTGAAAACCGTCGTTTTCCGTCATTCCTCCATCTTCGGGGGGCGCCAATTTTCATCGTTCGATCAAGGCTGGATCGGTTGGTTCTGTACTCAGGCGCAAAAGCAGGCGGACGCCATGGCGAGGGGGGAAAACATCGAACCATTCACCATAGCGGGAAACGGGAAGCAGGTCCGTGATGTCCTTCACGCCGAGGACCTAGTCCGTCTCTATTCCACCGCATTTGAGAGACGCGATGCGGTTGCGGGCGAGATCTTCAATATTGGCGGCGGAATCAAAAATAGTTTGAGTTTGCTCGAGCTGTTCAAAGCCCTGCAGGCCAAACTTCAGCTCGACCATCCCTTGAAGTTTGAGCGTCTTCCTCCTCGCCAGAGTGATCAGAAGTTCTTCGTTGCGGATATCACGAAGGCGTCCGATGTGCTGGGGTGGGAGCCAACTGTATCTTGCGATGAAGGCCTTTCACGTATGTTAAATTGGGTTACTCAGAATGGTGTTTGATTCGTTTGTATAAGTTTTTGTATTGACCATTCATATGTAATAGTATGAAGTCTGTTCAGTTTATTATTCCAACTCTAAATAGGCCGGAAGCTGTGATGGCCAATGTGTCAGCTCTTCTAAGAGCGCTATCGAGAGTGAAGTGCGAAACATTGGAGGTCCATGTTAAGATTTCCGAGAACGATTCAAATCCCGATTTAGCAGTTAGCGACGATTTCATGGAGCACCTCACCTGCGAAGGGAAAAGTAGTCGAATTGCCGTTCAGCTTATTCGAAGGAAGGAGAGGCTAAGTCTTGGTGCTCACATGGCAGTGCTGTTTCAAGAAGTTCAGTCGGACTGGCAAGTTTGGATTGGCGATGATGATCTTTTACTGGATTGGTATGTGGAAGAGCTGTTGAGGCAGGTGTCAGAAGATGCCTCAGGACACAATGTTGTATTCGCGAAATTTAGACCTTCCGCCTATTCTGAATTCTTAGATGAAGCCCGAAGGGAGGTGGAGGAGAATTCACCTTCGTTCATTCACGAGGAGATAAAACAGAGGAATGCGGGGAAGCTGACAACAGATCTTGTTGGTATGGCAATGAGAGGTCATCAGCTAAGCGGATTGATGCTTAGGACATCCTTTGCGAATAAAGCGATTTCCGAGGTAAATCCGGAGAACTTATATCCTTGGATTACCTGTACTGCGAGCGCGATTTTTGATGGGGGGGCTGTCTCCTACAAGGAAGAAGCGATAATCGTAACTAGTGACACCCCGAAATTGTTTAGTTACGGGAAGGACGGACTTCAGGGTGAAATATGTGAGGCGCTGCTTTCGGTGCCAAGTCTGACGCGAGCTAATCGGATTCAACTGGCCCGCCTTGTCTTGAGTCATCCTACCAGTTACTGGCGAATGAAATTGACCGGGCGAAATGCCGTTTGGCGTCTTGTGCGGAGATTAGCGCTGATCGCGCATCCGAAGATTCCATTTGCTGTAGGAATTGTTTCTGTGCCGAAGGCTATTCTTGGGGCAATGTCACAAAGGTGGATGAAGCGTTTGAGAGCAGTTGCCTGATCCCTCGCTTTGCAGTGCGGCTGGCACCATCCTTTCCAATCTGATAAGATGTCGAAGATTCGTGATGGGACATGGCTTACGCTAAGCCGGGCGGCAGCTTTAACTGGCCCTTTTATAGTGACCCCGATGGCGGCCCGGGTCCTTACCAAGGAGGAGTTGGGCTCTTGGGCACTCATCCAGGTGGTGGTAGGCTTTTTAGCGATTTTTCAGGATGGCGGTGTGGGGAACTATGTGATCCGCCATCCGGATTACAATGCAGCCACCCGCAGAATGGCTCGTCTCATAGGGCTCTTGGCCGGGGTATTAGCAGGAATCGCCTTGGCGGCCGTGTCGATCCCCGTTACATTTCTGATGGGGATTTCGAGCCATTGGAAGTATTTCCTGCCCCTCGTGCTCACGTTCTCATTGGGGGGCCTTACCGGAGTTCTCAATGCGGAACTTCGGCGAGAATTACGATTTCGTGAGCTGTTCATGGCTACCGGCCTCGCCACATTGTTATTTGTCCCAGTGACCTGGATGATGTTGGCTAAGGGATGGGGGCTGTGGTCTTACACTATTTCCAGTGCGGCCCTCACTTCAGTTCAGGTGAGCTTCCTTGCGCTGAGGCTGCGCCCCCTTTCGCTGGGATGGGGGGGGGCGTTGTTTTCGGAGATTGTGGTGTATACTCGTGGGTTGCTTGGATTCAATATCATCAATTACTGGGCGCGATCGGCCGATAATCTATTGGTCGGGCGTTTTCTCGGTCCGGCTCCGTTGGCGGTGTATGCCAATGCCTACCGGATCATGTTGATCCCTATTACTCAGGTCATTTCGACGCTCAACCCCCTGATGCTGCCCTACCTAGCAAAATACGCAAATGATAAGGAAGGCCAGAGGCGCGAACTCTTCGGTTTTGTTCGCTTGATCGGTTGCATTGTTTTTCCCCCGATGACGTTTCTATGGCTGGAGAGGGATTTCCTGGTTCGCATCTATCTGGGGCCGGGATGGTCCGGCGTGGCGGATTTACTCGCGTGGTTCGTTCCAATCGGAATGCTGCAGTGCTTGATCAATCCCTTGGGTAATGCCTATCTTGTAGCGGGAAGAAATGACGAGTTCTTCAAGATCGGCGTGATCAACACGGTGGTGATTGTGTTATCTTTTGTTTGTGGGTTGCCGTTCGGGGTAAAAGGCGTGGCAATCGGTTATTTGGTGGCGAATCTGATCATGTGTTTCCCCATCGTCCATCGTGCGTTACGGATGATGGGTTCGTCTTTCAATGACTGGATCATGCAGACCTCCTTGCTTTGGTTCATCCCTGGGCTGTCTCTTGTGATTTCTTACCGCTTTTCAGAAATGCCCTCGCCATGGGATATTGTCGCACGAGGGGGGGTGACCCTGCTGATTAGTTTGCTTGTGGTCGGGAGGATGGAAGGGAAGGCGCTGCGGAGGTGGCTTCATGTCCGCAGGTCCGGGCATCTGGCCACGTGAGTCCGGCTGGAGGATTCCCGCGGACAACTGGGAAGTGGAGGGTGCTTTCCTTGGGTAATCGACCAGGAAGAAGGTATTTCTCAGATGGAGGGAATCACCGTTATCGTACCTGTCTTCAACAGGGGTTTGTTGCTCCGGGAGGCGGTGCACTCCGTACTCCGGCAGACCACCGATCGATGGGAACTCATTCTGGTTGATGACGGATCCGATAGCCATATACTCGAAGAGTGTGAAAAATGGGCTTCTCGGGACGGCCGGGTTCGATGGCTGCCTCGGAACCGTGAACCGAAAGGCGCGCCGACCTGCCGGAACCTAGGGATTGAAGCAGCCCGTTTCGGGAAAGTCATGTTTCTCGACTCGGACGATGTTATTGCCCCTGGCTGCGTCGACAATCGCTTGGGTTTCGCTGGAGCGTATCCGGACCAGGATTTCTGGGTGTTCTCGAACCGGGTTTTTTACGAGGTCCCTGGCGACGTGAGTGGTTATTTCTGTTTTCCGGAGGCCACACGGGTGTCCGATCTGATTCGCTTTCTTCGGTTTGACCAGCCTTGGATCACCTCCGGAGTGCTTTGGAACCGCTCGTTTTTACAAAGCGTCGGCGGCTGGCTCGAAGGCCTTCCGCGGATGCAGGACTGGGAGCTGAATATTCGCGCCCTGCTAATGCAGCCGCAGTATCAGCGCTCTCCGGGGCCGGCCGATTGTTTCAACCGGCTCGCCGAGTCTGGCCGAATTTCAAACTCCCGGATGTCGGTGCCAATGTGCGATGAGATTGAGAGGGCGGTGATGACTCTGCATACTGGGATCCCCTCAGGTTCAAAGGCATTCTGTGCGGTGGCGCTCGCGATGCTCGGCCGGATCGAAGCCGCTCAAAGACGGCCCTGGCGGGCACGCCGCATGATACGGACAGCATTTGAATGGGCGGATGGAGATTGGAATCCCATCCGCTTCTGGATCTGGGCGGGTTGGAGGTCCCTGCCGAAGATTGGCAAGTGGAGTGCCGCGGACCGATGGTATAAGAAGTCGTGGCCTTGGCCGCTGTTTCAGGCGGTGGACCGGCCCCAGGTGCCTCGGGCGTTTCTCGGGGGCGAAACCCCACTTGGAAGGAAGCGATGAAGATTCTTCATCTTTGCACGGATGGCGGCGGCGGTGCGGCGAACGCGGCACTTCGCCTCCATCAGGGTTTGCTCAGTCTTGGCGTAGACTCCGTGTTCGGGATCAAAGCGGGAGAGCCCGCCGACAACCTGACGATTGCCGCTCCTTCAGGTTTGCGAAAGTGGTATGCAAGCCAGGCCCCCCGGTTGGAATACCACTCCGCGAAGTGGTTACATCCGAAGATCCGGCCGGTGCTTCCCGCTTATCGTTTTCCCGGCGTCTGTCGATCATTGATCCGAAGGGTCCGGCCAGATTTAGTGAACCTGCATTGGATCGACAACAATCTCGTGTCGTTCAGCGACCTGAGATGGATAAAGAACCGAGGAATTCCCATTGTCTGGACCTTGCACGACATGAGCCCCTTATCCGGCGGATTCCATTACCGGGAAATGGCGGATCTACCTCCCTCGCCCTTGGGTCCTCTCACCCTTCCCGGCGCGGGGTCCGGGGTTAGCTGGTCAATTCTCCGCAGGAGAGCCGAAGCGCTGGAGAATGCCCGACTGACGGTGGTTTCACCGAGTGTATGGCTGGCGGAAGAGGCGAAGCATAGTCCTGTCTTTAGGGGAGGGGATGTCAGGCGGATTCCCTATGGCATCGATACGGAGAGGTTCCGGTCTCATGACCAAATGGAGTCGCGGCGCTACTTCGGATTTCCTGAGAACTCGATGATTCTTCTGTTCGGTGCGGATTCGTTCGAGGATCCTCGGAAGGGATTGAGTCACTTGGAGGAAGTTGTCGGATATCTATCCAAGAAAGGGCTCCCCCTGATACTGGTGGGATTCGGCAATCGCCATCCTGTGGCTGACGGAAGGTTTGCCTGCCCCACCCGGCTGATGGGAAGGCTGGAAAGCGAAACCGAACTCTCCAGGCTCTATTCCGCAGCGGACCTTTTTGTCTGTCCAAGCCGCGAGGACAATCTGCCCAATACGATGATTGAGGCTCTCGCGTGCGGGACACCGGTCGCCGGGTTTGAGATTGGAGGACTACCCGATTTAGTAAAGCAGAGTCAGACCGGCGTTACCGTTCCCCCGTTCGATGAAGCCTTGATGGCTGAAAGGATCGCCTGCTTTCTTCAGTTGGAGGCGAGGCAGCGAAACGAGATTCGTGCGCGATGCAGGCAGTCAATTCTTGAGGGCTTGACCTTGGAGCATCAGGCAACGGCTTACCTCAGGGAAGTTTACGAGCCGCTATTGGCGGGAACATCAAATGAAGCCGGGTCGCGATCCTGCAGGTAGAATGAGCGTCAAGGATCCAACTTGTTGGGTGATCATCCCGGTGCATAACCGGTGCTCGGTGACTCGGGCTTGCCTCCTGAACCTGGAGGCAACCGATAATTTGGGGAAAGCGAGGGTTTGCGTGGTCGATGACGGTTCCACGGACGGCACCGGAGAAATAATCTCGAGATGCTTTCCTGCCGTCCGCGTGGAACGAGGGGACGGGTCGCTCTACTGGGGTGGCGCGATCGCCAGGGGCATGGAGGTCGCCATGCGGGAGGGTGCCGAAGTGATGGTCTGGCTCAATGACGATTGCCTTCCCGATGAAGGCGCGATTGAAGCCATCGTCGAGCGGGTCCGACAGACCGGCGGGATGTGTGGATCGGTGTGCCTTGACCCCACCCGCGCCGAGGTGACCTACAGCGGTTACAATCGGGCCGGGCTTGGGAAGGAGGTCCTTGCCCCTGAAAAGGGGGAGGTGATGGAGGCGGACCTGCTGAGCGGGAACCTGGTGGCCGTGCATCGAAGGGTGGTGGAAGGAATCGGCGTCCTCGATCCTTCGGAATTCCAGCATTATTTCGCCGACGCATGGTACAGCTGGAAGGCGAAGCTCGCGGGATTCACCGTAGAGTTGGCCGGCTCGGCCACGGCCGTCAATGAGACCTCCAATTACTTCGATACCGTCGGCATCACCCGGAGCGCCATCGATGGCTGGAAAGACCTTTTCAGAAAGGGCCGACCTATCTGCATCGCGGCCCACTGGCGGTTCCGGAGGCGCGTGTGGGGCTTCGTGGGCGCCCTGCCCGCTCTCCGCTTTATTCCGGTGATGGTCAAATACACCTTCATCGCCGTCCGGCGGGGTGGTATCGAAGCGGTGTTGCGCCGGCCGCATCCTGCCAAGGGCCCCACCGGATGAGAAACAGCCGCCGGGATTTTTTGGTGGAAACCCAAGCTGGATACCCCAGAAAAAGCTACGATTTCAGAATCCTCCTAGAACTGAAGCAAGTATGAACTCCGACCGTGTTAAGCTGGTAGCTCTCTTTTTCTTTCTGATCTTTGGCAGTCTGATTCTCGGCGCGGACATCTTTGCCGGGGGGGGGAATCAGCTGGGCCGGGCCCTGAAGTGGTGTACCCTCGGGGCCGCTCTTATTGGTCTGATCTTTGGACGTTATAGTGTTCTGTTTTTCGTTGTGGTTCTCTATTACCTAGATTTCGTCAAGCGACTGCTGGTTTTGGGAGACGGACTTTCCCTGGAGGATGTGATGATCTCCCTCGGCTCCGGCCCGGTAATTATCGTCGCCGCTTGCATCAACTGCACCGTTGGCGCGATCACCGGAAAGATCACCTTCGGGCGGGCGATGGACTTCGCTTTCTACATTGGGTGTGTGGCAATATCCTGCCTCGGCTGGTTCGTTTCAGATGGTAGCACTTTCATCCAGAAGAGCCAGGACATGCTCGGAACCGCCCTGATCGGGATGACGGCGCTGGCGTCCTATTGCCTGTTTCGTACGAAAGAGGATGTCCGGCTATTGATCAAATGCATGGTGCTGGCTGGCATTCCCATGGCTCTCTACACCGTTTGGCAGTTCGTCTACGGTATTGCCGCATGGGAGGAGGCATACATCAAGACCGGCGTGAGCACGGTCCTTTACAATACTTACGTGGTGGCGGGCGGTATCAATGAGATGAGGCCGTTTTCAACCCTGAACCTCCACCCCTCGGTCGGGGCGGCTAGCGGCACGATGTTCGTTCTTTCGGTGGCGGTCATGGCGAAAAGCAAGATCTGCTTCGACCGTCCGTATCAGCGGACGTTCACTTACTGGGTGATCGGCCTGATTTATCTAGCGTCGTGCATCCTTTGCCAGAACCGGACCACCTATTTCCTCCCACTTTTTTACATCGTCTTCGCTTGGTCATTCCGGGGAGGCCTCAGGACTTTGTCCGTCTACTTTGCCGGAGTGCTGGCCCTGACCCTGCTTGTGCTCAAGAGCGAGGCCATCTACAACAACATTCTCCAGTGGTCGGACTCATTCGAGAACACCTCGCTGGGATCCCATTTCGGAACGCTCGGTACCTATCAGGATCGTCTTCAAGGCTTCATCAACCTGACGGACGGGAAAAATTGGCTACCCTTCGGGATTGATTCCGAACATCGACCCTGGAGTCATGATCCTATTTCCGGAATGATTTTCACGATGGGATATGTGCCCTTCGGCATTGCACTGATGGCGGCAGTGATCGGACTATCATGGTGGCATTCAAAAATGCTTGCCATCAAGGATGAGAGCACGAGAGCGCTGCTAATCCGGCTCACTGCCGTGGTCGCGGCGCTCGGGGCCTGCGGGGTAGGATACGGTAACCTGCTATTCGTCGCTCCGGTGAACGCATTCCTGGGAGCTCTGGTAGGGGTTGCTGTGTCGTGTCTCCGGCGGGAACTTCAGTCGGCGCCGGTGGAACTGGAGGCCGCGGAGGAAACTGCCAGTCCTCAGAATCTGAGGGCGGACCAAGGCGTGTTGACAAGGTCATGAAGCCCGCTGTCCCGCGTCCGCAGGTTCGCTTCTTTTTAAGATCGGGAAGAAGTATTTCCCAGAAGCTGCCGGGTAGTGTATCGTTGCCTGACCTCAGATCCTCATTTGGGCCTTCATTCCATTTCCGCTCCAGACGATAGGTCGGTTGTCCTTTCCATCTGCAACTTTTCCAGTAGCGCCGCTGCCATGAGTTTTCGAAACTTCGCCAAAAGAATGCTGCCTACACCATTATGGAACCAACTGGGGACTTGGAGGCGCCGATGGATCACCCGGGACGACAAGGAACGGTCGGCGCGCGAGGTGTTTTCCCGGATCTATGAGAACAGAATTTGGGAGAAGGGTTCATCCGGAGCAGGATCGCGAACTCCAGAAATCGTGGAACCGTATATCGAGGCAGTCGATGACTGGATTAAAAGGCACTCCGCGCAATCGTGGACTGCGGTCGATCTAGGCTGCGGCGATTTTCAGGTTGGCTCTCGCCTTTTTGATAGATTCGACCGTTACGTTGCGGTCGATATTGTCCCCTCGCTCATCGAAGCGCACCGGAGCAACCCGGCGTATCAAGGCGTCGATTTCCGGTGCGTGGATGCCATTGCCGACTCTTTGCCCGAAGGCGATGTGATTTTCGTCAGGCAGGTTCTGCAGCATCTCTCCAACCAGGAAATCGCTGAGATCCTACCGAAACTTAAGAAATTTCGTTATGCGATTGTCTCCGAGCACCTTCCCTCCGAGCAGACTCTCCGGCGGAAAAACCTCGATAAGGTCCATGGGGGAGAGATTAGACTGGTTAAAGGCTCCGGCGTCTATCTCGACGCCCCACCCTTCTCGTTGGAGTATTGCACCGCCGAATTGTTGTTGGAGGTTTCCGGATTCGATCGTCCCGTGGCGGGAGGAGTGATCCGGACCACATGCTACAATTTCACTCCCTGAAGGCCCTCGGAGCGCCGCCAGGAGGAGGCGGGCGGGTCTGAGAATCCGGCGGAATCGAGATAATAGGGTGGGGCACGAACGGTTCGTTTTTAACCAAACGAAATAAGAGCATGTTTTAGGAGGGTGCTCCGTAGGGCAAATCCCCAAGCCCGGCATGACTAAAATAAAGAACAAGATGGAGGTATGTTTTGTGCCCGCGCATCCGTCTTATGGAGCGGTTTCGATGATGAGGTACTGGCATCATCTGATGGCTGTACGACGTCCATCGGATCGCTATGATATTCAAACGGTCATCCCTTCCGATGTTTATTCCGGCGTTGCTAAGCGCCAGAGCACGCTCCTAAGGGCACTCCATCGCAAGGTTGCATACCCCGTACGGATTAAAAACCGGGTTGGGAGCGCGGCATTCGCCCACGTCCTCGATCACAGCTGGGCCGACATGCTTGCGTTTGTGCCTTCCGGCGTAAAGAAGGTGGTAACGGTGCATGATTTGATTCCGCTCCGATATCCCGGAGCCCTCAGCGCTGCCCAACTAAAGCGCTTCCGCTTGACCGTCGAATGGTTGAAGAGGGCTGATGCGCTCATTTCCGTCTCGGAATACACGAAACGAGAGATCATCCACTGGCTTCAGATCGATCCTCTAAAAATTCATGTGGTGCCGAATGGAACCTCTTTAGAAGAGGGGGCGGAAGCCACGAACGGGCGGGTGGCCACCGTGCTGAAGGAAAGGTCGGATCATTTCCGCGTCGGCAGCTTGGGCAGCATTCTACAGAGGAAGAATCTCGGTATCTTTAGCAAGGCCTTGGCAAAGGTAGAAGCGGTTGGAGGTCGAGCACCTATTCTCGTAAGGGCTGGGATGAAGGTTGATGATGAGTTGGCGGACGAATTCTCTCGTGCCTTTGGGGAGGATGGATGGTTGGAGCTAGGTTCACTCGACCGGAACGAACTCGAGCAGTTCTATCGAGGAATCGATGTGTTGGTGATTCCCTCCTTTTACGAGGGCTTTGGTCTGCCGGTGCTTGAAGCGATGGCGCGGGGAGTTCCCGTGCTCGCAGCGGATTCCAGCAGCCTGCCGGAGGTGGGGGGAGACGCGGCCCTTTATTTCAGTCCGGATTCGCCGGACGAACTGGCGGAGCGGCTTGAGTCACTGTCGGATCCGGTACTTTATGAACGTCTCAGCAGGGAGGGGCTCCAACGGGCGCGGGAATTCAGCTGGCGGAGGACCTTGGAGGGCCTCTACGACGTTTACGATCGCCTGCAATGAAAAGTAGGAGCCCGGCAGGGAGGCAAACAGGTATGAAAAAGGTATTCGTGACCGGAGGCTCGGGCTTCATCGGGACCAACCTCGTCCAGGAACTCAGAAGCCGCGGCTGCGAGGTTCTCAACTTTGACATCCAGGCTCCCTTGGAGCCCCGGCATCAGCCTTACTGGAGAAAAGGGGACATCCTGCAGAGGGAGGATCTGCGGGAGGTGATGGAGGCCTTCTCGCCCGACTGGGTGATGCACCTCGCCGGGCGGGCCGAGTGCGACGAGAACACCACGGTGGAGGAGGGCTACCAAGCCAATACCGATGGGGTGGCGAACCTGCTGCACGCCTTGGAGGGGGCTCCTCCCGAGCGCCTGTTGATGGTCTCCTCCCAGTATGTCTGCGGGCCCGGCCGCCAGCCGGACCATGACCAGGATTATTTTCCTGCCACGGTCTACGGGCAAAGCAAGGTGATCACCGAGCAACTGACCCGAAATGCCAGACTGGCCTGTGCATGGACGATCGTCCGGCCGGTGAATATCTGGGGCCCTTATCACATCCGCTACTCCCGGGAGTTCTGGAAAATCGCGGCCATGGGCCTGTATGTGCATCCGGACGTTCCGGCTCCGGTGCGGACCTACGGGTATGTCGGAAACGTGGTCTGGCAGATGCTCGGACTGCTCGAGGCACCCGCCCCCGCCGTGGACCGCGGGGTGTTCTACGTCGGCGATCACCCCATCCGGATCGACCAGTGGTCGCTCGGGTTCGCGAGGGCGCTGAGCGGTCGGAATCCCCCCCGGGTGCCGCTGGTTGCCATGAAGGGAATTGCCAAGGCGGGGGACGCCATCTCGCGAGTCACCGGAAAGCCGTTTTTCCTGACCTCGAGCCGGCTGCAGAGCATGACGATTGATTATCTCTCACCGATTGATGCCACCGAGGCCCTTCTCGGCCCGGCCCCTTGGTCGCTGGAGGAGGGGATCCAAGAGACCGTGGCTTGGTTCCGCGCACGGGGGAAAAAGGAAAAGGCGTGAGAGAGCAGGCATCATCGAAGCTGCCGCGGATCGTGATCGCCGGCCAGATTCCTCCGCCCATCGGGGGCCAGAACATCTGTGTCCGCCGCCTGCTGGAATTGTTGCGCGCCGAACCCGGCCTCGTGTGCGAGCATTTGAGGTTCGGGTTCACGCGGCAATGGTCATCGGCGCGGAAATTCACCTTTCCCAAGCTGGGAGAGCTCGGCCAGGTGGTGGCCCGCCTGCTCCGCCTGCGGGCGAAGGGGAGGATCGACGGCCTCGTCTACCCCATCGGCGGTCCCCATTACGGCGCGATCGCCCGTGATCTGCTGCTACTCCCGTGGGTGCGAGGGTGCTCCGACCGGGTCCTGCTCCACTTTCATGCGGCGGGCATCGCCGAGAAGCTCCAGATCTCCCCGCCTTGGCTTCGGTGGATGGTAGCGCGCGGATACCAGAGACTCGTGGATGAGGCGCTGGTGTTGACGGAATTCGGCCGGAGGGATGCCGAAGCGCTGGGCATCAAGAAGATCTTGGTCCTGCCCAACGCCGTGCCGGCTTCGGAGGCCGCGGTTCCCGACCGCGAGCCCCCGGCCTCGCCCGTGCTTTTGTCGGTCGGGCATCTTTGCCGGGACAAGGGGACCCCCGAGCTGCTGCAAGCTTTCAGCCGAGTGGCCTCCCGCCATACGGAAGTGCGGCTCATGCTGGTCGGTGAGCCCATCTTCCCCTACACCACCGCGCTGCTCGAAGCCGACATCCGCGCCACCGGCTGCGCGGTACGAATCGAATGGCGGGGAATGCAGGATGGAGCCGAGCTTGCCGAGGCCTATCAGTGCGCGGATCTCTTCGTATTCTCGAGCGTGGCCCCCTACGAGTCCTTCGGCCTGGTGATGGTCGAGGCGATGCAATGGAAGCTCCCTCTGGTGATCACCGATTGGCGGGCGAATCGATCGGTGGCCACCTCGTCCTTCGGCGGCGTGGTGGCGGAAAAGCCGCAAGGTCGTTTGGCCGACTCGTTGGAGGAGGCCATTGAGGAGGCGCTCTCCCATTCCGACCAATGGCCCCAGTGGGGGATCGAGAATCGCCGCATCTACGAGGCCCGCTATCACTTCGATTCCTATCGCGAGCGGGTTCTCGGGCTGTTCATGGAAAAAGAGGGGGAGGGGACCGCCACTGGGTGAAGCTTGCCGGGGGGGACCGCACCGTTCCACGGAAGCCCTTCGTGGATGGCCCCACCTGCCCCGGCTGCCAACGACATGAAAATCGCTGCCGTTTTCGCCACCATGAACCGCCGGGATACGGCGGAGACCTGCCTCCGTCGGCTCGCGGGGCAGACGCGTCCGCCGGACCTGGTGGTGGTGGCCGACAACGCCTCCACCGATGGCACCCTCGAGGCCCTGAAGTCGCTTCCGGCGCTGTCCTTTCCGCTGGAAATCCTGGAGCTGGGGGAAAACCGCGGCAACGCCGGTGGGATCGAGGCCGCCATGGAGCGGGCCTTCGACCTCGGCTCGGAGGCCGTCTGGATCCTCGACGATGACTCATGGCCCGAGCCGGACGCCTTGGAGCGCCTGCTCGATCCCGCCGGTCCGGCCGAAGGGATCCGTAGCAGCCTGGTGGTCGATCCCGCCACGGGACGGCCCAGCTGGCCTTTTCAAGTGATGATCGGCGGGGACTGGTCGCTGGTCACCGAGGTGCCCGCGGGCTCCGATTGGTTGCGGGTGCGCCGCTCCTGGCTGGGCGTGCTGGTGCCACGAGGGCTCAGAGATCGGATCGGGCCCGTCCTCGGCGATCTCTTCCTGCGTGGGGAGGATGAGGATTACCCACGGCGCATTGAGGCCGCCGGGGTGGCGGTGCATCTCGCCACCCGCTCGGTGCTCCATCATCCGCCGGGAGGCCGGCTGCACCATGGGCGCTTCTTCGGCAGGACGGTCGCCTTGGAGGCGGACCTCCCCGCTGCGAAGCTCTATTACCGGCTCCGCAACAGCTGGTGGCTGACCCGCCGCGACCAAGGCCTTCCGGCAGCGGCCGTGCTGGTGGCCTGTCACGGGTGGCTGCTGCTACGCCATCAGCGTCCGCTGGGGGAGGGGCTGCATGGTGCGGCGCGGGCCTTGGCCGATGCCTTCCGCGACCGGCTGGGGCGGCGCGATGACCTGTGAAGCCCCCCACGGGGGCGGAAAAACAGCAGGTGACGATGGGGTGACGGGCGACTTTTAAAGTGACTTCCCCGGCTGCCTTGGCTATCCGCTGGCGCGAGGTGATTTTGGTAAAGCAATGACGGTCAACCGGAAAGAGGCCTTTTCCATCCAGATCCTGCAGCTGGTGGATGCGGGGTTGGTGTGGCTGAGCCTGATGCTGGCCTCATGGCTTCGCCAGCCCCTGCGGCAACTGGCAGGGCAGGCACCCACCGAGGCGGCCGGGCTCGAGCAAATGACCTGGGTGCTTTTCGTGGCCATCCCCTTCACCCCGCTGGTTCTCGAGTTCTTCCGCTTCTACCGTCGCCAACGCACCAAATCGACGATCTCTTCGGTCACCCAGCTGCTGAGGGCACTTCTGGTCATGGGGCTTGCGCTGGGCATGATTGCCTTGTTCGCCCGGCCTTTGGAAGGCGAGCACTTCGGGGCCAGCCGCCTCATCCTTGCCATCGGTTCAGGGATTGCCTTTGCGCTCCTGTTCGTCCGCGATCGTGCCCTCACGCACTACCTCCGCAATCGGAAGGTACGCGATGGAATGAAGGAGAGGATCATTCTCGCCGGGTCTCCCCAGGAGATCGAAAGCTTTGAAAGCGAGATCGAGGAGGAAACGATGGAGGGCTGGCTGGTGGTCGATCGCTTCGATATGGAGGAGCGGTCGGTTGATGATCTCTACCACGTCCTCAAGCAGCATTCGGTGGAGCGGGTCATCTTCGCCGCGGGCGATACCTCCTTCGAACGCATCTCCCGGGCCATCGAGGCCTGCGAACTCCAAGGCGTCGAGGCCTGGATTGGAGCCTCGTTCATCCGCACCCAGATCGCGCGGCCGACTTTCGACCTCGTCGGCGACCAGCCGATGTTGGTGCTTCGTTCGACGCCCGAGCTTTCCTGGGAGCTGGCCATGAAGTCCGCTCTCGACCGGATCGGGGCGCTCCTGCTGATCATCGCCACCTCGCCCCTCTGGGTGTTCGCCTGGATGGGGATCAAAATGTCCAGTCCGGGGGCGCCGGCGTTCTTCCCTCAGAAGCGTGCCGGCCGCTACGGGAAGCCCTTCAAAATGTGGAAGTTTCGAACCATGGTCCCCGATGCGGAGGCCTTGCTCGACAAGATCAAGGCCGAGCACGGCAACGAGATGGGGGGGCCGGTCTTCAAGCTTCAGCGCGACCCCAGGATTTTTCCCTTCGGTGCCTTCCTGCGCAAGGTGAGCATCGATGAACTGCCCCAGCTTCTCAACGTGGTCACCGGCGACATGAGCCTCGTCGGTCCGCGACCCCTGCCACTCTACGAGGTCGAGGCGTTCGAAAAGTCCGCGCACCGCCGCCGGCTCAGCGTCAAGCCCGGCATCACCTGCGAATGGCAGGCGGGAGGGCGCAACCGCATCTCGTCCTTCGAGGAATGGGTCCGCATGGACCTGGAATACATCGACAACTGGTCGTTCTGGCTGGACCTGAAGATCCTGGTCAAAACGATTCCCGCCGTCCTTTTCGGAAAAGGAGCGGCGTGACCTCATCCACCCCCTGCTTGCCGACCGGGATCCGGTCGGCTTTTTTTGTGCCCATGCGATTCGCGATGGTCAGCCTGCTGTTGGGCCTTCTTGCCGTGCTTCTTTTTGGAGCGATGACCCTTGCATGGACCTGGGGCCCGGCTCTGCTTTGCCTCGGTCTCGCCCTGGCTGCCACGACGGCTTGTCGGCCTTCGTACCGGTTTTCAAGGGTGCTGACCGTGGTCGTTTTCCTGGCCTCGTTGTGGTTGGCGTGGGTGATGTTGAACTCCCCGGTTGCCGAGGATGCCCGGACCGATGCGGTGCTGGCGTTGGCGGCATTGGCGACGGCTTGGACAGTGGCCCGTTTCGATGTCCGTCACCCCGCCTTCGTCTGGCTCCCCATCGGCCTGAGTGTCCTTGTCTTGATCAACGCCGCCTTGGCATTCGCCCAGTGGTTTGATCCCTCCATCGCCTGGCCCCGGTCCGAGAGGCCGGAAATCAAGCCCAGCGGCCTTTTTGGGCACTACAACTACTTTGCCAACTTCATCATCGGGTGCGGCCTGTTCTGCGCGCCGCGGATCGTTTTCTCGGGCGATCGGGCGTGGCAACGCACGCTTTACGCGCTGGCCCTGCTTTCCGTCGTGGTGGCGGTCCCGCTCTCGGGTTCCCGCGGCGGGCTCCTCGGCCTCTTGGCGGGGGGAGGGGTCATGTTCGGCGCTGCCGCGATGGTCGCCTGGAGAACCAGGCGCCGCGGGGTTCTTATCGCGGCCGGTATCGCGCCGGTCATCTGCCTTCTCGGGTTTCTCGCTTCGTGGAAGTACTTTCGTGGCACGGAAAGCGAGCAGATCACCAATGCGGATGTCCGCCGGACATTCGACAACTCCAGCCGGATCGATTGGTACGATGTGGCCTTGCGGGCGATTTCCGATCACCCATTCACGGGAGGAGGGAGCCGTTCGATCTCTTGGGAGCGGAATTTCCACTGGGAACTTAGTGAGCATGGAGTTCCGCGGGAGAACGAGCCCTTCGTCCACAATGAGACCCTTCAGTTAACCACTGACTACGGTCTGGTCGGTCTCCTCCTCGTGGGTGGGACCGTTTTGACCGTGGTTTGCCTTGGGGTCGCTTCCTTGGTGCTTGGCGGGGAAAAGGACTCGGCTCGCGATCTTGACCCCATCTCCGTGGGCATCCTGGCCGCCTTGGCGGGAATGTTGGTGCAGTCGAACTTCAGCTTCGTTTTCCACCTCATGCCTTCGGTTTTGCTGCTCGGCATCTGGCTCGGGCTTGGGGGGAAGCTTCTTGGGAAGCCGCGCGCTGAATCCGCCGGAGGTCGGTTTCCCTCGCAGCTCGCAGCCGGGGTTTTGGCCTGCGTGATCCTGGGCACGGGCGTCGCATGCACCGCCGCCCTGGCCTACCTCTGGCCGGTGCTTGGGCGGCGGGATAACCTTCTCGCAAGCCGTCCCACCGAGGCGTGGGACCGACTCGAACAGGCATCCCGGTGGTGGCCGAGCTGGCGGATCGCACAGATTCAAGCGAACACGGCCCGAAGAATCGCGGATCGTTCCGACCTTGATGCGGCCGACCGTTGGAAGTGGTACGGGATCGCCCGGGAATCGTATGCCGATGCGATCAGGCGGCATCCTTTGAATGCTGCCTTGCGAGTAAACTATGCCAATACGCTCTCGATTCTTCGGGAGGACCGGGAAGCGGAACATGAGTTTGAGAAGGCGCTGGAGCTGGAAGGCCACCTCGAGTCGGTCTTCAACGCCCGATACTATTACGCGCTTCATCTCCACGATGCGGCCCTCAGGGAGTGGAACGAGCGTCGC
This sequence comes from Haloferula sargassicola, assembly GCF_040362925.1. Lineage (NCBI taxonomy): Bacteria > Pseudomonadati > Verrucomicrobiota > Verrucomicrobiia > Verrucomicrobiales > Verrucomicrobiaceae > Haloferula > Haloferula sargassicola. The sequence continues at coordinate 87,366 of NZ_BAABRI010000016.1, forward strand.
TCTGGACGAGCCATGGCGATGCTGATGGCTGCCCAGGCCCTGATGGCGGAGGCGCTTGAAGAAGGTCCCATCTGGACGTTTCCCAGGGACTTCAAACCGCTGGGAGCGAGAATCGCCAAGGTGAAGGCCTTTCTCGACAAGGCCTCCATCCGCCCCGACGGCTGGCAACGCCCCACGAAAGCCGATGGCAAGCCGAACTCCCCGAACCCATGATCGAAAGGAGCGGCGCGCCTGCGGCCGCCGACCTGCCGAGCCCGCCCCGTCCCATCATCCCCGAACCACCTGCCAACCTACGCCCCGTGATCAACGACCAAGCACAGGTGTCCGTTGTCCGTGGTCCGTTGTCGAAAGGAGCGGCGTGCCTGTGGCCGCCGACCTGCCGAGCCCGCCTCGTCCAGCGTCCCCGAGCCACCTGTCAACCTACGGCTCGGGATTAACGTCCGTTGTCCGTTGTCCGTTGTCGAAAGGAGCGGCGTGCCTGTGGCCGCCGTCCTCCGAGCCGGCCTCGCCCCAGCCTCCTCGAACCACCCGCCAACCCACGGCTCGGGATCCCAACACCGGAGTCCTTGGTCCGTGGTCCAACGTCCTTGGTCTGAAAAGGCGAGGCCCTTGGGTGGCCGGTGCCTCGTGCATGGTTCTTGGTGCTTCGTGCGAAAAGGAGAGGCACTTGGGCCTGCGGCCCGTCCTATGTCCTTGGTCCAAGGTCCGTGGTCCGAAGAGGAAAGGCATTTGGGCCTGCGGCCTGTCCGTGGTCCTTGGTCCAAGGTCCGTGGTCCGTGGTCCGAAGAGGAAAGGCATTTGGGCCTGCGGCCTGTCCGTGGTCAGCTCGTAGAGGATTGCGCCACGCGCTTTCCACGAGCGGAGGATTGGCATCGCCAACGAGCTAGCGCTTGAAGGGCGCCGTGCCCGACTCCAAGCGCCTCTACGACAACGGACCAAGGACAACGGACCAAGGACGACGGACGACGGACAGCATTGCAGGTAGGGTCGAGCGCCCTCGCTCGACCGGGCCCATGGATCGCGCATGCTGAGCCCACCCCGCGCGAGGCCCGTCACGCCTGCAACCCGCATCGAGGCAAACCCGCCGCGACCCCCTGACGTGTCCTCGCGCGCGCGCGGTCGAGCGAGCCTACGACCGCGGCATCCGCGAGGGCCGCCGCCAACGTGTCCTCGCGCGCGCGCGGTCGAGCGAGATGGCGGACGATGAGGCGGTAGCGGCCGGGGAGGACGTGTCCTCGCGCGCGCGCGGTCGAGCGAGGTGGGTATCCGCGGAAGTCTGAGAAAGCGCCTTCACGTGTCCTCGCGCGCGCGGTCGAGCGAGGGCGCTCGTCCCTACCTTTCCGTGTCTTCCGCGTATTCCGTGGTCGGATTTCGCTGTTTTCGACCCTTTCGTTGTTCCCATCACGACGGTAGCCGGTAGCCGGTAGCCGGTAGCCGGTAGCCGGTAGCCGGTAGCCGGTAGCCGGTAGCCGGTAGCCGGTAGCCGGTAGCAGGGAGCAGGGAGCAGGGAGCAGGGAGCAGGGAGCAGGGAGCAGGGAGCACAGCGGCAAAGCCGCATTCAGCGTTTCAGTTTTCAGTTTTCAGCGTTTCAGTTTTTGCCTTCGGACCAAGGACGGCGGCGCAGCCGCCTCCACCAAGCAACGTGGGAGCTTTCCAACTGTTGCTCGAAGACCGGGGTTTTCCGGAACGTTGACCGTCTGATCTCCATCGATTAGCCTGCCGTATGGAAAACAGCCACCCACGCATCACCATCGAGCCGGGCAAGCGGGGAGGGAAGCCTTGCATCCGTGGCCTGCGCATCACCGTCTACGACGTGCTGGGATGGCTTGCTTCGGGCATGAGCAACGCCGAAATCCTTGAAGATTTTCCCGACCTGGCTCCAGAGGACCTTCAGGCCGCCTTGGCTTTCGCGGCCGATCGCGAACACCACGTGGTGGCTGTCTCGGCATGAGGCTGCTGCTCGATCAGAATCTGAGCCATCGCCTGATCGCAGCGTTGCACGATCTTTTTCCGGCTGCACTGCACGTCCGTCAGATCGGGATGGCCGAGTCAGACGATCTCGCCATTTGGGAATACGCCAAAGCTCATCAACTCGTCATTGTCACTCAGGACTCTGATTACTCCGACTGGAACAAACTGCGCGGAGCCCCTCCGAAGATCGTCTGGCTGCGATGCGGCAATGCCTCAGTGGAGCAGATCCGCGGCAAAGCCGCATTCAGCGTTTCAGTTTTCAGTTTTTGCCTTCGGACCACGGACCACGGACCACGGACCACGGACCAAGGACCAAGGACCAAGGACCAAGGACCACGGACCACGGACCACGGACCACGGACCACGGACCACGGACCACGGACCACGAACAGCATTGCAGGTAGGGACGAGCGCCCCCGCTCGTCCGGCCCATGGCCCGCACGCGCCCAGCCCCATCCCGCGCGAAGCCCTTCGCCTGCAAGCCGCATAAAGAGCCAAACCCCCGCGACTCCCTCACGACTTCCCGCGCGCGGTTGAGCGAGGGCGCTCGTCCCTACCATTCCGTGTCTTCCGCGTATTCCGTGGTCAAATTTCGTCTTTTTCGACCCTTTCGTTGTTCCTCCAGCCGCCCAACCCCGGCCGCAGGCCCAACTGCCTTTCCTCTTCCGACCCCGGACAACGGACCCCGGACAACGGACTCCGGTGTTGGAATCCCGAGACGTGGGTTGTCGGGTGGTTCGAGGAGGCTGGGACGAGGCGGGCTCGGCACGTCGGCGGCCTCAGGCACGCCGCTCCTTTCGACTACGGACCAAGGACTTGCCCTCGCTGCGCTCACGCCATGCCAATTTGGCTTCGCATGGGTAGAGGGTCGCTATCGCTCCCGCCGCATTCGGACCACGGACCACCATCCACCATCTACCCCCCGATCATCGACCAGTCGATGTTCGTCACCGCCAGCTTCGAAAGGAGCTGGCGGATTTTTTTGTCCGAATCCTCGAGCGGCAGCAGCGGGGCGCCGGACTGGTGCTCCGCCTCGGCCGTATAGGGCATGGTCACGCTCACGTAGGCCCATGACTGGGCCTGGCCCTTCAGCACCCGGTCCTTGATGTCGATCAGCGTCCGCTCGGTGTGGCTCTCGGTGATCCGGGCGTGACCGACGAAAAAGTAGTAGGTCACGCAGTTGCGCGTGATCATCTTCCGGCCGTCCGGCGTTTCCACCGCCACGTCCTGCTTGGAAAGGATGCGCGTCACCGGCACCGCGCCCCCGTTCGGCAGCTCCAGCATGCTGCGGGAGCTCTGCAGGCCGTGGTGCCCCTGCGCCGGCATGCAGCGCTCCGGGCGGTGGATCGAGTTCGCCAGGTCGTAGCCGGACATCACCACCGAGAGGTCCACGTAATCCGTGGGCGAGCGGCCGAAGATGTAGGAAAACTCCTCGGATCGCGGCAGCGCGCACTGCGCCTTCGCGAAGCGGGTGTCCTTGGCCAGGATCTTGAGTTCCTTTTCCGAGGGCGGGTAGGTCTCCATCGACCACTGGCCGAGGTAGTCCGGCAGGTCCAGGCTCATCGCGCTGTCCACCTCCTTGAAGTCGGGGAGGAAGAAGATCATCGAAAAGCCCGCCGTGAGCAGGCCGAGCAGCAGCAGCGAGCGCTTCATGTCTCGGCCGAGAGTTGTTTCCGCACCACCCGCCGGCGCTGCGGTTTCATGAACTTGAACAGCGGCTGCCCGCCCTCCAGCAGGGTGTGGAAGCCGAGCAGCAGCGCCAGCGAGATCGGGTAGAAAATCACCAGCCCGGCCCAGTCGTGCCAGGTGTGGATGGCGAAATGCGGGTCGCCATACTCGGCGATCAGGAAGATCGAGGTCAGCCGCAGGGTGTTGCCGATGATCGCCAGCGGAAACGCGGACAGGCACAGCAGCGCCTTTTTCCACAGGCTCATCTTCGAAAGGTAGGCCCACACGCTGGAGATCAGGATCAGCGCCATCAGCGAGCGGATCCCGCTGCAGCCGTCATCGATTTCCAGCGGATCCCACTTGTCGGTCAGCGAGGCGATCTGGGTGCCGCGCACCTCCGTCTCGATCCCCAGCCAGCCGCAGCCCACCGACGCCAGCTTGGTCGAGAGGATCTGCAGCTTGGTCGTCGCCTGCTGGAACTGGGGCAGGGGGATGGAAAGCCACAACACGAACAGGGGAAAGAAGGTCAGCACCGCCACCCGCCAGCCGTAGAGGAACCAGGCCGAGCCCCACAGGATCATCGGCAGCCCGCCGATCGCCAGCCGTGCCTGCCCGGTGCGGTAGGACAGCACGAAGAACATCACCCCCGCCATCGCCACCGCCAGGCCGAGCCAGGTGCCCTTGTCGAGGGCGCCCGCCGCCGCCCGGCGCAGCCGCTTCCACTGCCAGGCCAGCAGCCCTACGGTGATGATCGGCACCAGGAAGCCGTGCTCGAAGTCGTTTTCGCTGTTCCAGGTGGATTGCAGCCACGCCAGCGGCGATTGCTTCTGCGCGGGCCCGAAGTTCGGCAGGATGCCGTAGAAGATCGCCACCAGCAGCCCGATCAAGGCCGGGCCGATCCAGTCCGCCGGGCGGATCGGGGCCGGGGGTGCGAGGTTTTCCGAGGGCTTTTCCATCGCGTGTCGGGATGCAGGGTTGCCGACCCGATCCGGGCTGTCAACAATCCCCGGCCTCGCGACCTCGCGCCATTTCGCCCATGAAGCTGATCAGTGGAACCGCCCACCGGACCCTTTCCGAAGCCATCGCCAACGAACTCGGCACCCGCCTAGCGAACGTCCACGTCACCGCTTTCCCGGACGGCGAGACCTTCGTGAAAATCAACGAGAACATCCGTGGGGCCGATGTTTTCATCATCCAGCCGACCTGCCCGCCGACGAATCACAACGTCATGGAGCTGCTGATCATGGTCGATGCCGCCCGCCGCGCCTCCGCCGGCCGCATCACCGCCGTGATGCCCTTTTTCGGCTACGCCCGCCAGGATCGCAAGGACCAGCCGCGCGTCCCCATCACCGCCAAGCTGGTCGCCAACCTGCTCACCTCCGCCGGCGTCGACCGCGTCCTCACCATGGACCTCCACGCCCCGCAGATCCAGGGTTTCTTCGATATTCCGGTCGATCACCTCTACGCCAAGCCCGCCCTCATCGGCTACATCCGGGAACAGGTCGGCGACCCCGCCGGCCTCACCGTTGTCTCGCCCGATGTCGGCGGTGTCAAGATGGCCCGCGCTTACGCCGATGCCATCGGCGCCGAGCTGGCCATCGTGGCCAAGCACCGCGTCAGCGCGACCAAGGTCGAGGCCATGAACGTCATCGGCGAGGTCAAGGGCCGGGACGTCATGCTCGTCGATGACATGACGGAAACCGCCGGCACCCTCTGTGCGGCGGCGGAAATCCTGGCCCAGCACGGGGCCAAGCGGATCTATGCCGGCGTCTCCCACGCCGTCCTCGGCGAGCTGGGCCGCCAGCGGATCAAGGATTCCGCCATCGAGAGCATCATCACCACCGACTCCGTCCCTCAGGCCGCCGGGGAAAAGGTCCACATCTGCAGCATCGCCAGCCTTTTGGGCGAAGCCATCCGCCGCATCGCCGGCGGCCAATCGGTCACCTCGCTGTTCGAGGTGTAGGCGGCTTCGCAGTCGTCCGTGGTCCGTGGTCCGTTGTCCGTGGTCCAACGTCCTTGGTCCGTGGTCGAAAGGAGCGGCGTGCCTGTGGCCGCCGAGGTGCCGAGCCCGCCTCGTCCAGCGTCCCCGAACCACCTGTCAACCTACGGCTCGGGATTAACGTCCGTTGTCCGTGGTCGAAAGGAGCGGCGTGCCTGTGGCCGCCGTCTTCCGAGCCGGCCTCGCCCCAGCCTCCTCGAACCACCCGCCAACCCACGGCTCGGGATCCCAACACCGGAGTCCTTGGTCCGTGGTCCAACGTCCTTGGTCCGAAGAGGAGAGGCACTTGGGTGGCCGGTGCCTCGTGCGTGGTTCTTGGTGCTTCGTGCGAAAAGGCGAGGCGCTTGGGCCTGCGGCCCGTCCGTTGTCCTTGGTCCAAGGTCCGTGGTCGGTTCGTGAAGCTTTGCGCTCCGCGCCTTCCACGAGCGGAAGATAGGCAGTGCCAAAGAGCCTGCGCCTGAGGTGCGCCGCGTCCGACTCCAAGCACTTCTTCGACAACGGACCACGGACCACGGACAGCATTGCAGGTAGGGTCGAGCGCCCTCGCTCGACCGGCCCATGGATCGCGCCTGCTAAGCCTCATCCCCGCGCGAAGCACTCCACGCCTGCAAGCCGCATAGAGCCCAACCCGGCGACACCCTTACGTGTCCCCGCGCGCGGACGAGCGAGGGCGCTCGCCCCTACCTTCCGTGCCTTCCATGGTCAAATTTCGACGTTTTCGCCCATTTCGTTGTTCCCATCACTCAGTGAGCACGAAGCACAGCGGCAAAGCCGATTCAGCGTTTCAGTTTTTGCCTTCGGACCACGGACCACGGACTTGCCCTCGCTGTGCTCACGCCATGCCAATTTGGCTTCGCATGGGTAGAGGGTCGCTATCGCTCCCGCCGCATTCGGACCACGGACCAAGCACCAAGTACGCATCCCAGCCCATCGGCGCGGTTGAGCGAGGGCGCTCGACCCTACCTTTCCGTGCCTTCCGTGTATTCCGTGGTTAAATTTCGTCCCTTTCGACAGTTTCGTTGTTCCTCCAGCCGCCCAACCCCGGCCGCAGGCCCAACTGCCTTTCCTCTTCCGACCACGGACCACGGACCACGGACCACGGACCAAGGACCACGGACCACGGACCACGGACCACGGACGCAGCCGCCAACGCCCCAAGCACGCCGTCTCTCCATTTCAGCTTTCTGCGTGCGGCTCCGCATCCTCTACTTTCTTCAAGGTCCGTATTTCCCCGAATCCCCTTGGCTCAAGGGATCTGGCTGAGTGTCACCGACTTGCCCGCATTTTTCGCTTTGGGCGGCATGCGAATGGCTCTATGGCCTGCGCCATGGATTCCGTCCTTCCTCGTGTGCTCGTCGTCGCTGCTATGGCTTTCCCGCTCACTGCCCTCGCGCAGGACTTCGCCGAGCCCATCCCCGTCGAGGCACCCTCCGGGTTTCAGGAAATCCCCGGCACCGGCTCAGGCGCGCAGGATCTCGGCTACGATGCGCTCACCCGGGACTTCCTCGATGGCCTCAGCTATCAAATCGGGACCTCTCTTTTCTACGATTCGAATGTGACCAATGGCTCCGGCCTTCCCGGTTCGCCGGAGATCGATGACACCGCGTTCAGCGTTTCCCCCTCCATCGCCTATCGGACCCAGGGAAGCGAGTGGTGGTTTGCAGGAAATCTGGGAGGGAGCTATGCAGCGTATTTCGACAACTCGAACTTCAATGCTTCAAGCTACAGAATGGGTCTGAGCGGAGGCTACAAGGGTGCCCACCTGAGCGTCACCGGGAATGTCGGAATGGGCCACCAGGAGGGTGCCAATCGCTACGCCGGGGCGTATGTGGAGGAAGATACCTTCAATGCCGGCATCAATGCGAGCTATTCGATCAGCCCCAAGACCTCACTTCGATCGAGCTTAACGTACAGCAAACGCGAGGGAGGTGCTTTCGTCTCGGAAACCGAGGAGACACGCTTCGACCTCTCCGCCCTTTGGAAAGCCACCCCGCTCCTCCGAGTGGGCCCCGGCATCGGCTGGTCCTACTCCGATGGTGCCCGCCAAGTGGACCGCAGCGCGGTGCGCCCGTCGCTGAACGCCAGCTACCAACTTGCCAAGAAGGTCTCCATGACGACCAGCCTCGGCGTCGAGTTCGTCGAATACGGGGGTGTGGGAGGGTCCGACACAACCTTTAGCGGGAGCCTTGGCCTGAATTACCAAGCCAACGCCATCTGGGGCCTCAATCTCCAGTTTTATTCAGGCACCCAGGCGGATGGTTATACTCCAGGGGCTTATCGGGAAACCACCTCGGTCCGTCTCGGCTACCATCACAAGATCCGCCGGGCGATGTTCAATGCGGGCGTTCGCTGGGAATCGTCTGATCTCAAACGACCGGCAGGCGGGGCGATTTTGGGATCTTCGCAGGATTATTTCGGTTTCGATGCCTCTCTCGGGATCCCCGTGTTCTCCGAGCGTGCTTTTGGCAGCCTCTTCTACCAGTGGAGCGACCAGGACGGTGTCCGGAGCTTCCAGCGGAACGTCGTGGGCGTCAGCCTCACCAGCCGCTTCTGATTCGCCTGCCTGCTCACTTCATCGTTCGACGTCCGGTCGGCATGTGCCATGCTTGGAAGAACTTGACCCGGTTACCGATATCGTCGATGGAACCCATTGATCCTCATTTCCTTTGATTCTCGAAGGCGGTGCCGACACCCCACCATTCAATCTTTTGCTCCCGATGAATCGACTTTCCTCTTTCTTCGCCTTCTTTGCCCTTTCGGTCGCCTTCCTTTCCTCCGTGGGCACGGCCCAGAATGCTGTCCCCGTGCTCAAGGCGGACGACGTCGTCCGCCTCGAGGTCTTCGGGGAGGAAGATCTCACCACCGTCACCAAGGTCATGAAATCCGGCGAGGCGGTGTTTCCCCTGATCGGCGCCGTCGATGTGGCAGGGGTGACCCTGGAGGACACCATCGAGAAGGTGCGCAAGCTTTACGACGCCAAATACCTCGTCGATCCCAAGGTGCGGATCACCGTGGAGGAGTACGCCACTCAGTTTTTCTCGGTGATCGGCGCGGTCAATGCCCCCGGCCAGTTTCCCATGCCCCCGGCCGGCCGCATCGACCTTTCCGCTGCCCTGGCGACGGCGGGAGGCTTGGCGGAAAATGCCGACAAGAACCGGATTATGTTAACCCGGGCGGGTGGGGGATCGACCACCTACAGCCGCGCCCAAGCCGAGAACAGCTCCGCCATCCAGGTCCGCCCCGGCGACCGGGTGGTGGTTTCCCAGAGCGCCTACGTGGGGAAAACCATCACTGTGCTGGGGCAGGTCCGCAAACCCGGTCCCCAACCCTTGCCGGTGGATGGCCGGCTCGACGTTGTCAGCGCCATCGCCCAGGCCGGCGGCTTTACCGAGCTGGCCAACCCCAAGAAGGTCAGCGTCAATCGCCGCGGCCGCGTGACCACCCTCAATCTCCGTGAAATGACCGAGACCGGCAAGGATCGCTACTACCTGGAGCCGGACGACATCATCACGGTCGCCGAGCGATTTTTCTGATCCGGGCTTCCGGGTCGGCCACCGACCCATCCCGTCTCCCTCACATTTTCCCTACATTCTGACTGCATGCCATCCTTCGACGACTACCAGGACGACTTCGACGATTCCCACGACTTTGCGGCCAGCCGCGAGAAAACCAAGCGCCTGGTCCTCGATCTGGTCGGGCGCTGGTACTGGATCGTCCTCTTCCTCATTCTCGGCCTTCTCGGTTCGGCCTACTACCTTTCCAAGGCTCCCCGGCTCTACAAGGCCAGCTCGGCGGTCTTGATCAAGACCGCCACCGGCACCGTCATGGGCCGCACCGACCAGACCGAGGACATCGACCTGCGCAGTCTGGAGGCCATGAACACCGCGGCGGCGGAGATGTTCCGTCCGGAGCTGCTGGAAAAAATCGCCGCACGCTCCGAGATTCGCGACATCCCCGGCCTGATGCCGAAGCCGGTCAGCTACCTTCCCACTTGGATGGGCGGACCCGACGAGGAGGAACTTAAGGCACCCGCGGTTCCGCCGGTTCCGCAGCTCGCCGGCCTGATTTCAAATTGGATGGAGGTGGGCGTTCGCAAGGGGACTCGTCTCCTTGATATCACCGTCACCCACCCTACGCCGGAAGTGGCCAAGGCTATCGCCGACGCGGTCGCCCTCGGCTACATCGCCGAGTTGGAAGGAGATGTTTCGACCAGCCGCACGGGTGCCATCGAGGTCCTCGTCAACCAGTCGGAAGAAGCCCGCGAAAAGCTCCAATCGGCCCAGGGAGCCATCGCCGGCTACGCCCGCGCTTTGGAGGTCAAGGGATTGCTCGATGAGATGGAAGCCACCGTCAACCAACTGGAGCGCCGTTACCGTCCCGCCCACCCGAAAATGCAGGCGGCCCTGGCGGAGTTGGATCACCTCAAGGAGCGCTTCATCAAGGAGTTCGAGATCGCCCGCAGCGCCAGCACCGATCAGGCCTACTGGCAACGTGCCTCCAGCGAACTGCCGCCCATCGATGCTCCCGACGATGCCTACATGCGCGTCGCCCGCCAGTTGCTCCTCGCCCGCATTGGCGTGCTGAAGAGTGAGATCGATAGCCAGAACCAGGTCTTCAATGCCATGCTCACCCGTAAGGAGGAGAGCACGGTCAACAAGGAGGCCGAGGAGGCCAGCGCCGCGATCCACAGCCTCGCGAACCTGCCCGGCATCCCGGCCTCTCCCAAGGTCCCGACCGTCTACGGCATGGGAGGCGTTTGCGGTCTCGGGCTGGGCTTGGGCCTCGCACTGCTCTTGGTCCGCATCGACAACAAGTTCCACACCGTCGCTCAGGTCGAGGCGGAGACCGGCATGACCGTGCTGGCCTCCATTTCCCAGCTCAAGGAAGGCATTCTCGATGGCATCGTTTCCAAGCAGGAGAAAAAAACCAACCGCAACTCGCCCGACCACGAGGATGATTGGGATTCGACGATCGTGTTCCGCGAGCACCTGATGGAAACCAACTTCGCCGAGATGTACCGCGTGCTTCGCGCCTCCATCTCGCTCCTTGGTGATGAGAAAACCCGCAAGGTGACCGTGTTCACCAGCTCGATCCCGGGCGAAGGCAAGACCACGACTTCCGTCAACTACGCCCTGGCCGCCGCCGGCCAGGGCAAGAACGTCCTCCTCATCGATGCCGACCTGCGCAAGCCGGCCGTCCACAAGGAGTTCGGCCTCAAGCGTGACCACAACAGCTGCGGCGTTACCGAGATCCTTGCCGGTCAGGCCACCCTGCAGGATGCCGCCTTCAAGCTCTCCGGCGTGCCCAACCTCCACATCCTTCTCTCCGGGGTCCGCGCCCCCAACCCCGGCGAGCTTCTCAGCGGTCCCCGCCTCGAGCGTCTCTTGGAGGAGGCCCGCAAGTTCTTCGATGTCATCGTCCTCGATTCGGCCCCGCTTCTCGCCGTCCCGGACACCCGCATCATCGCCGCCCAGGTCGATAACCTATGCCTCGTCGTTCGGGCCGAATACACCCCTAAGGGCGCGGTGCGTCGCGTGCTGGAGGTGCTCAAGGAACAGCACACCCCGCCCGCCGGCCTGGTCTTCAACGGTTTCCTCGAAAAGCGCCGTCTGATTGGTTCCAACTACTCCTACGGCTACTACCGCTACGGCAAGTATGGCAGCGCCGGCAGCTACGGTTACGGGGCCTACGGCGGTTATGGCGCCTACGGTTCCGACGACGACGAACCCCGCAAAAAGAACCGCCGCAGGAAGCGCGCCTCCCGCCCCCGCGAAACGATCGAAAGCTGACGCTGGCGGCGACCTCCGTGGCCTGGAAAGGAGCGGCGTGCCTGCGGCCGCCGACCTGTTGAGCCCTCCTCGTCCCAGCATCCCGGAAACACCTGCCAACCTACGCCACGGGATCAACGACCAAGCACGGGAGTCCGTGGTCCAACGTTCTTGGTTCGAAAAGGAGAGGCACTTGGATGGCCAGGGCGTCGTGCGTGGTTCTTGGTGCTTCGTGCGAAGAGGAGAGGCACTTGGGCCTGCGGCCCGTCCTATGTCCTTGGTCCAAGGTCCGTGGTCCGAAGAGGAAAGGCATTTGGGCCTGCGGCCTGTCCGTGGTCAGCTCGTAGAGGATTGCGCCACGCGCTTTCCACGAGCGGAGGATTGGCATCGCCAACGAGCTAGCGCTTGAAGGGCGCCGTGCCCGACTCCAAGCGCCTCTACGACGACGGACCAAGGACGACGGACGACGGACAGCATTGCAGGTAGGGTCGAGCGCCCTCGCTCGACCGGTCCATGGCCCGCGCATGCCCAGCCTCATCTCCGCGCGAAGCACTCCACGCCTGCAAGCCGCATGGAGCCCATAGAGCCCAACACCCGCGACCCTTTGGCGTGTCCCCGCGCCCGGAAGAGCGAGGGCGCTCGTCCCTACCTTTCCGTGCCTTCCGCGTGTCCCGTGGTCAGATTTCGTCCTTTTCGCCGATTTCGTTGTTCCCATCGCCGGCAAACAATCTGCTTCACTCAATGACTGACGTTTCGTCTATCTTCCTCGACTCTCCCCCCCGGCATGGTCTCCGCTTCCCGCACCTTGGCATCCCCTGAAGCTTCGACGCGGGTCCGAAAAAGATCTTCCTGTTCCCCGTGGCTCCGCGGCCTCGGCCGACGTTGGTACTACCCCACCGTGTTCGCCGCTCTCGGCTTGGTGGCCACCCACGCCTACCTCGACCGGGCCCCGCAGCTTTACCGCACGCAATCGACTCTCCTCGTCAAGACCCGCACCGGGACCCTGCTCGGCGGGGGCCACGCCACGCCTGAGGAGATCGATCTTCGAAGCGTTGAGGCCCTCAACACCGCTGCCAGCCGGATCTTCACTCCCGAGGTGCTCCAGCGCGTGGCCTCCCGCCAGGAGGTTCGACGGCTTCCCGGGCTGATGCCGAGACCGACCGCGCTTCTCCCCCCCTGGCTGGGCGGTCCCGAGCTTGCCACGGATGCGGCTCCTCCGGTGCCGCCGCCCGCGCGGTTGGCCGCTATCCTGTCGAACTGGATGCAGGTTTCCGCCCGTCAGGACACCCGATTTCTCGATGTCGCGATCGTTCATCCGGATCCCCAAGTGGCGCGGACCCTCGCCGATGCCGTGGCCCACAGCTACCTCGATGGGCGGACCGAGGTCAGGCTCGCCGATCGGTCTGCCGCCCGTCGGTTGGTCCGGCGGGAAACCGAGCAGATCCGGGATCGGCTCCAAGCCGCCCAGCGCCTCCGGGCGGGCTATGCCCGGATGCTCGAACTCGGAACGGAACTCGACCAGCAGCAGGTCACCGTGTCCCTGCTCGGCCACCGCTATCGGGAGGCCCACCCGAAAATGAAGGATGCCTTGGAGGAGCAGGCCCGCCTCGCCCAGCGCTTCGTGACGGAATTCAAGCAGAGCCTCAAAAGAGGAGGGGACGAGGCCTATTGGCAGGATGTCGGGACGATCGAGACGGCGGACACAGCCGCGGAGGACGCCGAAACCATTCGGCGTCGCCTGCTGTCCCGCGCCGCCGCGCTTGCGGCCGAGGTCGAGGCCCTTACCGGCTCGCTGCAGGCCCTGATGAGTCGGGAGGGCGAGCTGGATCTCGAGTTGCAGGGCGATGGCATCGAGGTCGCCCTGCACTCACCCGCACCCTTGCCGGGACGTCCTATTGCACCCTGTCCTTCGCGAGCTTACGCGCTCGGTGGTGGAGGAGGGCTGGTTTGTGGACTTGTCCTGTCGCTCGGCATGGCCCGGTCGGACGAAAAAATCCGCACTCCCGCCCAGCTCGAAGCGGAGCTGGCCATCCCCTTGCTGGCCTCGGTCCCCGCCTTGAATGCCCAGCGGCTGCAGCGGATGGAGTCGCGGGCCGCCCGCGCGGATGGCCTTGGGGCTCCCGAGCATCAGTCGGAGTGGGATCCGCTGTTGGTTTTTCGACAGGGTCTTCACCGCTCGCCTCCCGCCGACCGCTATCGTCTCATCGAGACCCGGATCCACCTCTCGACCGAAGGCCTACGTTGCGTCGCCATCGCCAGCTCCCTTCCCGGCGAGGGGAAAACCACCACCTCAACCAATCTCGCGCTCGCCGCCGCCGACCGCGGCAAGCGCGTTCTCCTCATCGATGCCGACCTCCGCAAACCCGCGGTCCACACCGCCTTCGGCCTCGATCCCGACGTCACCGGCGCGGGCCTCACCGAAGTCCTGGCAGGCCAGTCCACGCTGGAGGAGGCCGTTCTCCCCTTGGCGGGGGTGCCGAGGCTCGACCTACTTCTCTCCGGCCAGCGCGCCCCCAACCCCGGCGAACTTCTCACGGGTCCGGGGATCGAAACCCTGCTTTCCGAGGCAGGCCAAGACTACGACCTCGTCGTTCTCGATACCGCTCCGCTTCTTCCCGTTCCCGATACCCGTCTCATCGCCCCTTGGGTGGACCGCCTCTACCTCGTGGTCCGCGCCGATCACACCCCGAAAGGAGCGGTCCAACACGCCATCAATCTCCTCATCCGCGCCCAAACCCCTGCTGCCGCCTGCATCCTCAACGCGGCGGGAAGGGAGAAGCTGCGATAGCGGAATCGGCCTCGCCGCGTCCGGGGTGCGGAAAGGAGCGGCGCGCCTGCGGCCGCCGACCCTTCGAGTGAGCAGGTAGCAGGTAGCAGGGAGCAGGGAGCAGGTAGCAGGTAGCAGGTAGCACGAAGCACAGCGGCAAAGCCGCATTCAGCGTTTCAGTTTTTGCCTTCGGACGACGGACCACGGACCACGGACCACGGACCACGGACCACGGACTTGCCCTCGCTGCGCTCACGCCATGCCAATTTGGTTTCGCGTAGGGGAATGGGTCACGAAGTTCCCTCTTGCATTCCAAGCACCAAGTACCGCGGCGCAGCCGCCATGTAACACTTCGTTCACTTGGTTCGGAAAGTCTTGAACCATCGGCACGGGCTTTGCTTTTCTCCCTGCGTTGCCCGCCGCCGATTCCAGCACGCTCGAAACCGAAGCCGCCGATACCATCGCGGCCTACTTCTGCCGCATGGCCGATACCCTCGGCCTGCCGCGTTCCACGGCGCTCATCTACCACACCCTTTTCCTCACCGACGAGGCCCTGAGCTACACCGAGATCGTCGAGCGTTCCGGCCTCAGCAAGGCCAGCGCCTCCACCGGCCTCAAGCTCCTCGAGCGCGCCAAGGCGGTCGAGATCGTCATCGTCCCCGCCTCCCGCGCCACCCACTACAAGGCCGAGCTGTCCCTCCGCCGCCTCGCCGCCGGTTTGGTCCAGGAGACCCTCATGCCCGGCTTCAAGGCCGGCGGGCACTACCTCGAGCAGCTCCCCGACCTCGAAAAGTCCGACGCCCCCATCCTCAACGAACGCATCTCGCGCCTCCGCCACTGGCACCAACTCGCCCACGACCTCGTCCCGCTCCTGTCGGCCCTGGGGCCGACCGAAAAAGCTGAAAGCTGAAAAGCTGAGAGCAGAAATGAAGCCTTCGATGCCGATGATGCCGTCACTCATCTCCCCGCCTCTGGCGCTGACTGAACTTTCAGCTTTTTAGCTTTTCCCTTTCAGCTTTTCAGCGGCTCCGCCGCCCCGCGACCCATCATGGGCTCGCTCCCCACAACTTCCGACTCCCGACCGAAAGGTTTTTCCCGAGAAATCAGGAAATCGACCAAGGGCGGCAGCTTCGCCGCTTCGCGGCGGTGCTTAGTTCCTTGTTCTTGGTGCTTCGAGCCGCTTCGCGGCCGTGCTTGGTTGGCGCTACGCGCCAGTGCCTCGTACTTGGTTCTTGGTTCTTGGTTCTTGGTGTTCGCGAATGAGTGTGCCCGAGAAGGCCGGAACCGTCTTCCTTCGGCGCTACCAAGCAAGAAGCGCCAGAAACAAAGCTTGATCGCGCAGCGATCACAAAGCACCGCCGCGTAGCGGCGACACCCATGGCTTGGAAGACGTTTGAAGAAATCGACGCGTGGAAGCTCGCAAGAGTTCTCAACCAGCGTGTGTGGGACCTCATCAGCGAGGGGGCGTTTGGGAAAGATTTCGCCTTGGCGGATCAGATGAATCGGGCGGCGGGATCCGCCATGGACAATATCGCCGAAGGCTTTGATGGGGGCTCGAATGCCGAATTCGCCCGCTTTCTCAGCTACACCCAACGTTCCTGTTCCGAAGTTCGCAGCCAACTCATCCGGGCTCTGGATCGAAACCATATCGATTCCGCAGCCTTCGAAGAATTGGTCGAGATGGTTTCCACCATTCATCGAAAAACCGGTGGCCTGATCAAACGTCTCAAATCGTGACGACGCGGCGCGGCGGTGTTGCCGCTTTTAGTGCCTCGTTCTTGGTGCTTCGTAAAAGAAGTGCGCCTGAAAAAGGCCGGGAACGACCGCATCAGGCGCCACGAAGCACGAAGCACGAAGCACAGCGGCGCAGCCGCCCCCAAGCACAGCGGCGCAGCCGCTTCCTCTTCCCATGAACCAAGCACCAAGCACCAAGCACCAAGCACGTGGCGAAGCCACTTTGCCGATCAAGGTCCAAAACATCTGCTGCCTGGGCGCCGGCTATGTCGGTGGACCCACCATGGCCATGATCGCCGCCAAGTGCCCGGACATCCAGGTCACCGTCGTCGATCTCAACCAGGCCCGCATCGATGCCTGGAACTCCGACGTGCTGCCCGTCTACGAGCCCGGGCTCGACGAGGTCGTCGCCTCCGCCCGCGGCCGCAACCTCCATTTCACCACCGATCCCAAGGCCGCCATCAAGGCCGCCGACCTGATCTTCGTCTCCGTCGGCACCCCGACCAAGACCCAGGGCATCGGTGCCGGCCGCGCCGCCGACCTCCGCTACATCGAGTCCGCCGCCCGCCTCATCGCCGAGGTCACCGAGGGCCCGAAGATCATCGTCGAAAAGTCCACCATTCCGGTGAAGACCGCCGAGGCGATCAAGACGATCCTTTCCGCCAATTCGTGCAGCGAGGCCAGCTTCCAGGTCCTCTCCAATCCCGAATTCCTCGCCGAGGGCACCGCCATCGACGACCTCAACTCGCCCGACCGCATCCTGATCGGCGGCGAAAGCACGCCCGAGGGCGATGCCGCCGTCGAGGCCCTCGCCAGCGTCTACGCCACCTGGGTCCCGCGCGAGCGCATCATCACCACCAACCTGTGGTCGTCCGAGCTGTCGAAACTCGTCGCCAACGCCTTCCTCGCCCAGCGGATTTCCTCGATCAACTCGATCTCCGCCCTCTGCGAGGCCACCGGCGCCGACGTCAACGAGGTCGCCAACGCCATAGGCACCGACTCCCGCATCGGCCCGAAGTTCCTGAAAGCCTCCGTCGGCTTCGGCGGCTCCTGTTTCCAGAAGGACGTGCTCAACCTCACCTACCTCTGCGAGTCCTTCGGCCTGCCCGAGGTCGCCGAATACTGGCGCCAGGTCATCCACCTGAACGACTGGCAGAAGTCGCGCTTCGTCGAAAAGATGGTCCGCACGCTGTTCAACACCGTCACCGGCAAGCGCCTCGCCATCCTCGGCTTCGCCTTCAAGAAGGACACCAACGACACCCGCGAGTCCGCCGCCATCGCCATCTGCCGCGATCTGCTCCTCGAGGGTGCCCGGCTCGCCATCTACGACCCCAAGGTCGATGCCGACCAGATCCAGGCCGACCTCGCCTACGTCGGCATCGGCGAGGAGCTGTTCAAAAAGAACGTCGAGGTGGTGGACGACCCCTACACCGCCTGCGAGCACGCCCACGGTCTCGCCGCCCTCACCGAGTGGGACGAGTTCCGCGAGCTCGACTTCGCCAAGATCCACGGCCTCATGTTCAAGCCCGCCTTTGTCTTCGACGGCCGCAGCATCCTGCCCATGGCTGCGTTGAAGGAACACGGCTTCGAAGCCTTCGTCATCGGCAAAGGCTAGGCCGCGGAGCGGCCGTCCGTGGTCCGTGGTCGGGAAAGGAGCGGCGTGCCTGTGGCCGCCGACCCTCGGACCTCGCTCCACCTCTCAACTCGGCACCACCCAAGGCACCCTCCAGCACGTCGCAGATGAAATCGGCGCCCCACCGGTCCAGCACCCGGGAAATGAGAGGGAACCACGAAACGGTCGAAAGAGTCGAAATCTGAACAGCCCTTGCAAGGATAAGGGTAGGGACGAGCGCCCTCGCTCGTCCGGCCCATGGCCCGCGCTTGCCCAGCCCCATCCCCGCGCGAAGCCCTTCGCCTGCAAGCCGCATAAAGAGCCAAACCCCCGCGACTCCCTCACGACTTCCCGCGCCCGGACGAGCGAGGGCGCTCGTCCCTACTTTTCCGTGCCTTCCGCGTATTCCGTGGTCAGATTTCGTCCCTTTCGACTGTTTCGTTGTTCCCATCACGCAGTGAGCAGGGAGCAGGGAGCAGGTAGCAGGTAGCAGGTAGCACGAAGCACGAAGCACAGCGGCAAAGCCGCATTCAGCGTTTCAGTTTTTGCCTTCGGACCAAGCACAGTGGCAAAGCCGCTCGAAGAATCGCCCTGTTCGAAAACCGAGCCTGTCGCTATCATCCTTTCGTGGTTCCCACCGCTGAAAAGACACTCGCCCAACATTTGGGCATGACCGCCCACTTATCTCCGCTCCTTCAGAAGGCTCGGAGGCTTGGCATCAGGCATCCCGCCGACTTGGAGAACGTTGCCCGTTCGAGGGGCCTTCACTATTTTGTCGGGCCCGACCGCGATCCGCATCGTGAACGCGCGCCAATCCCGGCGGAAGATCCTTCCCTGTTCAGCAACGAGGAACTCGTCATCGCCCTGATCCATCCCTCCTCAGCCTATTCCTTCAACCGGATCCGTATGGCAGGGGCGATGATGGCGGCCAAAGGAGTCTCGGCAGAGAAACTTGAGCGTCTTGCACGACAAGAGCGTTGTGAGGCGGTCGTTCGCCACATCGCCCAGTGCGGCTCGACGGCCGAACCCGACAACCCGTTCTGGCTGACCCTGCTTGATCGACTTCCCGAAACCCCGCCTGACTGCACCGATCTTCTACCGCAACGTTCCCGCTTCGTTGCCATGTCGGGCCTCAATCGCCATGGCAGACAGAACACCCTGCAGTGGATCCGCCCACTCGCATGATCCCGAATCATCCCGTCGAGGTGCTCCTGACTCTGGATCAGGAGTTGGATCATCCCGTTTCGCTGGTTCTCTACGGTCGCGCGGCACTTGCGCTCGGGTTCGAGCACGCACCGCCTGAGTTTCAAACCACTTTGGATGTCGATGCCATCATCACGTTGTCGCAGTTGCCGGTCTTGATGGATGATTTCGCATTCTGGGACGCTTTGGACCGCACGAACCGGAAGCTCCAGGGAAAGGGCCTGTATCTCACTCACCTTTTCAGCGAGGATCAGGTATTCCTCCGCCCCGATTGGCAATGCCATGTCGTGCCGATCAGCACTCCGGCGACGAAATACCTCAGCCTTTCCCGCCCTCACGTGCTGGATTTGATTCTGACGAAGATGATGCGGGGAAACGATGAACTCGACATGGCGGACATTCGTTTTCTCCTCGCCCAGGAGGACGTCACCGGAGAAGACTTGGATACCGCCATTCGAGTTGCCAGGATTCCGGACCTCCCTGAACTCAGAGACGCCTTCGAGCGGGCAATCCCGGAGGTAAGGGCCATGGCGGCAGCGAGAGACGGAAAATAATCGAGGCCGCCGCCTCGATACGGGTGCTTCGGGAAAAACTCCTTGGTCCGTTGTCCAAAGTCCGTTGTCGGGAAAGGAGCGGCGTGCCTGTGGCCGCCGACCCTCGGACCCCGCTCCACCTCTCAACTCGGCACCACCCAAGGCACCCTCCAGCACGTCGCAGATGAAATCGGCACCCCACCGGTCCAGCACCACGGACACCGCAGGAAAAAGGAACAACGAAACGGTCGAAAGAGTCGAAATTTGAACAGCCCTTGCAAGGATAAGGGTAGGGACGAGCGCCCTCGCTCGTCCGGCCGATGGCCCGCGTCCAAGGTTCGTGGTTCTCGGTCCGAGAATGAGAGGCCCTTGGGTGGCCGGTGCCTCGTGCGTGGTTCTTGGTGCTTCGTGCGAAAAGGCGAGGCACTTGGGACGTGACGTCTCGATCCAAGTTCGACGACGGACGACGGGCAGCATTGCAGGTAGGGACGAGCGCCCTCGCTCGTCCGGCCCATGGCCCGCGCTTGCCCAGCCCCACCCCCCGCGCGAAGCCCATCACGCCTGCAACCCGCATCGAGCCAAACACCCGCGACATCTTTGACGTCTCCCCGCGCCCGGACGAGCGAGGGCGCTCGCCCCTACCTTTCCGTGCCTTCCGTGTATTCCGTGGTTAAATTTCGTCCCTTTCGACTGTTTCGTTGTTCCCATCACTCAGTGAGCCGGTAGCCGGTAGCAGGTAGCAGGTAGCAGGTAGCAGGTAGCAGGTAGCAGGTAGCACAGCGGCAAAGCCGCATTCAGCATTTCAGTTTTCAGTTTTCAGCGTTTCAGTTTTTGCCTTCGGACAACGGACTTGCCCTCGCTGCGCTCACGCCATGCCACTTTGGCTTCGCATAGGGTAGAGGGTCGCTATCGCTCCCGCCGCATTCGGACGACGGACCAAGCACCAAGCACCGCTGCACAGCAGCGTCCAAGCACGCGGCGAAGCCGCAAATCTTCCTTCCATCCCGCCGGCGCGTCTGCTATGACATTCCTCCAACAAAAAACCGCCGGCCCTCTCGGACCGGCGGTGGGTTGTTGCTCCGGACTCGGACGCTTGCTTGATTCAGCTTCCTACGGCGTCAGATCAAGCAGCGTCCGTGGTCCCGGTCTCCCCAGCGGGAGGGTTGCCCCCGGTTTCCCCGGGCGCAGGGGTGTCCGGCTTGGCCGATCCCGGTCGGGTCAGACCGCTGGACCGTTCGCTCTTCGGCACATAGCCGAGGGCTCGATACAGCGCGCTGTCCTCCCCGAAGGCGTCAGCCCCCTGGATGAAGCGGACGACCTGTTGCATCCGTTTCCGGAATTCGGCGTCCACGTGGTCCCGCTCGCGGATGAGCCCCTTGACGATGGACCGGGCATCAGCGATGCGGTCCCTGACATCCAGCATGGCCGAGGTGCTCTCGGCGAACTGGTCGACGGTCATGTCTCCGAAGCTGACTTCGGGGGCATGCTGTTTCCAGGCGCGGATGAATTCATCGCGCGCTTGGATGGCGGTATTGACGGTATAGCGTTTCATAAACGTCATACTGTTCGTTTGGTGAACTGCCCGTATCCCCGGCACCTACCGGGGTTCCCGGAAACCCCCGGGAAGAGCAGCGTCGTTAGAATCCCACGATTCCGACCCACAAGGCAAGCCTTTCTTTTATTTCAAAAACTTGCAAGTCGCTGGATTTGTGGCATTTGCGACCGGTCGTCGAAGCATGGAACGGACCCGGTCCCACCACCGTCGGGACCGATCTCGCGTGCGGACGTCAGAGGCCGTGGCCCCGGATGGCGCCGGCACCTCGCCTGAAATCCTTGCAGGGATAGGGGATTCATCGCCATGCCCTTTTAAACATCTTTAAAGTTGCAAACCTCGAAAGGATTTCTATCGTCGGAGCGTAAAGTTAGAACCCATCCTCTCCTTAGGCACCCGGAAGACGGCCAACCGTCCTTCTCCGCTCAGAGAGCTTTTTGAAATTTCTTCGCGATACGACGAAGAATCGGAGGATTTTTGCGAAATCCGCCGAGGCCAGAGTCTCCCCGCCAGCGGCATCCCAGGGTGGAAATCCACGCTGCGACGTCCGCATAAAGGGCCAAGTCGGCCTCCGACAGGTCGATGTCTTCACCGGACACCCGGACCTGCAGCCCTGACAAGTGGACCTGTGCGCCTGACGAGTGAACCTGTACGCCTGACGAGTGGACCTGCACGCCCGACAAGTGGACCTGTACGCCCGACAAGTGGACCTGTACGCCCGACAAGTGGACCTGTACGCCCGACAAGTGGACCTGTACTCCCGACAAGTCGACCTGCACGCCTGACAAGTGAACCTGTGCGCCCGACAGGTGGACCTGTACGCCAGACAAGTCGACTCGACCGCCCGACGAGAGCGCCTGATCGCCGACCTTCGACCTAAAGACCTTCGGCATCCCGCCTGCGACCAAAGACCAAGTTGCCCTCGCTGCGCTCATGCCATGCCAATTCGGCTTCGCGTAGGGGAATGGGTCACGAAGCTCCCTCTGCATTCCAAGCACGAGACACGAAGTTCAGCTGCAGAGCAGCTCCGCACCAAGGACAGCGGCGCAGCCGCTACGGAGAACGAGTTTTCAACTCGCTTCTTCAATCCAAGCACAAAGAACAACACCGCCGCGAAAGGGCGCGCAACCCTTCCGTGTCTTCCGCGTATTCCGTGGTTCAAGTTTCCCTATTCCTCACTTACTGTAGCACCCGGCCTGACACTGCGATCACGATCCCGCAAACAAAAACCCAGTAAGAGCTCTCAAAATATGCTCTCAAGCCGCAGGAGAATAGGGCAAATCAAATCTCCCATCAATCTACGCGAAAACCTCACTAACGGATCATATAAGATACTTAACATAGATGAGTAATCTGAAGCGAACAATTGCGGCAGTATTCCTAGGTCGTGGCCTGATGGCGCTCCGTCAGCTTCTGATGGTCCCTATTCTTATCCACGCCTGGGGGGTGGAATATTATGGTAACTGGCTCGTGTTAAGTGCCATACCGTCGTTCATGGCGATGTCAAACCTGGGTTTGGGGAGCTCGGCAGCCGCAAAAATAGCAACTCGTCCGGTGGCCCAACGCACTGATAACGCAAAAACGTTTATCAGTGCGATTGCAGGAATCAGCGTGGTATTTATTGTATTAGTTACAATTATAGCATGTTGGGCAACATTCAAGGGGCAAGAATTGGCGGGGATACCATATGGATTTTGGATTCTGATTTCCCTTTTAGTGCCGAATTTTGTGAAAATGGCGTCACAGCCGTTGCAAGGTTGGTGGAATTCCATCGGAAAAGCCCACACCGGGATGCACCTGACCCAGATTCTAGTAGGCGTCGAAATTCTTCTGTATTTTACAATACCAATCGCAGGCGGCCGTGCCCTGGCGGTGACGGTTAGCAGCGCAGTTTGGGCTCTTGTTTGGGCGCTGGGTTATTATGTAATTCTTAAAAGGAGGAAGTGCCCACTATTGGAAGTGGTGCCCGTCGACATCGTGGAGATTAAGAATCTGATGGGAAAAGGCGTAGGATATCAGCTAAGCCCGCTCTGGCAAGCGCTACTCTTCCAGGGATCAATTGTGCTCGCAAAAGCTCTGTTTGGAGCGCCTGGTGCCGCAGTGTGGGGATCTCTTCGAATCATTAACCGAATTGGCAACCAAACTTTGGAACTAGTGAGTCAATCCTGTGGACCCGAGTTCCAGAGAAACGCCTCTCATGATCGTCTGGCGCAAAATAGGATACTCTATTCGAAGTCGTTACTAATATCCCTTGGTATCGCAATAATAATCGCTGGCTCGTTATTCGCTTTTGGAGGAGAGATTTTCAACATATGGACCCAAGGCAAGATGGTGGCACCGAAGGAAGTGTGGCACGTTCTACCACTATCGTTGATTCCCTTCTCGGTATGGTGGATCTCGGGAGAATACCAACGGGCATTGAACTTCCCTTGGTTTCTAAATATTGTAGGATGTATTGCGGCTGGAGTTTCCCTCTTGGTGGCCTGGATGTGGGCCAAGGTTTGTGATGCAAGCGTTGTTGCAATGTGTGTGGGCGCGGTGGCTTTTGATTCTCTGATGGCTCTAGCTATCATACGGAGCACTGCAGATAAGTTGCAAGTTACTGTATCGCAGATGACCCGAGATGTGTTCAGTGTATTGAAGAGAGCTTGTCGGAGAATAAGGCCCCAAGTGCAGCTGCGGCAGTGAAAAAATGGCTCTTCGACGTGGACGCACGACAAATTCCGTTCACTCTGGAGGTTGCATCCGCTAGGGGCACCTTGAACGGGGGTGGAAGTCCAAAAAATGAAGGCATTGATCCCCTTAAAGGGATACATCGTTAACGCAATGAACTTCGAGGATATGAGTGTGCAGATCAACGCCGATTTCGACAAGTTTTTTCGGACAGAAACTCAGCGGCATCCCGGCTCTGAGGCCGCCGCAATAAAAAAGTGTCTTGTCGCATTGCAAGACGTATAATTGGATGAACTCCTTTGATTGTCTAGCGGGCGTGCAAAAATACAATTGAGTAATTCGGGGGGGCGCACAACGAGATACTAAACGAACGACTAAAATACCGCGAACCTTGCTAAGACAGATCCATAAAAAGTCATTCGGCCAACCAAGGTCGCCGGAAGGAAGATCGGAGCGATTTTTCGCTTCGTTGGCGGGTCGGACAGCTGCGGCTGCAGCTGGAGTATCACTGGTAGGATTCCTCATCAAATTATTATTACCCGAATCTGAAGGTGCTTCGAATATCGTCGGGTATATGAGCGTCGGGCTTTGTCTCTACCCTACAATTTCCGTGCTTTTAAAGCGCGACCTTAAGCTACTCCTCTCAGCGTTGGTAATAGCCAATCTCGCCCCGATATGGTTCCTTCATCTTGAAGGAGTGCTGAGCGGAAGAGACGCTAAGGAGCTTCTTTCTCCTGCCGTCAGAATCGGCGGATTTATATGGGCGAATGTTTACAGCGCAATTTTCAACTGCCTATATCGATTCTTCTTAAAAACTACGTCAAAAGCACTTCATCGTTCCGCCTACATTTGGGCACCCGACCCACAAAGCTCTTTGCTGGGGCTCGCTGCAATCGCGATGTTTTGGATACCCATCGCCATTATCGGTCAGCGCTACGAATCCTTGGAGCAATTATGGTGGTCATTGACAGCTGGCCGCACGGGGGGTGAGATGGGTGTATTGCTTCGTGTGACTTCGGTAGGTGGAAGCAACTCCTTCTATCTCCCTCTGATGTGGGCATTCCAGCTGGTGCCTCTAGTTTCCGCAATGGCTCTTGATTCGCATTTAAGGCAGCAGAATCACCCTGTAATCCCTTGGATCGCGACTTGCTTTGGGTTAATGGTGATCGGGTTCTACCTCTTGGGCGGATCAAGAGGTCAATTCATTCAAATTGTAGCCGGTCCCTTGGGGCTCCTGATATTCAGAGTAAGAAATAGAGGATATGTAGCGGCAATCATCGCGCTAGTAAGCTTCTTTTTATTGATTGGCATAATGGAGCTGCAGGTTAGGCAAAGAGGTAACCTTTTGGAACTATTGAGTAGGGATAACATAAGACCAGGGACGGCGGTCAAAAATAGGGAGATTACTACGTTCAATCCATTGGAATCGCATCGCGACAACAATCTCTATTTTCTTTGCCTCATTGTAGATCGAATTCCCAAACAAATCGATTATGATGGATTCAATAGTCTATTTATTGATCTGGTGAACCCGATCCCTCGAGCGTTGTGGAAAGACAAGCCATCTCATCATGACGGTGATCTGAGTGCTAGGAATGCTGATGCAATTTATAACTCAGGTCCGCTTCAGGTTGGGACTAGCAGTATTTCATGTACAGTGGTTGGTGAGTTCTATAAAATGGGTGGGATATGGGGCCTGGTTGTCATCGCGGCAATTTATTCATTTTTACAAAGTTATACCGATATTCATTTCCTGAGAGCGAGGAGATTAACTACGTTTCGTGTAGGGGTCCAGGCGATTTCGGTATTCTTCGCCCTGTGGGGATTTCGTGCATTCGGGACATTTTTGAATATGGGTTACCCATTGATGATGTTGGTAATAGTACTAGTTATTGGGGGGAAGCTGGTCCGAGCGCCCTCGTCCAATGCCTCGAAGAAAATGCACAAGGAAAGTAACGGGAATTTGAAGTGCCAAGAGCGAGCAAAATGATGAATGAGGATATTCAAGTGCTGCAAATTGGCGCAAGACACCAATATGCTATACCGAGAATTATTAATGAACTCGGCAGATTGGACGTGCTATTCACGGACAGTTGCGGGGCGAGCAAGCTTGGGATGGTATGTAGCAGGATTCCGCGTATGTTTCGACCAAGTAAAGCTGCGAGACTTGCAGAAAGGAGCATACGCGGAGTGCCACCAGAAAAGATAAAATCATGTGACGCAATCTCACTTTCTGAGTTAATTTGGAAGCGAGGTGGAGAGAATTCATTTGATGTTCTCAAGAGAAACTTAATTCGCTCCAAAATAGCTTCGATCGCAGCTAGAAGACGAATAGGTAAGATTCCATCTATCATCTACACCTTCAGCCGGGAATTTCAAGACTATGTTGAATGGTCGGTATCAATGGGGGCAAGATCGATCGTTGACGTATTCATCAATCCGCAAACTGCTTGGATTTTGGAAAGAGACATTTCAGGTACGATGCGCAAAGTCTACCGAGATTACCTTGATTTAGAGCGTATTTCGTATGAACGCACCGTAAGGAATGCAACTTTAATTCTTTGCCCTTCGGAATTCGTCGCCCGGGGAGTAGCGGAAATGTTTCCGGACTCTGAGGGAAAACTTGAAATTGTACCTTATGGAAGCACAATGGGGCAAGCTCAGGTAAGAAGCGGGAACGAAACAATCGAAGGAAGGTTCCTCTTTGTTGGGCGTGAGGCATTACGGAAAGGGTTGGATCTTATCAAAGAGGCCATTCCAAAGGTGAAGAGTACCTTTCCCTGCGCGGAAGTGCGAATTGCTGGACTAAACAGGGGGCAGTTGATTGACCTCTTCGGCTGTGAACCAGATGGATTGACCCCTCTGGGAAATCTCGACCGCAACGAACTAGAGAATGAGTATCTGCAGGCTGATGCCTTCATCTTGCCGTCTCGATCGGAAGGCTTTGCTAGTGTAATTGCCGAGGCTGCATGTTACGGTTTGCCTCTTTTGGTGTCACCTCAATCTGGCACACCAAATATCGGTGGGTCCGGTGTGATCTGGCTCTCAACAGAAAGTTCGATCACAGTTGAAGAGGGAATGAGAACAATCCTTATGGACAGGAGACGGAGAGATGAGTTGGCTAAATCAAGCCGGGAATTAGCTCATTACTTTTCTGAGGAAGCATGGAAAGCGAGACTCGAGGAGGCACTTTCGAAAATAGCTTAAATAGTTAAATATGGAACTTATGTGTTATAGGGATTGGCGGGGAAACTTCGGGGACGACTTGAATCTGCCCTTCTTCCAGGCAATGGTCCCAAATCACCTTGATATTTTGCCCGATATCAAGCTCTACGGTATAGGCACTCTGCTCAACTCCAATCGGGGCCGAATTGAGCGCGCAGTTATTCTTGGGTCCGGCTTCGGCTACGGCGATAAAATTGATTGGAATCAACAATCCGTTACCGTGTTAGGGGTGCGTGGTCCGCGAACAGCTTTGGCTTTAGGCTTAGAAGATCGGGACGACCTAATTATAGGAGATCCGGCCCTTTTCTTGCCATTGATAGATTGCTTAAATACTGGAGGTGATCTTGGCGGAGGACGATCCGTAATCGCACCGCATCACAAGACTACGGAGGCTTGGGATTTGGCCTCCATATCCAATGACGAACTGTTTGTATTGGATCCGGGACTGACCCGAATTGACGACTACATCGCGACCATAAAGGGTGCCGACCTTGTTATGGCGGAGTCGTTGCACGCTGCAATTGTTGCTGCGGCATACGATGTTCCCTTCGTGCCCATTGCGCTTTCATGTGAGATAGATCGGAGCAAGTGGGGCGATTTCTTCGATTCCCTAGAGGTGGAGCGTTGCGAGCATTACGCTATGCCTATTCCGCTTAGAAAGAAGCTTCGACGGTTGGAGGTTGGGGTAGCCAGAGGGCTTGCTAGGAAGGGCTATTGTGTAGAACGACATTATAGGGGATCGAAACTTCCCCCAAAGTGCGTTTCGGCAATCAGGCGCGCCGCTGGCGATGTTAAACTTATGTCACGAAATTGCCAGATCAGAGGCGATCGCCGGATCATACAAAAATATCAAAACAGGATTCTCAATGCCTGTAATAAACTCGCGTCAATGAAATAGATGAAGATGGAAGATGGAGCGCCTATTCCAAGCAAGTCACTGGAGAACGTGGGAATATTGTTTCCGAATTTCGGGCCTTATCATAGCGCTCGGTTGGAAAATTTGGCTGGCCAACTTGAGCAGTCTTCTAGGAGGTTAGTCTGCTTCCGCCTGACTGTTGGAAGCGATGTTTATAGTTGGAGGCCGTGTGCGCCACGCAATGCCCCGACCATCACCTTAGCTAGGACAAGCACTGGGGTGCTCGAGGCATTGAGGATTGGGTTCCGTCTGTTCAGGGAAATTAGACATAGAGGAATTCAGGTAATGCTCTTACCAAGTTATTCACCACTTCCGAATTTGATGTGCGTGTTTGCATCCAAGGCTGCTGGCGCCAGAGTTGTCCTGATGTGTGACAGCTGGGAAATGTCTGGGCGTCGCGGAGGTTTCGCGAGAGTAATTAAACGATTTCTGGTCGGCCTGTTCGATAGCGCGTTCGTGGCTGGGACGCGGCACTGTCAATACCTTGTAGATAACGGGTTCTGCCGAAATAAAATTTTTAAAGGCTATGATGTGGTCGATAATAGCTTTTTCATAGATCGGTGCGCCGGGATATCGGAAGGGCGGTCCGCTTGCTCAGTTCGCGGCGGTATGCCCGAACGTTATTTTTTGAACGTAGGACGATTGGTTACTAAAAAGAATCTGGGAATGCTCCTTCAAGCTTTCTCAGAGATCCTGGAGAGATTCCCTTACAGTGATATTTCGTTGGTGTTGGTTGGCGATGGTCCTGCATTGGAGGCCCTTAGGTCCGATGCCGCGGCGCTTGGGGTTCCGTGGGAGGAGTTTGGCTGCAACTCGGAAGCGGCTCCGAGTCGATGTATAGTGAGCCTCGGCTTTTTGCAGATTGAGGAGTTACCCTCCATTTTTGCGGCGGCGGAGGCGTTCGTCCTCCCAAGTCTATGGGAGGAGTGGGGACTAGTCATCAATGAGGCGCTAGCATGTTCGGTCCCAGTAATCGTCTCGGACCGCGTTGGCTGTGCGACGGATTTGGTCAGGGAAGGTTGGAATGGGGCAATTTTTCCCTTCGATAACGTGGAGGCGTTAATACTAGAAATGAGTAAGTTCCTGAGTGACGGAGCATATCGTGCTAAACTGTCAAAGAATTGTGTAGAGAGCGTTAGTGAATGGAGTTTAGACAGGTTTGGCACTAATGCGATGGCCGCAGCAGAATGCGCATACAGGGAGAGAAAATGAAAGTCCTCTTTTTTATAGAAAGTTTGAGGCTATCGGCTGGCGGAACTTCGCTTGAAGTTTTTACGATGGCGGAAAGGTTAGCCCATGAGACAGACGTCAGCGTATCGGTACTAACTTTAGCAACCCAAGAGCCTTCTCACCAATTGTCTGACAAGGTAACTCATATTACCCTGCCCCGTCCATCGGGAGTTCTTGGGTGGCCTGGTGCGTGGCGGATGATGAAGAAAATCTTTGAGCGGCAGGAGGTCGTTTTCCTGACCGGGATATGGGGACCGTATGACGGGCTCGGAATGCGATACGCTTGGCCACATCGGGCACGCGTATTTGTTCGAATCTGCGGAATGCTTGAGCCCTATATACTTAAGCGCAATCGGTGGAAGAAGCGCTTGGCACTGAGGTGCTACGTTCGAAGGAACTTAGCGGTAGCTTCGGGCCTCATTACTAATAGCTTGCCCGAGCAAAACTGGGTCCGAGGTCTGGGATTCAATCACAATATCCTGAGAATTCCTAACGGCGTAGAGCGCCCCACAGGCGATTGTCAATCTAGGGCTTCCGCACGGGACGCGTTTGGATTCCAGGCCGATCACTTCGTCTTGTTATATCTGGGGCGGATTCATCCCAAGAAGGGACTGGCATTGCTATTGGACTCGATTGCTGAGATGGGTGAAGTCGTTAGAAGCAAAGTGCACCTTCTGGTGGCTGGCCGGTTTTCAGATCAGGATTATCGACGAACAATCGAAACGCGAGTTGGAGATCTAAGTTTAGCCAGGAACGTCACATTTATTGGTGAGGTCGAGGGATCCGGAAAGGAATCCGCATTCGCGAGCGCGGACTGCTTTGTTCTTCCCTCGGAGAGCGAAGGATTGCCCAACGCCGTATTGGAGGCTCTCGCTCGAAGGCTACCTGTAATCGTAACGGAGGGTTGTAACATGCCTGAAGTCGAGCTTGAACGTGCAGGAAAGGTGATCGCTAGAAATAAGGAGTCACTCGCTGCTGCCATAGAGATGTTCATAGAAATGGGAGAGTCGATAGAGGATTATCGCCAGCAGGCCGGGATGCTTAGTGAGACATGCTTCTCATTGGATCGTACTGTAGATTCCTATAAAGAAGTGATCTTCGGTAAGGCGGCGTCATAGTTACGAAATTGGCAGGTGTTTTTTACAAAGAAATAAAGAGAATGCGAATCGGGATTGTAACATTTCACTTTAGTAATAATTTCGGTGCTGCCTTACAGGCCTATGCATTGCGCAGATGGTTAACGGAGGCCGGGTATTGTGCGGATTTAATAAACTATTCGCCCTCTCACGTGGAGCACGGAGGTGACATTCGGTTTAGTGTTAGTAGACGGGCGATTCTTTCAAACCTCAAGGTGATATACCTCAAACAGGCTCACCTAAGGACCCAATTGTTTGGGAACCGGCGCCAACGGCACCTGTTCGAGAGGTTCAGGAGAGAGAATTTGGGGATTTCAGGTCAAAAGTATACGAAGCTGAGTGAGCTGGAGTTGATCGGCGACAATTACGATCTGCTTATCTGCGGAAGCGACCAGATCTGGAGTCCCTCGGTCCAGTACGGCCTCGACCCTGCGTATTTCTTGAAATTCGGAAAGGTTCCGAGGAGGATATCATACGCGGCAAGTTTCGGAAGTGCAGACTACGAGACGCTGACGACGTGTGACATTAGAAAGCTGTTGGACGGCCTCGACGAAATATCTATTCGCGAGGATAGCGGCGTCGATCTCGTTAGAATGATTTCGGGTGTGAAGGGCACCAAAGTTGTTGATCCCACCGCTTTGTTGCCCTCCTATCAACACCTAATTGACAGCGCGGAAAGTGTTGACGATGAGGGACATTTATTTTGTTATGCTCTAAGGACAGATGCTGGCGTACGTGAAATTTCACAGTTCGTATCTTCGAAATTGGGTTTAGAAGTTGTGGCTCCAAGAAATCCACATAGCCGGTGGCGGGCGATTGGGAGCACGAGGCATCCTGGTCCCAATGAGTGGCTTGCTTTGATCGCGCGGTCTTCGTTTGTTGTCACAAACTCGTTTCACGGCACGCTATTTAGTCTCCTTCTAAAAAAACCGTTTTTGGTTGCAGCGATTCCCGGCAAAAAGGTCGGTTTGAATGATCGGATGGAGTCCCTTTTAAAGAGCGTCGGTCTTCACGAGCGTCTCGTGTATGACGTGAATAAAGGAGCAATTTCAGGACTCCTTGAAATTCCAATTGATTGGGAGAGCGCTTTCGAGAAATTGAGCAGGCAAATCGGGCATTCTGAGAGGTTTTTGATTAGGCAGATTGAATTAGCGGCAACACCTAAATCGATAGCATGAATAAAGAGACCGAGCCTAGGTTTCGCGAAGCAAGGTATGTTGACAGTATTCCTGTAAAGAACAAGCTATCCAGGCTTGCTTGGAATATTGTATGGCTGTTTTTGTTTCGAACCACCCCAAGATGGGCCTTGTTTGAATGGAGATGCTGGCTGTTGAGATTATTTGGGGCGAAAATAGGGAAGGGATGTCGTATTGCCCCTACTTGTAAAATTTGGGCTCCTTGGAATTTGGCCTTAGGGCACTATTGCGCATTGGGAGATGCTGTCGATTGTTACTCGATGGACCGAATTGAAATAGGGTCAAAAGTTGCAGTGAGTCAAAGGACGTTTCTTTGCTCAGGGACTCATTCGATCAACGATCTTAGAAGGCCCCTCGTTACGAGGCCTATCAGCATTGGCGATCACGCTTGGATTTGCGCTGAATCATTCATCGCACCTGGGGTGGTTATAGGCGAAGGTGCCGTAGTCGGTGCGAGATCCGCTGTTTTCAAGAACGTCGATGAGTGGAATGTGGTCGGTGGAAATCCTGCCACCTTCATCAAAAAGAGGGAGATCTTTTAAATAAATATATATATGGCAAATGTGAGGACAATTGGCAGCTTAGTAGCTCTTCCATTTGAGTATGCTTGGGACTTCATTCGTGCTTGTCGATGGAGCAAAGCATCTCCACTTGCTCCAGTGAGAAAAAGTATGTACTATGATGTGATATTGCTGGCACATACAGTCGAAAAGGGACTCTCCCAGCCTAGCCCGAGACCCAGGTTCGGGAAGCAGAAGATTGTCGCATTATTGGATTTGTGCGATCGTTACAGAGAAAGTTGGGATCAATTTCCAATCGAGAAGACCTACGGTGCTTTGCTGGCGTATATCGAGTGGCACATGAATGCGAAAGAACCGATGGGTGAGCTTGAAAGCCGTATTGTTGGGTTCGTTAGCAGATGTAGGGACCGTGGGTTAGTAAATCGGGGCGGTACCAAGCTTCTTCCGCAAACAGCAATGGAGCGAACGATGGAGAAAGGGGGAGGGCTCTTGGAGAGTCGCTATAGCTGTCGGAAATTCGATGATCGAATTGTTTCGCGCGAGGTAGTCGAAAGGGTGATTTCAATTGCCCAGAGAGCCCCGTCCCAATGCAATCGACAGTCTTCAAGAGTTCATTGTTATCAAAATCACGATGACATCCAGGGGTTGTTGAAACTTCAAAAAGGTGCTTCCGGTTTTGCTGAAGGCGTGAGAAATCTGTTTGTGGTTACATCGGATATGGCGGCTTGGAGTGGTTGTAATGCACGTAATCAGAGTTTTGTTGATGGATCGCTGTTTGCCATGCAACTGGCGTTGGCTTGCAGTTCCTTGGGTATTGGAAGTTGCGCACTCAATCTCGCGGTAGGTAATGCCCGGGAAAGGCTAATTCGAATTGCTGGGAATATTCCGCATGGTGAGCGGCTTATACTGATGATGGCGTTTGGGTATCCGGATTGCGAGGAGGCATTGATAGTTGCGAAATCCGAGAGGATTTCGCTGGATGTCGTGGCAACATTTCATAATCACTAATGAGTGTCTCATTACTAATACTCACAAAAAACGAAGAACAGGACCTCCCTGGATGCCTGAAATCCGTGGAGTGGTGCGATGATGTCCACCTGTATGATTCGTGCAGCACGGATCGGACGGCGGAGATCGCCGCAGCGGCGGGGGCTAAGGTGACGCAACGAAGGTTTGACAACTGGTCCGCCCACCAGAATTGGGGTCTTGCTCATATTCCGTTCAAATATCCTTGGGTGCTCTACATTGATGCGGATGAGCGGGTGTCTGATGGACTGCGGCAGGCAGCTCTGGCGGCCGGGACGCCGGAGGCACCTGAGAGCGCCTTCCGTCTCCGACGCCGAGATTTCTTCGGCGATGGGACTTGGCTGAAGTACGCCCAGATTTCCCCTTTCTATCTCAGGTTATTCCGGCCGGAAAAAATGCGCTACGAGCGGCTGGTCAATCCCGTTTCGATCGTGGATGGGCCCGTCGGTGAAATCGAGGGTTTCCTCGACCATTACCCGTTCAGCAAAGGTATCGGCTTCTGGTTGGAGAGGCACATCAATTACGCGGATCTGGAAGCGAAGACCATCCTTGAGAACCGCGTGAAGGGCGGGGAGTTTTCCTTCGTCAAAGCTGTCACCGAGAAGGACTTCACAGCGCGACGGTTCCATCAGAAAGAGTTTTTCTATCGCTTGCCGGGTCGGCCGCTGATCAAGTGGCTCTACATGATGGGGCTCCGTCGGGCGTTTCTGGATGGGACGGCGGGAGTGACCTATGCGACCCTGCAATCGATTTACGAGTACTTCATCGTGCTGAAGCAGCGGGAGATGGAGAGGGAGAAGCGGAAAAGTTGATAGTTCGTCGCTGGTGTTTGTTTGAGCGGCTGCGCGGCCTGCTTGGTTCTTCGTTCTTGGTGCTTTGTGGGCGCTACGCGTTGTCCTTTGTCGGGAGGTGCTGCGCACCCGTGCATGGTTCTTGGTTCATTGTGCTTTGTGCTTTGAGAGTGCAGGGCACCGTCCGTTGTCCTTGGTCTTTCGTCCATGGTCGGCTCGTGAAGTCTTGTGCTCTGCGCCTTCCACGAGCGATGTATTGGCAGCGTCAAAGAGCCAGCGCTTGAGGTGCGCCGCGCACGACTCCAAGTTCTTCTTCGACAACGGACAACGGCGTAGCCGTTACCCGGCATTGGAAATGCTGATGAAATGGCAAAGATGAGCAGGCTGGCGCGACTGATAATGTTCAGCGGAGGAGCAGGGTTGACCCTGCTCCTTTTTTATTTGTCGTGGATCCCCGATCCTCGGCTGGGGCGGATCGGCTGGTTGGGGCAGGTCGGGGAGTGGTCGGATCGCCACGACCAACTCCGCACGGGGATCCCCGTCCTGCTGCTCGCGACGCTGGTCGGCCTCTGGCTCACCGTGACCGGCAAGCACCTCGCCTGGTGGCTGGCGGCATTTTTCGTGCTGACCGACCTGGTGGTGGTGGTGGAGCTGGGTCAGCTTTTCATTCCCGGACGGAACTGCGATCCGGCGGACATGCTATGGGGGGGGCTCGGGGCGGCTTCCGGGCTCATCGCTGTGGGCGTGGGTTCGTGGGTGCATCGGTGGGCGGGCTGTCCGTTGTCCGTCGTCCGTCGTTCGTGGTCGGGAAGAAGGAAAGGCCCCGGCAGTTGAGACGGGGCGTTCTGGGTGGGCGGCTACGCCGCGTCCGAGGTCCTTCGTCCAAGGTCCGTGGTCCGAAGAGGAAAGGCAGTTGGGCCTTCGGCCCGTCCGTGGTCCTTCGTCCAAGGTCCGTGGTCGGGAGGCGTGGTGGGCTGGAGAGCCGCTTTATGGTGTGTTTCGTTCTTGGAATGCGAGAGGGAGCTTCGTGACCCATTCCCCTACGCGAAGCCAAATTGGCACGGCGTGAGCGTAGCGAGGGCAACTTGGTGCTTGGTGCGAAAAGGAAAGGCACTTGGGTGGCGTTCACTCGTTCGAAGCACGAAGCACGAAGCACGAAGCACGAAGCACGAAGCACGAAGCACGAAGAACAAGATTGCCAGGTAGGGTCGAGCGCCCTCGCTCGACCGGCCCATGGATCGCGCATGCAAAGCCCATCCCCGCGCGAAGCCCTTCGCCTGCAAGCCGCATCGAGGCAAACCCGCCGCGACCCCCTGTCGTCTCCCGCCGCCCGGACGAGCGAGGGCGCTCGCCCCTACCTTTCCGTGCCTTCCGTGTGATCCGTAGTCAGATTTCGTCCCTTTCGCCCGTTTCGTTGTTCCCATCACCGCGGGAGCAGGGAGCAGGGAGCACAGCGGCAAAGCCGCATTCAGCATTTCAGTTTTTGCCTTCGGACAACGGACAACGGACCAAGGACCAAGGACCAAGGACCAAGGACCAAGGACCAAGGACCAAGGACGTGCCCATGCAGCCATCTCCGATTTCCTTTACTCTTCCCCGGATGGGGCGATTCGGGCAGTCTGAGGGCATGAAAGTCCACGGGATTTCGGAAAAGCAGCGGGAAGACATCGTCCGCTTGCTGAAGCCGCTGGTCCTCTATGGCTTCGGGTCCCGGGTGACGGGGCGGGCCCGGGATGGAAGTGACTTGGACCTGGCATTTCTGAGTCGCGAGCGGGTCGACCCGGTGAAGCGATTCGAACTGGCGAACCGGTTGGCGGACGCGCTCGGGTTCACGGTGGACCTGGTGGATCTGGCCGAGGCGAGCACGGTGTTTTCGAAGGAGGTGCTGCGAACCGGAGTGGCCTTGGAGGTGGCGGACGAGGCAGTGCGGCGGCAGTTCGAAATGAAAACCCTCGCGGACTATGCCAAACTCAATGAGGAGCGCCGGCCTGTTCTGGAAATCTGGTCATGACGGACGATATCGCGATCAACAAGGCAGCGATCATCCGCAGATGCCTGGAGAGGGTGCGTGAAGAGTATCGGAACGATTCCGCACGGCTTGATGATTTCACGATTCAAGACGCCATTGTGCTGAATCTGCTGCGCGCTTGTGAAGCGGCGATCGACCTGGCGATGCACCGGGTGGCGGAGAATCGGCTGGGCATTCCCCAGCACAGCCGGGATGCCTTCGAGCTTTTGCGAGGGAAAGGAATGATGAGCGAGGGTACCGCGACGGCCATGAAAAACATGGTCGGATTTCGGAACATCGCGGTGCACAGCTATCAACAAATGCAGCGTCCCATCCTGGAGGCAATTCTTGAGCGTCACCTCAAGGACTTCGAAGTGTTTCTCAAGGAGTGCGGATAGGGCGCGGCGCGGCGGACAGCCGCTTTGCGGCCGTGCTTTGGTCTTGGTGCTTGGTGCTTGGTGCTTGGTGCTTGGTGCTTGGTGCTTGGTTCGTGGTGCTTGGTGTGAAGCGGCTGCGCCGCGTACTTGGTGCTTGGTGCTTGGTGCTTGGTGCGAAAAGGAAAGGCCCTTGGGTGGCGTTCACTCGTTCGAAGCACGAAGCACGAAGCACGAAGAACAAGATTGCCAGGTAGGGCCGAGCGCCCTCGCTCGACCGGCCCATGGCCCCGCGCGTGGCCAGCCCCATCCAAGGGCGAAGCACCTACCGAACGCAGTCCGAAGGGAGCCAAACACCCGCGATACCCCTGACGTTTCCCCGCGCCGGACGAGCGAGGGCGCTCGTCCCTACCATTCCGTGTCTTCCGTGTGATCCGTAGTCAGATTTCGTCCCTTTCGCCCGTTTCGTTGTTCCATCATCCAGTGAGCAGTGAGCAGTGAGCAGTGAGCAGTGAGCACAGCGGCAAAGCCGCATTCAGCGTTTCAGTTTTCAGCGTTTCAGTTTTTGCCTTCGGACCAAGCACCAAGCACAGCGACGAAGCCGCTAAACGGCTCGCCGTCTGCTTGCCCGATCCCATGCGTCGGACATTTTGCGTGAAAACACTTGCTTCGAATTCCGGTTGGGTCCATGACCGAATCGCGCCAACGGCTCCGACCCGGACTCGTAACCCGCTGGCAATGAATCATGAGTGAAACGCTCCAGAATCCTGCTCCCGCCTGCCTCCATGCCTTCGGCATCCGTTTCTGGAACGGTCGCTGCGAGGACCTGCTGGTGGAGATGGATGAGCGGGGCGGCGTTCTCACGGTGCCTTCCGCCCCCTCGCTGGGACAGGCGGGGGACGATCCGTTCCTGATGGAGGCCTACCGGGCCGGCGACTGGTCGGTGGTCGATGGCGGCTACTGCGCGCTGACCCTGCGCGGCATGGGGGTGAAGGTGCGCCGGATTTCCGGGCTGCAGATTATCGAGAAATCGGTGGCCGCGACGACCGACGCCGTGGTCCCCATGCGGCAGCGCCGGATCCTGTGGGTGATGCCAAACGACGAGGAACGGGCGCGCACGCGGCATCTGCTCCACGGGCTGGGCTTCGACCCCGGGCGGCAGCACTACTACCTGGCACCCTACTATCGCAGCGACGAGGATTTCGCGGATGCGGAACTGATCCGTCAGGTGAAGGAGTTCCGGCCGGATTGGATCATCCTGGGTCTGGCGGGCGGGCGGCAGGAAAAGCTGGCCTATCACCTGCGGCGGATTGAGTGGGAC
Source organism: Haloferula sargassicola (assembly GCF_040362925.1). NCBI lineage: Bacteria > Pseudomonadati > Verrucomicrobiota > Verrucomicrobiia > Verrucomicrobiales > Verrucomicrobiaceae > Haloferula > Haloferula sargassicola. Next base: position 124,590 of record NZ_BAABRI010000016.1, read on the forward strand.
GAGGCCTCGCGCGCCCGCCGGGACCGTGGCCCGGCCATTCTCTGCACCGGGGCGGCGATTGCCTTCTTTTCCGGCGGCCAGGTGGCGATCCCGAAGTGGGCCGACCGGATGTATCTGGGCTGGGCCTTTCGAGCCTTCAAGGATCCCAAGACCTGCGTGCCCCGCTACATCAAGGCCTTCTGGCACTTTCCTCTGCTGGTGGCGAAGGAAAAGCTCCGTGGCGGGGTGGTGGCGAATCCATCGCTTGGCTCCGTGCCCGGCTCCACCGCCGAGCCGTGACCGATTTGTTGCAAAGGCATGTTCGAGAACCTTCCAAACGCATTTGATATTTCCGGGCCGGAGACTCATGAAGACATTTCGATGTCGTGGAGTCCGTCAGGGATTCTTCTTCATGGGCCAACTTCTATCCTTTCCGTAGGACTGGCCGGTGCCCTGCTTGCTCCTTCTCAAAGCCCGTTCCCACTTTTCACTCCTTTGAAGCCATGATCGATTCACGCGAACGAGGTCTTTACCAACTGCTTGTGACCTTTCAGGTCATCGGAGCGGCCCTGGTCTACGCCGCCTGTGTATGGGCGCTGCTCGGTTTCTTTTACGGCGGCCATTTCCCCGTGGGACACTACGTCCGCTTCGGCATGGTGGCCATGACCGCCCTGATGTTCGAGGCCGTGGCCCGTCCCGGCTACCTTCGCCCGGGTCCCGGGAAGATGCGGCGCATCGCGGGTTCGGTTTCCCGGCGCCAGCTGGTGGCCTCGGTCGGCGCGATGATCCTGGTCGCCCTGTTCACCCGGGACCAAACCATCTCCCGCGCCTTCTTCGCGCTCTACGGGGTGGTGGTGTTCTGCTTCTTCTATGTGACCAACGCCAAGGCGCTCAAGCTGCTGGCGGAAATCGGCACCCGCTACCTGAAAAACTGGAAGCTGCGGACCCTGATCGTAGGCCCGCGGGAGTGGTGCGACTCGGTCGGCGGCTGCTTCGGCACGATGTCCTCGCTTCTCGACATCCGCGGCGTGCATGCCATGGAAGATCACGCCGAGGATCCGGAGGCCTGCCTCAAGATCGTGGCGGAGGGCGACGTGGACTTGGTGGTGATGCCGCCGCGCCACATGCCCTACGATCTGGTCGCCAAGATGATGCGCCAGGGCGATCGCCTCGGCTATCGCTGCTGGATGCCGCTGGAAATCACCCGCCGCTTCGGTCGTCGCTTCGACCTCCAGCGGATCGGGCAGCTCGACGTGCTCACGCCCCCGACCGAGCCGCTCCAGAACACCCTGAACCGGGTGCTCAAGCGGATCTTCGACATCGGGGTGAGCCTGCCGGTGGTGATTCTCGTACTGCCGGTCTTCTGCCTGCTGGTGAAGCTCATTCACGGCTGTTACTCGAAGGGGCCGCTGTTTTTCATGCAGGAGCGGGTGGGGATCAACGGCAGCAAGTTCCGCGTGATCAAGTTCCGCACCCTCCATGTCGTCAACGACGAGGAAAGCCGCCAGGTCTCCAAGGGCGACAACCGCATCTTCAAGGGCGGCAACCTGCTACGCAAGCTGAGCATCGACGAGGTCCCTCAGTTCCTGAACGTCCTGTTCGGCGACATGAGTGTGGTCGGGCCGCGGCCGCACATGGAGGCGCACGACTACCAGTTCCGCGAGATTTTCGAGCGCTACGGCGTGCGCCGCTACGTCAAGCCGGGCGTCACCGGCCTGGCCCAGGCCAAGGGCTTCCGGGGCGAGGTCAACCGCCCGCTCGACCTGCGCCACCGCGCCCGCCTCGATGCCTTCTACGTTTCCCACTGGGGCCTGACCATGGACCTTTGGATCGTGATCTGGACCTTCATCAGCGTGGTGAGGCCGCCGAAGACGGCGTACTGAAAAGCTGAAATTGAAAGCGGCTTCGCCGCTGTGCTTGGTGCTTCGTGTTTGGTCCGTCGTCCTTGCGCCTTGCTCCTTGCTCCTTGCTACCTGCTACCTGCTACCTGCTACCTGCTACCTGCTACCTGCTACCTGCTACCTGCTACCTGCTACCTGCTACCTGCTCCCTGCTCCCGGCTCCCGGCTCCCGGCTCCCGGCTCCCGGCTCCCGGGGGGGATTGGAACAACGAAATGGGCGAAAGGGACGAAATTTGACCGACGGATCAGACGGAGGGCACGCAAGGTAGGGACGAGCGCCCTCGCTCGTCCGGGCGCGGGGACACGTCAAAGAGTCGCAGGGGCCTGGCTCGATTCAGGCTGCATGGGTAGAGTGCTTCGCGCGCGGGATGGCGCTGGCCACGCGCGGCGCCATCGGCCGGTCGAGCGAGGGCGCTCGACCCTACCTGGCAATCCTGTCCGTGGTCCTTGGTCCGTCGTCGAAGAAGTGTTTGGAGTCGGGCGCGGCGCACCTCAGGCGCAGGCTCTTTGGCACTGCCTATCTTCCGCTCGTGGAAGGCGCGGAGCGCAAAGCTTCACGAACCGACCACGGACATTGGACCAAGGACAAAGGACGGGCCGCAGGCCCAAGTGCCTTTCCTTTTCGGACCACGGACATTTGACGACGGACTTCGCTGCTTGGACAGGCCGCAGGCGAAGATGCAGGGCGCGGAAAGGTAGGGACGAGCGCCCTCGCTCGTCCGGGCGCGGGGACACGTCAAAGAGTCGCAGGGGCCTGGCTCGATTCAGGCCGCATGGGTAGAGTGCTTCGCGCGCGGGATGGCGCTGGCCACGCGCGAGGCCATCGGCCGGTCGAGCGAGGGCGCTCGTCCCTACCTGGCAATCCTGTCCGTGGTCCGTTGTCGAACTTCGTTCGAGACGTCACCTCTCAAGTGCCTTTGCTTTTCAGACCAAGCACCAAGCACCAAGTTGCCCTCGCTGCGCTCACGCCATGCCAATTTGGCTTCGCGTAGGGGAATGGGTCGCGAAGCTCCCTCTTTCATTCCAAGCACGAAGCACCAAGGACCAAGGACCAAGGACCAAGGACCAAGGACCAAGGACCAAGCATTTCCGCTTTTCCCCTCGTTCTCCGGCACTTCCTCATTTTCGCTTTCAGCTTTTTTATTTCTGCTTTCCTCATGCCTTTCCTCTTCCTCGGTTTCCTCATTTGCCTCGGCCTCTTTGGGGCCGGACTGGAGTGGCATTACCGCTTTGCCCTCGAGTTGGGCGGGGTGGGGATGCTGATGATGGTGTTCCGGCCGGTGGTGGCCCTGCCGAAGCTCTGGTGGTGGCTGGGGATCGGGGTGCTGGTGTTTTCCGCGGCCGGATTCTTCCTCGGGCGGGGCTGGGTCGATAGCGGCTGGCGGGAGGCGATCGAGGCGGCGGGGGTGCCCACCGGTGACCGGGCCTTCGTGCAGCCAGGCTATTCCGCGGAGACCTGGGTGCTGCAGGCCATGACCCTGATGGCGATCCTGTGGGTGGCGACCCAGCGCACCGAGCAGCCGCTCAAGGCGGCGGGAGGATTCGCACTGGGGGTGGCGGTCTATGCGATCCTGTCGAAGGTCGCGGAACCTCATGCGTCGCACTTCGGGTTTCTGGCCAACCGCAATCATACCGCCACCCTGCTGGCGATGGGGGTGACGGTGGGTCTGGGAGGGGCCATCCAGAGTTTGAGGGAAAAGCAATGGGGATGGATGGCGGCCTTCGTGGCTGCGGTTCTGATGGCGGTGTGGGCCATCCTGATCTGGTCGATCAGCCGAGCGGGCTTCGTGTTGCTCGGAGTGGGAGCCGTTGGGCTCTTCATCGGCCTTGGTCCGAAGTACCTGGGGAAACAGGGCCGCAAGCTGGTGGTGCTGGGCGTGATCGCGCTGGTCGGAGCCTTTGTTCTGGGCGACTGGACCGTGAAGCAGCGCCTGGTGGAAACGACCGAAAAAGTGGGGGCGGTTGCAGGCGGTAGGGGTGACGCAGCCGAAGCCGGCGATGAGGCCGCGGTGGGTGCCGAGGATCTGGATTTCCGCGTGCCCACCATGCTCGATACGGTGGATATGATCGGCGCCAATCCATGGACTGGCGTCGGGGCGGGCCAGTTCGAGTTCGTGTTTCCCCAATATCGCGACCGGGCCGCTGTGGTGGACGAGGCGCGCAACATCCACCCGGAGAGCGATTGGCTGTGGATGGCCTCGGAGTCGGGCGTGCCCGCCGCGCTGGCCTTCCTGCTTCTGGTCGTCGTGGCCTTTGCCCTGGCCTTGCCCAAGGTGCTGCGGGCCAGGTCGCGCGCGGTGCGGATGGCGTGCCTGGTGGCGGCGGGGTTGCTGGCCTTTCACGGCTGGTTCGACATTCCGGGCCATGTGGTGCCACTGGTTCTGGCTGCCGTCGGTCTCTACAGCGTGGCCCTGCCATGGTCCGAGGGCTCTCGTCCGCCGGTGTCGTTGACCTGGGTTTTCCGCTTGGTCGGAGGGCTGATGGTGGCCGCCATGGTGTGGGCGATTCTGGATGCCATCCGGCAGCGGCCTTCATCTGACGTTCGGGTGGCGGAGCGGGCTCGGGAGGAAGTTTCGGAACTTCTGGAATTGGACGCGACCCTGATGCAGGCAGCCGAGGCGGCCGGGGAGGACTATCAACCGGAGCCGGACCCCTTGGAAAAGGCCTTGGGAGCGATCGGTAAAGCCATCGATCGGACCCCGCTGGACCCCGACCTGCGGCGATTGCAAGGAAGCTTGGCACTCCAGTTCGACGACAAGCAGCCGGTGGTGGAAGAGGCATTTCTCGCCGAGCGGGCTTTGTTGCCCGGGGTTGTCGCCGTGCGGATGGCCCAAGCCGGACTCTGGAATGACTTCGATGTCGAACGGACGGAAGCCCTGTGGCGGGAGGCGATGGAACTGGCGGACCGGCAACAGGCCGCTCACCCCGGCTATCGATATCGTCCTTCCCAAGTCATCAGCCTGGCCAAGCGGCAGTCGGGGAAATCCCCCGAACTCAAAAGGAGGGTGTCCAGGCTGGAGTCCGGTGCCGAGTCCGCGGAGAAACCATGAAAGGGATCGGCCCGCGCCGAGCTTTGGGGTTGGATTCATGTGAGAAAGCGGCGGATGCCAGCAAAAATTGCGGATGTGGCTGCTAATGAAAGGCTGCTTGTCAAAAATGTGACCCGGTTCAGGCACTTTTGATTGGTATTTTTACTGGCACGTCCCATGCTCCCCACGTCTCCCGAGCAGGGTGCTCCACCAATCGGGTGGAGCCCGCTGTTCGTTGAACCAGAACCAAACTAGGCATGAAGAAAAGCACATTCCGACTCGGCGTCGCGGCAGCGGTGACCACGTTCCTCCTTGGAACGGTGATTTCCGCTCAAGCAGGCCGCCGGAACGATCGTGGCGCGAGTGTCTCCGGAACCAACGGAAAGCCGACCGTGATCGTCACGCCTAACGGCAAGATCGTCAGCCCTGGTCCTTGATCAGGGGAAACGCTTGCATCGGGCAGCCTTCCCCGGGCCGGTCCCTAGGGCCGGCAGCCAAGCGAGTGTCTGATTACCTTGAAAAAGGTTTTTGGCATTCTGGCTGCTCCATGGCTGGGCTTGGCGAAAGCGGTCCGGCCTGCTTGGCGCTCCGGGGGTCTACTTTCCCCGTTTCCCTAAGCGACCTCCATCCATAGCCGTCATCACATCTCAACCTGGCATCATACAGTAATTCGACATCGATCTCCTCCTATGAAATACTCATCAATCGCTCTCGCGATGGCAGCGCTGACCAGCGCTTCATTCGCCGCTACCGTGACCTTCGAGCCCGTGCTCTATCCGGACGCCAACGGTGCGGATCCTTCCATCGTTCCCCCATCTTCGACGGTGGGTGTGGATGGCTGGACCCAATCCGAGCCCAGCCTCGACACGGATCCTGTTCTCGGTCCTGCTCCCTACTTCTTCACGGCGGAGAACCCGCTGGGAGGTCAGGGTGCCTTCCTCGGGCCCTACTTCGGCACTCCCTCGTTCGATCCTCTTACGGTCAGCCGTTCCTTTTCCGTCGTCAGCACCTACACCTCCAGTCTCGGGGTGGGCACCTACGGCGGCGTCTACTTCGGCTTCGAAGGCACGATCGTCGATTCGACGCTCGCGTTTCCGGATCGCAATGACTTCGGCGTTACGCTCGGCACCGGTGGATCGACCATGTTCGAAATGGTGCTTCGCCCGGTGACTCCGGACGACGCCACCTCGGACTGGCAGATTTTCTACACCATCGCCGGCGGTTCGGAGGTGGACACGGGTACCACCTTTTCCCCGGGCGCCTTGGTCAATTTCTCCGTCCAGTTCGACATGACCGGCCTGACCTTCTCCGCTGACGGTGGCGGCGGTGGTTCGATCACCTTCTCCGGAACTCCGACCGGCTACGATTCCGCCAGCACGGACGACTTGGATGTGGCATTCTACTTCACCCAGGGTGCTGATACCGACTTCGGCGACAATGGCCTGTTCATCGACAACGTGACCGTGGTTCCCGAGCCCTCGATGGCCGTCCTCGGTGCCCTTGGTGGCCTCGCCTTCTTCCGCCGCCGGCGGAAGTAAGAACGCCTGGTCGACAAGACCTTCATTTTAACGCCCGCGATTCCTTTGGGGATCGCGGGCGTTTTCGCTTCTTGGTTCTTGGTTCTTGGTTCTTGGGTCTTGGGTCTTGGGTCTTGGGTCTTGGGTCTTGGGTCTTGCTACCTGCTACCTGCTACCTGCTACCTGCTACCGCCCCTTCGGCGGGACGCCAGTCCAAGGTAAAGCGTCAGTCCGGCCAAGAAGCTGGTGGGCTCGGGGACGGCGGATACCGACACCGAATCAATGAAACCATCGTTCCCTGAGCCACTCGGTGCCGTGACAAAGAACTGGATTCCGCCGATCCCGTCATTGGTCCGGCTGGAAAATGTGTAGTTCGAGGCACTGAACGTCTCGCTGGTGCCTCGCTTCGTGGCGCTGAACGAGTAAGTGTTGGTCCCGACCTCGCTGGAGAAGGTGAAGTCGAAGATGCTTCCTTGACCAAACGATACCTGGCTGATCCCGAAATCACCTCCTCCATCGTTGACGAGAAGATTGGAGCTTCCCGACACGAATTTGAAGGTAGCCAAGGTGTCGCCGTTGGACTCTCGCAGATTGACCCCAATTTGGCCACTCGCTACCGCATCCCAGTCCGCGCGGAGGCTCCAAGAGAAGGAAACCAGGGCCCCGGCGGTCGTCAGGGACGGAGAAACGTCACGAGTTGCCGTCGAATTTTCCCCGTAGAGGCCGAGGGCGTAGGAACCGTCAACCTTGCTGCTGCCGTTCAAGTAGCTGTTGTTGGTGGACCACGATCCCGACCAGCCGCTTCCACCGGACAGGCTGTTGGATTCAAAATCGTCCGTGGCGATGGTCGAGGCTCCAACGGGCAGGGCGACGGCGAGAGTGAGAAGTGGGACGAGGTTCTTCATGGCTACATGAGGAAATGGCCCCGGTGGCACCGGCGTTTACGAAGAATCTTCCCCGAACCGGAAGTGAGATGTGGAGCCGGAATGTGGCCCGACTCGGTTTCAGCGATGGAGCCACTCGCGCCCTGCGGGACTTTTTCCGTCGGCTTGTTGGCTCCGCACCGGGTTGGTCAATGCAATGGGTTCCACTACCCGCAGTCTACTATCTATATTCCGCGATCGATTGGAGCACATCATTACACAATGTGCGGGACCGGTGCCGTCGTTCCGCACGGGGGGATCTTTGCCGGGGATGTCCCTCAGATCGTTAGAATCGGTGGGAGCCGGTCGGGTTGAGATTCATCGGTTGGTGGCTTTCTGACAAGCTTGCTTCTGCCCCGCGTTGTCGCTCGGAGCAGAGGACGAGGGCGCGGC
>NZ_BAABRI010000017.1:0-132179 GCF_040362925.1 Haloferula sargassicola
TTGAACTCGGGGTCGTGTCTTCTGCGTTTGCCTTTCATTTTGTGCGTGTTCGGTTCGGTTTGCGGTACCAACCCACGCTCCACAATCATAGCTTAACCATTGGACCGATTTTCGGGGTCCGGCTCACACAACGCCAATCCTCCTATGGACGCGATCAAGACGATACCAATCGAGATGTAACGTCGACGATGCACTATTTATTGCCGAGACCCTATGGCTGCGAATTGAAGCAGTCGGGCGCCTCCGGGGTGGGTTGAAGGTTGGAAAGGAGGTGTCATGTCTGGTTCAATCCGTGGGCTATCGCCGCGGCACGCGGTCGCGGCGACCTATCCAACAGCAATCGATTAGAGCGAATGAAAACGAACTCAGACACGACCCGCACACTCTACCTCGGACTCGACGTCCATAAAGAACAAACGGTCATCGCGATCCTGGAGGCATCCCGCGAGGCGGGACCCCGTCTCTATGGATCGGTCACCACCTCCCAGCACGCGCTGGAGCGCGCCTGCGTCGCATCGCGAAATCACAAGGCCGCAAGCTCTCCGACCTCCACGTCTGTTACGAAGCCAGCGGCTGCGGCTTCTGGATTGCCCGCAGGCTCCGGCAGATGGGCGTGCGTTGCGAGGTCATCGCCCCCTCGCTCATCCCCACGCGCTCCGGCGATTGCGTGAAAACCGACAAGCGGGATGCACAGACGTGGATTGAAACCGCAAGAGCGATAGCCCCACCGCCCGTCCAACCCGCCTGGGCCCGTTCAACAACCGATAGCTTCGGGGCTACCGCCCGAAGCTATCTTCGGGGTTCGCTTCTTCGATTTATGGCAGCGTGATCGTCCCGAGTGGATGAGTAGTCCCGTCTGGATCCAAATACTCCACCGCATATGAGCCCGAAGGAACCTTGGATAAATCGAGGCTCCCGCATGAAGAACTCATTCCCTTCTCGAAGACGCTTGTCACGACGGACAATCGAATAGTTGAGCCAGCACGGGTCCATCTTAACTTCCTGACGCCGATACCGGAATTCACGATAGTGGGCTTCTTCGTAATGTGGCGAGTCCCTGAGACATCGCAATCGACATCAAGCTCCTTGCTCTTGAGGGTCACCCTCATCCCTCCGACAGACTCGATGAAGGTCCAGTCGCGTTGCTCCTGAGACAGCCACCCGGCCAGTCCGGCGTCGCAAGTTGTCACGCAGGTCCAGAAGGCAATGAGCATGTACCCGAGGTTCTTCATATTCTTAGCGAACCGTTTGTTTAGTAGGCGATTCGGATCGTCTATCCCGGGCGCCACCGAGGGGTAGGATGACAGGCGGTTTATTGATTTGACAAGGAAAATGGGAGGTTTGGAGCGTGATATCAGGGGCGCGTGGGACGGGCTGGAGGACGGCGGGGCGCTGGGCTGATATACCGGCATTTCGGGCGGAAGGTGAGGAGAACCCTGTCATGCGGGAGAGCCTGTCATGCTCGATTTTGGTTTATTGCCAAATGCGGTGATGCGCTTATCCGGCAGGCTTTCAGGTTGTCCGGTGGTTGCGGAACGGGTTTCCGGTCGGCATGCACGTTTCGGCGAGGGCACTGGAAATCTCTGCGGTCGGGTTGCAGGTTTTGGTGAGGTCGTCGGAAGGCTTTCCGGTCGGGTTGCAGGTTTTGGTGAGGTCGCTGGAAGGCTTTCCGGTCGGGTTGCAGGTTTTGGTGAGGTCGCTGGAAGGCTTTCCACTCGGGTTGCAGGTTTTGGTGAGGTCGCTGAAAGGCTTTCCAGTCGGGTTGCAGGTTTTGGTGAGGTCGCTGGAAGGCTTTCCAGTCGGGTTGCAGGTTTTGGTGAGGTCGCTGGAAGGCTTTCCAGTCGGGTTGCAGGTTTTGGTGAGGTCGCTGGAAGGCTTTCCGGTCGGGTTGCAGGTTTTGGTGAGGGCGCTGGAAGGCTTTCCGGTCGGGTCGCAGGTTTTGGTGAGGCGGCTGGAAAGCAGGGGAGGGCACCTTCAAAAACGAGGGGTTCCGGTGGGAGACACACGGGAAGCTCGACAAGTTGGGCGGAGTTCGGGTTTTTTCGTATCCGATGGCTCGGATGGTCCGTCTCAGGGGCATCCGGCCCGAACCGAACTTCACCACGAAAGTCATGATCGATCTGAACCGCTTCTTCAACAACCCCTTCACGGACAGGGCCATCAGCAACACGGAGCTGCAGAAGTTTGCCGAGGACCACTTGGCGAAGCTGGCGGCGGCGAATGACGAGGGGATCTGGGATGCGCTGCTGACCGATGGATCGGCGGCTTATGAGGCTTACTTCGGCGGGCTGACGGATGCTTCGCTGCGGATGGCGCTGCAGAAGGCGGCGACGCAGACGATGAACTCGCGCTGGGCGGAGTTTGTGAAATGGATGACGACCCGCGGTGAGGCGCGCGTGAAGGACCGGGCGGAGAAGCCATCGGCGGTTTACACGGAGTTTTTCCCGCTGGGGCTCAGCGAGTATCATTCGGCGACCGTGCCGCAGGGCCAGACGCTGGTGAATCGTGCGAAAGCCTCGGCGGCGACCCATGCGGCGCTGTTGGGTGCGGATTTCAAGGCGAAGGTGGATGAGCTGGCCGACGGCTATCTTTCCGCCCGTGAGGTGCAGATGGAGCGCAAGGGCGGCCGGGCCGACGGGCGCGGCGACCGCGATGCCGCCAAGGCGGCCCTCCAGGATCGTCTTTTCGTGAACCTGCTGACCCTGGCGATGGCGACGAAGGATCCGGCAAAGTGCGCGATTTTCTTCGATCAATCGCTGCTGGAGAACCCGACGGCTGCAGGGGAGCCTGAGCCGGATCAAGCATGACGAAGGGGTTCGCGGGCCCATGCCCCGCCGCGGCTGGATGGGAGTCGACCGCCGCCGCGCGTGATGTCTGCCGTGCCGGTGCAAGGAATCCGTGGCGGAATGCGGTGCGGGGTGCAGGGGACTCTGGAGCCTGATGGCCGGGGTGGGGGGATTGCCCCTTGAGTTTCCGCCGGGGAAGTCGCAGCTTCGCCGCCTGCCCATGAATCGACCGCTTCTCGCCGTCCTTACCGCCTCCTGTGCCGTCGCTTTTTCCCACGCCGCGGAGGTGCCGAAGGCGCTCAATGTCCTGCCCGAAGGGAAACTGGTGAAGGGCGCGACCATCGCCGTGGTGCCGCCGAAGGAGCTCGACAAGTATCTGGAGATCGTCGAGGCCGCGGCGCGCAAGGATCCGGAGTGGTTCGCCGAGCACTCGAAAAAGTCGGCCCCGGGGGTGCCGCTGCCCTACGACGAGAAACTCGGGCTGACGAAGAAGCAGTACGACGAGTATCTGGCCATCTGGGCGACCCGGGAATTCCGCGCGGTGGAGCCCATCATCCTCCAGCTCAAGCAGACCGAGGACAAGATGTGGAAGATCACCACCGCCGGGGGCGCGTATCCGATTTCCACGCTGAAGTACGATCCGAAGAAGGGCGTCTTCATTTCGCCGAATGGGGAGATGGAGCAGCTCGAGGACGTGAAGGCCGAGAAGGACTCGATCCTCGGCGCCTGGGAAGGCCATGAGTGGCGCTTCCAGGACGAGTCGAGCCTCGGCAAGACCAAGGAGAACTTCGCGGTCGGCAAGACCAGCGACGGCGTTTACGGGATGCTGGTCTACCGCATGCAGGAGGTGTCCGCCGAGGGCACGCCGCTCTACGATAACAGCATCGTGATCCGCTTCCCGCTGGGCGATGCCGGCATCCTCAAGGAAGAGGAGCTGCAGGGCCCCGCGCGCTGATTTCCGCCGATGAGGATCATTGCCGGAAAGGCGGGCCGGGTGGCGATCCGGGTGCCGGGCGAGGTGACGCGGCCGACGACGGATTTCGTGCGCCAGGCCGTCTTTTCGATCCTCGGGGAAAAGGTCGACGGCGCCCGTGTGGCGGATCTTTTCGCGGGCTCCGGCGCGATCGGCTTGGAAGCCTTGAGCCGCGGCGCGGCGAGCTGCGAATTCGTCGAGCAGAACCGGAAGGCGACCGGGGTGATCCGCGCGAATCTGGAGAAGGCCCGGCTCGAGGGCGGTCACGTGACCGCGGGCGACGTCCATGCCTGGGCGAAGCGCTGCGCGGCCACCTTCGACCTGGTTTTCGCCGATCCGCCGTATGCCAAGTCGAAGCTGGACCGCGACCACCTCGCCGAGTTGCTGGCCCTGCCGGCCGCGGCGGCGATGCTGGCGCCCGGCGGCTACTGGATCGTCGAGCAGCCGGCCGAGCGCGACCTGCCGCCGGCCGGAGGGCTGCGGCTGATCGACCGCCGGGAGTATGGCAACTGCGCCATCCTGCTTTACGGCCATCCGGCGGAGTCCTAGCGTCGCCGCCCGATGGAGTGGCCGCTGCTGATCTACCGCCTGCTGCTGCCGGTCTACGTGCTGGCGGCCGGACCGGGCTGGTGGCTGAAAATGGTCCGCCGTGGCGGGATGGGCAGCGGGTTGGCGGAGCGGTTCGGATTTTACCGTGAAGACCTGGAATGGGAGCCCTGCGGCGAGGTCCACGTGCATGCCGTGAGCGTGGGCGAGGCGATGCTCGCGCTGAAACTGATCCGCGCCTGGCAGGCGGCGGAGGCGGGGAAAAAGTTCGTGCTCGCCGTGGCCACCTCGACCGGCAAGCAGGTCGCGCTCGAGACCGCGCCGGAGGGGGTGAGGGTGGTCTATCAGCCGGTCGATTTCCGCTTTCTCGTGCGGCGCTATCTGAAGCGCTTCGAGCCGTCGCAGATCGTGCTGGTGGAGGGCGAGATGTGGCCGCACCTGATGCTCGAATGCTCGCGCCGCGCCATCCCGGTGCGGCTGGTGAACGCCCGCATGTCGCCCCGGTCCCGACGCCGCTATGATAAGCTGGCGGAGTGGGTGCGGCCGGTGTTTCGCCATCTCGATGGAGTCGCGGTGCAGGAAAAGGACGACGCCGAGATCTGGGTGACGCTCGGCGTTTCCGCGGACAAGGTCCGCACCACAGGCAGCCTGAAGTTTGATCCCGGGCCGCGTCGCGAAACGGTGGCCCGGCCGGAGTTTCGCGACATGATCGGTGCGGTGAACGACGGCCGGCCGGTGGTGCTGGCGGCGAGCACGCATGTGGGGGAGGAGCCGCTGTTGGCGGCATCGATCGAGCGGGCGGGCGGCTTTCCGGTGATCGTGCCGCGGCATGCGGAGCGACGTTTCGAGGTGCGCGAGGCGCTGGAAAAGGCGGGCTTCGCGGTGGCCTTGCGGTCGGACTTTTCCGCGCCGACGGCGGGCCGCAAGGTGCTGGTGGTGGACAGCACGGGCGAGCTGCGGGCGTGGACCTCGGAGGCGGAGGTGGTGGTGATCGGGAAGAGCTTCCTGGCCGAGGGCGGGCAGAATCCCGCGGAGGCGATCGAGGCCGGCAAGCCGGTGGTCTTCGGCCCGCACATGGAGAACTTCGAGCCGCTGGCCAGCCGCTTGGTCGATGCGGGCGGAGCCGCGCGGGTGAGCGTGGCGGCGCTGCCGGGAATCGTGCGGGATCTGTTGGAAAATCCGAGCCGCCGGGAGCGGATGACCGCGGCGGGACGGTCGGTGCTTTCCCGGCACCAAGGCGCCGTGGATCGGGTGATCGGGCTGCTCGGGAACTCCCGGAATCGCGGGTGAGATTCCTTTCACGACAAGTTTGTCATTCCCAAACGGGTCGCTAAAGTCGCGGCGTGACCGACCCATCCAACGAGCAGGACGACCTGCTGTCCGCGTTCGATCTGGGCCCTGCCTGGGCCCGCGACAACGCACCGGCGAAGAAGTACGACAACCATCGTGGCGAAGAGGAACGCCCGCGTCGCGGACGCGGCGGCCCGGGAGGCGGCGGAGGCCGCCGCTTCGAGGGCGGGGGCGGCCGGCAAGGCGGGGGAAGGCGCGAGGATCGCCGGGGTGGGGGCGGAGGAAAGTTTTCGGGTCGCCGCGATGGCGACCCACGGCGCGAGCTGCCGGATCCCGCGCCGGGAGTCCGCGTCACGCTCCAGCCGGCGATGGAGGCGGCACACCGCCTGGTAAAGGAAATCCAGCACCGGGCGCGGGTTTACTCGCTGTTCGACGTGTCGAAGATGTTCCTCAACCATCGCACGAGCTATCTGCTGGAGGTCGCGATGGAGCCCTCCAGGCCGCCGATGTTCCGCGGCGTGAAGGACGCCTCGCTTTTCCTCACCAAGGAGGAGGCGATCGCCCACTTCCTGGCCTCCCCGGTGTTCGAGGAGTGCTACGAGAGCGAGGAGATCGAGACCGAAGCCCCGTCGGGAAATTTCCAGGTGGTGGCGAAGTGCGGCTTTTCCGGCGAATGGCTCGGCCCGCCGAATTTCCACTCCTACCAGACGAACCTGCGTCGCCTGCACCGCGAGCGTTTCTCGAACATGTCGTTCGAGCGCTACGCGGCCAGGGTCCGCACCGAGCGCGGCGAGGAGGCGGTCAACGCCTGGCTGGAGAGCATGAAAAAGCGCACCCGCTGGCGTCCGAAGGGGGCCGATGAGGAGGCGTGGACCTTCGACCGCGGCGAGATCGACCGCGATTTCTCGCAGAACCGCTTCGGCGAATTCTTCGAGGAAACGCATCAGGCCGAGCTGCCGGGCGATGTCGATGCGCGCTCGATCTCGATCGGCATCCTGGCCGCGGTGCGGATCGCCGGCAGCCATGCCCGCCGGCATCCGGCGATGATGATTCCTTCCTTGTGCCGGGCGCTGGAGTCCGACCATCTCGCGATCTTCAAAACCAAGGGCAAGCTGTTCTGCGGTCCCGCCCGACCGCATCCGCTGGAGACCTTCGAGGAGCTTTCGCAGCGCCCGTCGGCGATCGTCCATTTCCTCGATGCGAACCCCGAAGCGAAGCTGAAGGATCTGTGGAAGTCCTTGTTGCCGGAGGGCACCGAGGAGCCGCCGAAGGAGTGGCTGGTCGACCTGTTCTGGCTGCTGACGCAGGGTCACGTGCTGCTTTTCGATGATGGACGGCTGGTCCTGCCGAAGCGACGCCAAGGCCCGGCTCCGGCAAAGGCGGCCCCCAAGGCCAAGAAGAAGAAACGGAAATCCTCCTCCGGACCGAGGGTGCGCAAGGCCAAGGTCAAGAGCCACGCCCGCACCATCCGGAAGATCAGCCGCCTCAGCAAAAGCCGGCTCGGAGCCCTGCGGGGCGAGCAACGCCAGTGGGCGCGCCGCCTGGCGCGGCGGGGCCGGATCGCGGCGCTGAAGGTCCACGGCCGGCGCGGGGACCGTCGATAGGTGGAGGTGGATTTCCCGAGCTTGTCCGCCTCCGAACCGGCCGCTAGACCGTCGGGAAATCCATCCTTTTCACTGACCCATGCCCAATCCCTGGACCGGAACCGGAAACCCGTACACCCGTGCGGAAGTCATCGAACGCCTGAACGATACCCTTTCGAAGGGTGAGCCGATCATCGCCGCGGGTGCGGGGACGGGCATCAGCGCCAAGTTCATCGAGAAGGGCGGCGCGGACCTGATCATCATCTACAATTCCGGCCGCTTCCGCATGATGGGCCACGGCTCGACGGCGGGCATGATGGCCTACGGAGATGCCAACGCGATCGCCATGGAAATCGGTGAGTTCGAGGTGCTGCCGGTGGTCAATGAGATCCCGGTGATCTGCGGCGTCCA
This sequence comes from Haloferula sargassicola, assembly GCF_040362925.1. NCBI lineage: Bacteria > Pseudomonadati > Verrucomicrobiota > Verrucomicrobiia > Verrucomicrobiales > Verrucomicrobiaceae > Haloferula > Haloferula sargassicola. The sequence continues at coordinate 7,590 of NZ_BAABRI010000017.1, forward strand.
CGCCACCGACCCGCGCCGCCGCATGTGGCACTGGCTGCTCAAGGTGAAAGACATGGGTTTCTCCGGCGTGAACAACTTTCCCACCCACACCATCGTCGACGGCCACTTCCGCGGTGTGCTGGAGGAGACCGGGATGAGCGTCGAGAAGGAGTTCGAAATGGTCGGCCTGGCCGGTCGCATGGACATGTTTTCGATCGTCTACGTCGGCTCGCCGGAGGAGGCGAAACGGATGGCCGAAAACGGCGCCGACGCGATCATCGCCCACGTCGGCACCACCGTCGGCGGCTCGATCGGTGTGACCGGTGCGGTGGCGACCTGGGACGATACGATTCAGCGCACCCAGGAGATCATCGACGCCGCGAAGTCGGTGCGGGACGACATTTTCTACCTCTGCCACGGCGGGCCGATCAACACGCCGGAGGATGTGGACCGGATGCTGTCCGCGACCGATTGCGTGGGCTTCGTCGGGGCCTCGAGCCTCGAGCGCATGGGCGTGGAAGAGTCGCTGACGAGCCTGACGCGCGAGTTCAAGTCGGTGCCGTTGAAGCGCTGAGGCCATGGCCACGATCGCCGTTCTCGGGACGCTCGACTCGAAAGGGGAGGAGCACGCGTTCCTGGCCGGGTGCATCCGCGCGCGGGGTCACGAGGTGCTGCTGATCGACGTCGGCAGCGGCGCGCCTCCATCGATCGGGCCGGACATTTCGCGGCAGGAAATCGCGGCGGCGGCGGGGCTCGATCTCGCAGGTCTTGTGGCTCGCCGGGACCGCGGCGAGTGCGTCACCGCCATGTCCGCGGCGGCGCCGGTGCTCGTTTCCCGGCTGGTGGCGGAGGGTCGCATCCAGGCCATCATTTCCGCCGGCGGCGGGGGTGGAACGGCGATCGGCACCGCGGTCATGCGGGCGCTGCCGCTGGGATTCCCGAAGTTGATGGTCACCACGCTGGCGAGTGGCAACACCGCCGCCTACGTGGGCACCAGCGATCTGGTGATGATGCCGAGCATCGTGGATGTGGCCGGGCTGAACTCCGTGTCGCGCGGCGTCTTTTCGCGGGCGGCGGGAGCCATCTGCGGCATGGTCGAGGCCCCGGCCGAGGCGGCCAGAGGGAAGCCGCTCGTGGTGGCCAGCATGTTCGGCAATACCACCGACTGCGTGAACGAAGCGAAGCGGATCGTCGAGGAAGCGGGCTACGAGGTGCTGGTGTTCCATGCCACGGGAACGGGGGGTCGGGCGATGGAGGCGCTGATCGGGAGTGGAATGGTGGCCGGGGTGCTCGACCTCACCACCACCGAGTGGGCGGACGAGCTGGCGGGCGGGATCCTTTCCGCCGGCCCGGCGCGGCTCGACGCGGCGGGCAAGGCCGGGATTCCGGCTGTGATCGCACCGGGCTGCCTCGACATGATCAATTTCGGCGAGCGGCCGACGGTGCCGGAGCGCTTCAAGGAGCGGGTGATTTACCCGCACAATCCCCAGGTCACCCTGGTCCGCACCTCGGTGGAAGAGAGCCGCGAGCTCGGCCGGATCCTTGCGGAAAAAGCGAACTCCTACCGAGGTCCGGTCGCCATCATGCTTCCTGCCGGCGGGTTGAGCGTGATTGGCGAAGAAGGCGGGCCTTTTCATGACCCGGAGGCGGACGCCGCCCTGTTCGCAGCGGTGGAGGACGCCTGCAGGCGGGAGGTCGAGCGGATTCCGGCCGCGATCAACGACCCTGTCTTCGCCGCCGCCTGCGCTCGCAGGCTGCTGGCTTGGATGACCGGAGCTTGATCGCCGGATCGCGCGTTTTTTCGACTCATGCATGATCCGCGGGTTCGACGGGTGGTCCGGTTCTCAGGCTGAGAATCAACAAGTTCGCGGGAATTTTAATTCGTGATGCCGGATCAAACTGGTTTCCGAATGGTCTTGGTTTGGGAAAAATCCGATGAATTTGGAAATCGAGGTCACCGATGACGATAGGAGTCTGTGATGACGAGCTCCCCTCCAACCCGGATGCCGATTCACGGTGACCGCGCTCTGGAGGGATTCTGTATTTGTAGGCAGGATCTCGGAAGCAGAGGGCTTGAGTCCGCGCGCGCTGACGCCGCGGGCTGCAACGATTTCAATCATGTGCCGGTCCCACCGTCGGACGCTGCCCACAGTCGGAAGTCGGGGGGCTTCCGCATGGCAGAAACTGACGGGAACCATCGGGCTGGCGCAGTGAAGGACGACGCTGATCGGGTAAGGGGGAAACTGTTCAGCGTTGTCCTGTCTTTCTTCACAGAGAAACCCGTCCTGGCGCGCTCTCGTGATTTCCAGCTGGGGGGCTGGACCACGGAGTGGGCTGCTTAGCGGTGCCCGCAGGACGGGCAATGAAGATGGGGCCATGCGGTTTTCGGGGGAAGACGCGTGAGCCCCATCTTCTTTTTTCCCAAACGACGCCGCAGGATCCGGCCGCGTCCGCGTGACCGCCGCTTACTCGCTTTTCTTTCCGGCGGGGGATTCCCCGGCGGGCACGAATTTGAGCACCGTGCCGTTGATGCAGTAGCGCTGGTCGGTCGGGGTGTCGAAGCCCTCGCCCTTGAAGACGTGGCCCAAGTGGCCTCCGCATACCGCGCACAGGACTTCGGTGCGCGCGTAGCCCATCTTGTAGTCGACCGAGGTCTTCACGTTCTTGGCATTGGCCGGGTCATAGAATGACGGCCAGCCACAGTGGGAGTCGAACTTCTCCTTGGAGCTGAAGAGTTCCGCCCCGCAGGCGGCGCAGTAGTAGGTGCCGGCTCCCTGGTTTTTGAATTCCTCGTAGACCTTGCCGTTCGGAGCTTCGGTCGAGGCCTTGCGCAGGATGGCGTACTGCTCGGGCGTGAGTTCCTGCTTCCATTCGGCGTCGGTTTTTTCCACCGGGCCGGTGGGTTGTTCAGGGGCGTGGTCGGCGGTTTCCATGACTTGTTTTTTGGAATCGGTGTCCCCACAGGCAACAAGCGGGAGGCAAAGAAGGAGCAGGAACAGGCGGCTCATGGCGGCACCATGGAGCGTCCCCATCGTTTCCGCAAGTCACCGACCGTCCTCCCGAGACTTGGCGGCCGCGGGAAAACGCGCAAGTTCACCGCATGTCCGACTCCATTCACGAACTCACGCTTCGAATCCGCGGGTTTTGCGATGCGCGAGATTGGGGGCCATTCCACAACGCCAAGGACATGGCGGTCGCGATCGCCGCCGAGGCGGGCGAGTTGATGCAGCACTTCGTGTGGCAACAGCAGCACCAGATCGAAGCCCGCGTGCGAGACCGGAAGGAGGAGATCGCCAGCGAAATGGCCGATGTCGCGATCCTGCTCATGGAAATGGCGGACCGCACGGGGATCGACCTGGGGAAAGCCATCTCGGCCAAGATCGAACTCAATGAAGAGCGCTATCCGGTCGCCAAGTGCCGCGGCAACAACCTCAAATACGATCAGCTTTAGCGGCGGCGATCGGTACACAGAAAGACGCGAGTCGGATTCCCCCCGGATTCGCGACTCGCGCCTTTTCTGAGCCCGGATCAAACCTCGGAACCCAGATCGGCAAGACCTCCCCCCGGAGCGCTTTCCAATCATGAGCGGAACCTTCGGTCCAAACGGACGTGTGCCGAAGCACAGTCGGAAGAAAGCCCGGATACTTTAGCTTTGCAAACTATTATTGCTCCGTGCTTTTCAGGGCATCTACGTAGGTTCGGGTCATTGCGGTCGCGAGGATTTTTCGAGAGACAAGGTTGCCCCCCTGAGGGTTTTACCGGACAAGAATGACAGCCGCATGACTGAACTGTTGATCGATCCCGCGAGAAAGAGCGGATGTGAGGAACTGGAGAAGCTCGAGGAGATCGTGGAGGGCGCGGCGATTCGCCAGCGTTCGCCGATCGATGACCTGCTCGATGCGGGACTGGTCGACGAGGAGCCCTACATGCGTGAGCTCGCCGCCGAGCTGGGCATGGAGTGGCTGCCGAGCATTCCCACGCCGGAAGCCCCTCTTCCCTTGCGTGAAGCGTGTGGCCCGCGGGTGGCCCTGCGGCATCGCCTGCTGCCCATCGAGATCACCGGCGATGATGACCATCCGCGCTTGAAGCTGGCGACATTCGATCCTTTCAACCTCGTCGCCCGCCAGGCGGTCGCGCGGGAGATCGAAATGCCGGTGGAGTGGGTGATGGCCTCCCGCCGCCGGATCCACGAGGCCCTGCGCCGGCTCTACGGTGTGGGCGCGGATACCTTCGAGCAGATCCTCGAGGGCCGCGAAATGGATTTCGCCAACCTCGAAGTGGCCGATGAAGCCAACGTCATCGATGCCGATGAGGACGAGGAGGCGAGCGTGGTCAAGTTCGTCAACCAGATCATCCGCGAAGCGCTCGATCAGAAGGCGACGGACATCCACGTCGAGCCGCTGGCCGACAACCTGCGGATCCGTTACCGGCTCGATGGCCGGCTGATCGAGGTGACCGTTCCGGAAAACATCAAAGCGCTGCAGAGTTCGGTGATCGCCCGTCTGAAGATCATGTCGCGGCTCGACATCGCCGAGCGACGGCTGCCGCAGGACGGCCGGATCAATCTCGAATTCCAAGGCCAGACCATCGACGTCCGCGTCGCCACCGTGCCGACCGTTGAGGGTGAGAGCGTTTCCCTGCGACTCCTCAACCAGCAGAAGTTCAACGTTGATCGCCTTGGCATGGAGCCCTTCGTCCGCCGCCGCATCGAGAGCCTGCTCAAGCTGCCCAACGGCATCATCCTGATCACCGGCCCGACCGGTTCGGGCAAATCGACCAGCCTTTATTCCTTCCTCAGCGAAATCAACAGCCCCGACCAGCGGATCGTGACCATCGAGGATCCGGTGGAAAACAAGCTGCCGGGCGTGATGCAGATTGCGGTGAAGTCGGACATCGGCCTGACCTTCGCCGCCGGCCTGCGGTCGATCCTGCGGGCGGACCCGAACACGGTGATGATCGGGGAAATCCGGGACCTCGAGACGGCGGAGATCGCGATTCGTGCCTCGCTGACCGGTCACCTGGTCTTTTCCACCCTCCACACCAACGACGCGCTCGGCGGCATCAGCCGGCTTACGGACATGGGCGTGGAGCCCTTCCTCGTCTCGGCCGCGGTGCGCGCGTTCCTCGCGCAGCGCCTCGTGCGCCGCTTGTGCGATCACTGCAAGGTGCCGCGCGAGGTCACGTTGGAGGATCGTCAGGAGCTCGGGATTCCGGATGAGATTCAGGGCCAGGCCTACGATGCGGTCGGCTGCGACCGCTGCCGCGACACGGGCTTCATGGGGCGGCTGGCGATTTACGAAGTGGTCGTCATCGGCGGCGTGATGCAGGACCTGATCGCCCACGGCGCCACCGCCGCGGAGATCCGCAAGCAGGCGGTGAAGGACGGCTACATCCCGATGCGCGGCTACGGCTGGTTCAAGGTCATGCAGGGGCTGACCACCATGGAGGAGGTGATTTCGGTGACCTCGACCGACGCCGGAGGAGCCTGATTTTTCCCGACACGCGATGCCCTCATTCAACTACAAGGCGCTGGGAGCGAAAGGCGGGGTGCAGACCGGCCTGGTCGATGCCGGCGACCGCAGCGAGGCCCTGAAACTTCTGGAGCGGCGCGGCTTGCAACCGGTGAGCCTGCAGCAGGTCTCCGCGGAAACCGCGGCCCGCACGAAGGAGAAGGCAACCAAGACCGCCAAAAAGAAGGCTCCGCCGCGCGCCAAGACCGACGAGCCCGGGGAAAACACCGGCCAGCTGAAGCTCAAGCGGGCCGACGTGGTCCTTTTCACCGAGGAGCTGTCCGACATGCTCGGCGCCGGCCTGCAGCTCGAGCCGGCCCTGCGGGCGATGGAAAACCGCCAGGAGCTCGGCTCGCTCAAGGAAGTCGCCCAGCGGATCCGCAACGAGGTGCGCGACGGCACCAACTTCTCCGTGGCCCTCAAGCGCGTCAGCCCGAGCTTCGGCCCGCTCTACTGCTCGCTGGCGGCGGCGGGCGAGGCCTCCGGCGCTCTCGATACCATCCTCAAGCGCCAGGCCCACTACCTGAAGACCCTCGCCGAGCTGCAGTCGCGGCTGATCCTGGCGATGATCTATCCGGCCTTCCTGATCCTGGCCGGCATCGGCGTGTCGGTGGTGTTCGTGACCATTCTCATCCCGCAGCTCACCCAGCTCATCGAGTCCGCCCCGGGCGGCAAACTGCCCGGTCCGATCCGGCTGATGGTGGCGGTGAGCGATCACATGGGTGCCTACTGGTATGTCTACCTGATCCTGATCGTGGCCGCGGGGCTGTTCTTCAAGGCGTGGAAAGATAACGAGGACAACCGACCGACCTGGGACCGGATCAAGCTCAAGCTGCCGCTGGCCGGGCCGGTCATTTCCAGCCGCTTCTTCGTCCAGTTTCTGGAAACGATGGCCAACCTGGTGGGCAACGGTCTGCCGCTGCTGCGGGCCCTGGAGCTTTCCCGAGACGCCACCCAGAACCTGGCCCTGCGCACCTCGCTCAACGAGGTGATCGATCAGGTCGGCGACGGCCGCGCGCTGTCCAAGGCGATGGTCCGCACGGGAAACTTCCCGCCGCTGCTGATCGACATGGTCGCCGTGGGCGAGCAGACCGGCAAGATCGACCAGTCCCTGCGCCGCGCCGCCGAGCGCTACGACCGCGAGCTGAACAAGGACCTCAACCGCATCATGGCATTGATCATGCCGACCATCCTCATCGTGATGGCGATGATGATCGGCACCATGGCTTACCTGATGATCAACGCGATCTTCAACACCATCAGCAAGCTCAACGCCCACTGAGCAGGGCGTGCCGGCGCTCGACAAGCGCCGGTGGATTCTGTTGGATGCGATCATCCTCGGTAGCTTCCAGACTCAGGTCGCCATGGCGGTCGGTGCGGGCGTTCTGCTCGTGCTGGCCCTCTGGTTTCTCGCCCGCCTCGCACTGAAGCCCGCCGGCAAGCGGCCCGGGCTGGTGTTCGACTTCGCCGCGGCGGCGATCGCCACCTGGGGGGCGGGGGCGTGGTCTTTCCCCGGCGAAACCTGGGTCAACCATGCCGGTGCGGTGGCCTGGGTGGCGGGCGCGATGCTGGCGTGGTCGATGGTCGACCGGCTGGTGTTCTCGGCTCGCTTCCAGCGGCGTCGGGCGGTGCACATGCCGATGATCCTGCGCCAGCTGATCGGCTTCGGCGTGTTGCTGGCGGCCGTGTCCGCGGTCCTGACATTCGGTTACAAAAAGGAAATCACGGGGCTCATCGCGACCTCCGGCGTCGCCGCGGTGATCGTCGGCTTCGCGATGCAGGACCTGATCGCGAACGTCATCGGCGGCTTCAGCATCCACATGACCCATGCCTACAAGGTGGGGGATTGGCTGCTGCTCGATGACGGCCGCCGCGCCGAGGTCCGCGAGATCAACTGGCGGTCGACCCGCCTGCTCGACAACGACCAGGTTTCCTTTGAGCTGCCGAACAGCGAGATCGTCAAAGGGCGCATCGTGAATCTCAACCGGCCCGGCGAAGAGCATGCGGTCCGGATGCGGTTCGGACTCGACTACGACGTGCCACCGAATGTGGCGAAGGAGGCGATCCTCGCCGCCACCGCGGAGGTTCAGGGCGTGTTGGGAAAGCCGGAGCCGAACGTTTTCCTGATCGACTACGGTGACTCGGCCATCATTTACGAACTCCGCGTGTGGATGCGCCAGGCGCGGCTTTACAACCTCACCTGCGACCAGATCCGCACCCAGCTCTGGTACGAGCTGAAGCGCCGGGACCTGCGGATTCCCTTTCCCATTCGGACGCTTGAGAAGCGGACGCCGAACGTGCCGGACCACCTTGGCAAGGCCGAGGGCGGGGCGGTGGCGACGGTGCTCTCCAGCGGCGTGCTGGCCTGCCTTTCCGAGGACCAGGCGAAGAACCTGGTGCGCCAGGGCGGCATTCGCATCCACGGCAGCGGCGAGGCCATCGTGCGTCGCGATGAGGAGGGCAGCTCGATGTTCGTCATCCTCGATGGCAAGGTTGCCGTGACCGGCCGCGATGCCTCCGGAGCGCGCATCACGCTGGCCCACCTCGGGGTCGGTGAGTGCTTCGGGGAAATGTCGCTGCTGACCGGCGAGAAGCGATCGGCCACTGTGCGGGCTGAGGGCGACGTCCTGCTGCTGGAGATCCGCAAAGCCGACCTGGCTCCCTTGTTCGAGGAGGTCCCCGAGCTGGTCGAACGGATGGGGGGCCTGCTGGAAAAGCGCCACCTCGCCACCGCCGAGGCCAGCAAGGGCGGCGCGGCCTGGTCGGGCGGCGCGGCGACCGGCGACCAGCGGGTTTCCCTGGCCAGGAGGATCCGGTCGTTCTTCAGCGCCTGAATCCCGGGCTATGCGAGCGGGCGACGACGCCGGCCCGCGAAGACGCCCATGGCCAACATGGTGCAAAGGGCGGTGGAGGGTTCCGGGACGTTGTAGCCGGTCAGAAACACGGTCGATTCAGAACTGAAATCGACTCCCGGAGCGGTATCGACGCTCGCGGTGGCGGTGTTCGAGAAATCCAGGGTCGCGTGGACCGGGTTCTCGTTCGTGGCGATGGCGCCCTGAATCCGATAGAACACGTCGAACGACTGATGGTTGGAAGCCAGCGTGATGGTGGTCCCGAGGAATTCCGACACTTCAAGGTCGACCGACGTGTCCGGGCGCAGGTCTTCGAACCAGCTGTCGAAATAGACGGCGGAGCCGTTGTTGGCCAGTTCGACCCAATTGTTCCAGCTGGCGACGCCGGGATCGAAGATGGCGAACGCGGCATTGGCGAACAACTGGAGCGTGGTGCCGGGAAGAGCGCCATCATCGGTGAAAAGCCGGCCATCCACCCCCAGACCTAGAATCACGTCGGTGCCGGCACCCCCGGTGAAGGTCAGTCGGTCACCGAACTCGGCCAGCCCGACACCGGATTGATTCGGGCCGTTCACGTCCACCAGGTAACGCAGCGCCCCATTTCCCAGATCCGCTTCGGAAAACAAGGTGCGGGTTCCATCGGCGAAGCTCTGGCTGCTGGAAGTGCTGCCACCGACCATCAAGCCGTCGATGATGCCGCCGGTGTTAAGGTTGAGATACGGGCGGACGTAGTAGTCCGATCCAATGGAAACCTGGGCGCTGGCAGCGGCGAAGCCGAAGGCTACGAAGGCTCCAAGAAGAGCAAGGGGGGATTTCATAAGGGAGGTGCCGTTCAATTGAGGCACTCGCCTGCTAGTTGACCGAGCCGCGGAATGTCAAACTCCCTGAGTCGGCTGGTAAGGTTTGGATCACGGGTTCCAGCGGGGGCTTTACAAGTTGTTCATCAACAGGGCTCTATGGAAACGAAGAAGGCGCCTGTTGTTCGTGGTTCCTTGATATCCAATCGCCGATGGATTTTCTCCGGCGCGTGGTTTTCCGCAATTTTTCGGGACCCTGGGACCGACTAGTCCCGTCGCGTCAACTCGACGAACACATCCTCCAGCGTTGATTCTTTCCGGAACAGACTGCGGACGGGCCACTGCTTCCGCACGGCCAGGTCATGGATCCGCTCGCGGGCGTCGGTGCCGGAATCGACCAACACTTCGAGGGCGGCCCAGCCGTCGTCGAGCATGGCGTGGTTGACGCGCTTGACGTGGTCGAGCTTGCCGATCGCCTCGGCCATGGCGGCGGGATCTCCCTGCATTTCCGCATGCACCTTGCCGGCGGCGCGCATGTTGTCGACCAGCGCCTTCGGGGTGTCCTGGGCGCGGATGGTGCCGCCATCGATGATGATCACCCTGCCGCAGGTCATTTCCACCTCGCTGAGGATGTGGGTGGAAAGCAGGATGGTGTGGGTTTCCCCAAGGCGCTTGATCAGTTCGCGGATCTGCCGGATCTGGTTGGGGTCCAAGCCGTTGGTCGGCTCGTCGAGGATCAGCAAATCAGGATCGTGGACCAGCGCATCGGCCAATCCGACCCGCTGCCGGTAGCCCTTGGACAGGACCTTGATCATTTTGCGGCGGACGGATTCCAAGCCGCAGGTCTCGATCACGTGGCTGACCCGCTGGCGGGCCTCGCGTCCGCTCAGGCCCTTGAGGCGGGCGCGGAACTTGAGGTATTCGCGGACCCGCATGTCGTCGTAGAGCGGCACGTTTTCCGGCATGTAGCCGATCTTGCGCCGGGCGTTGATCGAGTCCCGGAACACGTCGCAGCCGCCGATTTCGATGCTGCCGGAGGTGGGCGGGAGGTAGCCGGTGAGCATGCGCATGGTGGTGGTCTTGCCGGCACCATTGGGCCCGAGAAAGCCGACGATCTCGCCGCTGCCGACGGAGAAGCTGAGGTCATCGACGGCGGTATGTCGGGCGAACCGTTTGGTGAGGTCTCGGACTTCGATCATGCGGGAAAAAGGTGCGAAATTGGCCGGATTTGCGAGGTGTGCGGTTGACGCTTCCCGGACGGCCCCTTACCTAAGCGCTGCGCGGCGGGGGCCAAGCGGGAAATGCACGCCCCTCGGCCGCGCACGTCGCATCCGTTGCTCATGAATTCGTCGGTTTCCGCTCGCCAGAACCTGGCGCTCCTGGAGGAAAAGTACGCCCAGTGGAGCGAAGATCCCCGTTCGGTGGAGCCGACCTGGGCCGCCTTTTTCGAAGGCTTCGAACTCGGTGTGGCCCAGCCGAAGGAGCGGGGAGCTGCCGCCCAAGGCAGCTCCGCGACGACTTCCGGAGCCGGCACGGCCAGCGATTTCGGCTTCTACGGCAAGGTGGTGAGCCTGGTTTACAACTACCGGACCCTGGGCCACACGCAGGCCGACATCAATCCGCTCGGGGCCGCCGAGCACAACCCGCGGCTGGTTCCGGACCAGTTCGGCTTCAGCGAGGCCGACTTGGAAAGCGAGGCGTCGAATCCGTTCTTCCGCAATGGCGAGGCGATGAAGCTCCGCGACATGTTCGCGGCGCTGGAGGCCACCTACTCGGGTGCCATCGGCTTCGAGTTCATGCACATCCACAACACGGTCGTCCGCCACTGGGTGCGGGAAAAGATCGAGTCGCGGGTGATGCGCGAGCCCGACCCCGCCGAACGCCAGGCGCTGGCGCTGCAGTGGCTGCTCGAGGCCGAATTGTTCGAGAGTTTCCTGGGCAAGAAGTTCCTCGGGGAAAAGCGCTTCTCGATGGAAGGCGGCGAGGGCGCGATGGTCGTGCTGAACGCCATCCTGCGCGCCTGCCCCTCGGCCGGGGTGCTGGAGATCGAAATGGGGATGGCCCACCGCGGCCGCCTCAACGTGCTGGCCAATTTCGTGGCCAAGTCGCTGCCGACGATCCTCTACGAGTTCACGCCGAACTACGTGCCCGACCTGGTGGCGGGAGACGGTGACGTGAAATACCACCTCGGCTACGAGAGCGTGCGCGAGCTGCCCGATGGCCAGGTCCGCGTGGCGCTGGCTGCCAACCCGAGCCACCTCGAGGCCGTCAATCCGGTGGTCGAGGGCAAGGCCCGCGCCCGCCAGCGCCAGATCGGCGACGACGGGGTGAAGACCGACCGCAAGCGCGTGCTGCCGATCCTGATCCACGGCGACGCCGCCTTCGCCGGACAGGGCTCGGTCGCCGAAGTGCTCAACCTTTCCCAGCTCCCCGGCTACCGCACCGGCGGCACGATCCATCTGATCATCAACAATCAGATCGGCTTCACCACGATGCCGGCCGACGCCCGGTCGTCCTCCTATGCGACCGACGTGGCGAAGATGATCGAGGCCCCGATCCTGCACGTGAACGGCGAGGAGCCGATGGAGCTCTACTGGGCCGCCCGCTTTGCGTTGGAATTCCGCCAGAAGTTCGGCCGCGACGTGGTGATCGACATGTATTGCTACCGTCGCCAGGGCCATAACGAGACCGACCAGGCCGCGTTCACCCAGCCGCACATCTATCGCCAGATCCAGAGTCGCGAACCCATCGGCCAGCTCTACAAAAAGCGGCTCATCGAGAGCGGCACGCTGTCGCAGGAAGAGGCGGACGGCATCGAGCAGACGATCCAGAAGCGCCTCGACGAGGGCTACGAAAAGATGCGCGAGCACGAGGCCAAGGGCGACCGCAACGTGTTTTCCGGCTCCACCGCGGTGGCCCAGCCGGAATACCAGCACGCGCCGGTGCCGACCGGCGTGTCCAAGGAGCGGATCGACCATGTGGGCCGCGTGCTGACGACCGTGCCGGACGGCTTTCACCTGCACCCGACGCTGGCCAAACGCTTCGTGCCGCGCCGGATCGAGGGCTTGGAGAAGGGCACTCCGATCGACTGGGCCTTTGCCGAGGCGCTCGCCTTCGGCACCCTGCTGGTGGAGGGAAACCCGGTCCGCCTTTCCGGCCAGGACTGTCGCCGCGGGACCTTCTCCCAGCGCCACGCGGTGTTTTACGACTCCGAAACGCGCGAGCGCTACATCCCCCTCCAGAACCTGTCGGAGGATCAGGCGAAGTTCTGCGTTTACAACTCACTGCTGTCGGAAATGGCGGTGCTCGGCTTCGACTACGGCTATTCGCTCGGCGCCCCGAACATGCTGACCCTGTGGGAGGCCCAATTCGGCGACTTCTCGAACGGCGCGCAGGTGATCATCGATCAGTTCATCTCCTCCGCCGAGTCGAAGTGGCAGACGCCGAGCGACATCGTGCTGCTGCTGCCCCACGGCTACGAAGGCATGGGTCCGGAGCACTCGAGCGCCCGTCTGGAGCGCTTCCTGCAGCTGTGCGCGGAGAAAAACATGATCGTCGGCAACTTCACCACGCCCGCGCAGTATTTCCACGCCCTGCGGCGCCAGAAGAAGCGGGAGTTCCGCAAGCCGATGGTGCTGATGACGCCGAAGAGCCTGCTCACGCGGCCCGAGGCGGTCTCGAAGATCGGCGACTTCCTCGAGGGTTCGTGTTTCCAAGAGGTGCTGCCGGATCCGAAGACCTTCGCGGATCCGTCGCAGGTGAACCGCATCATCTTCTGCACCGGCAAGCTGTTCTACGACCTGGCCGCCTACCGCGAGGAGCAGGAGATCGGCAATGCCGCGATCCTGCGCATGGAGCAGCTCTATCCCTTCCATGACGAAATGGTCGCCGCGCTGGTGGGGCAGTATCCGAACGCCGCCAAGTTCGTCTGGGCGCAGGAGGAACCGCTCAACATGGGCGCCTGGTCCTACATCTTCCCGCGGTTGGAAAAGGTGCTCGACCATCGCGTGCGCTACGCCGGCCGCGGCCGCGCCTCCAGCCCCGCCGCGGGCTCCAAGGCGATGCATTACCGCGAGCAGAAGTCGCTCATCGAACAAGCCTTCTCGGTCTAACTTTCCATCCCATTTCCTGATTCCATGGCTATCGAAGTGAAAGTCCCCGCCGCCGGTGAATCGATCACCTCGGCCAGCGTTGCCAACTGGCGGGTGAAGGACGGCGACCCGGTGAAATCCGGGGACGTGCTGGTGACGCTCGAAACCGACAAGGTCTCCAACGAGCTGACCGCCGAGGCCTCTGGCCAGATCCGCATCCTGGCTGAAGAAGGCGAGGAGGTGGCGATCGGCGCGGTCATCGCGACCATCGACACCGAGGCCGCGCCCGCCACCGAGCAGGAGGAAACGTCGTCGGAAAAGCACGACGACGCGCCTCCGGCCGCGAGCGGGGAAGGCGAGGTGATCTCGATCAAGGTGCCGGCGGCCGGGGAGTCGATCACTTCCGCCAACGTGGCCAACTGGCACAAGCGCAACGGTGACCGGGTCGCCAAGGGCGAGGTGCTGGTGACCTTAGAAACGGACAAGGTTTCCAGCGAACTCGAAGCCGACGCCGCGGGCACGCTCGAGATCCTGGTGGCGCAGGGCGAGGAGGTGTCGATCGGCACCGAGATCGCCCGCATCACCACCGGGGCCGCCCCGGCGGAAAAACCGGCCGCGGCGCCGAAGCCCGAGACTGCGAAGGAAAAATCCGAGCCCAAGCTGGCCGCCCCGCCCGCCAAGCCGGCGGCGCCGAAGATTTCGCTGGTGGAAAAGACCGAAGAGGAAAAGCCGGCGGCCAAGGACGACAGCGGGCGCACAACCCGCAAAAAGATGAGCATGCTGCGGCGCAAGATCGCCACACACCTCGTCAACGCCCAGCAGACCGCCGCCATCCTGACGACCTTCAACGAGGCCGACATGTCGCAGGTGATGAAGTTGCGCAAGGACGTGCAAGAGAGCTTCGTGGCCAAACACGGCGTGAAACTCGGCTTCATGTCTTTCTTCGTGAAGGCCGTGGTGCAGGCGCTCAAGGACGTGCCGCAGGTCAATGCCAGCATCGACGGCACTGACATCGTCGAGAACCATTTTTATGACATCGGCGTGGCGATCGGCACCGAGAAGGGCCTGGTCGTGCCGGTGCTGCGCGATTGCGACAAGAAGAGCTTTGCCGAAATCGAGGCCGACATCATTGGCTACGCGACCAAGGCCCGCGAGGGCAAGCTGCAGCTCGACGACCTGCAAGGTGCGGTGTTTTCCATCTCCAACGGCGGCACCTACGGCTCGCTGCTCAGCACGCCGATCCTCAGCCCGCCGCAGAGCGGGATTCTCGGCATGCACTCGATCCAGCAGCGGCCGGTGGCGGTCGACGGCAAGGTCGAGATCCGCCCGATGATGTATCTCGCGCTCAGCTACGACCACCGCCTGGTCGATGGCAAGGAGGCGGTAACCTTCCTGATCCGCATCAAGGAGTGCATCGAGAATCCGACGCGCTTGATGTTGGAGATGTGATGAGGGAGGGCCTGCTTGGAGCGCCGATTGTGAAATCGGCTTGAGTGGTTCCTTGAGCGGTTGGGCTGCGGGGGACTCGAAGGGGCGCGGTGAGCGGTTGGGCTGCGGTTTTCCTGTCCGGCAGCCGGTGGCAGCCGCCCCCTTTTGGAGCGCCGATTGTGAAGTCGGCTTGAGTGGTCCCTTGAGCGGTTGGGCTGCGGGGGACTCGAAGGGGCGCGGTGAGCGGTTGGGCTGCGGTTTTCCTGTCCGGCAGCCGGTGGCAGCCGCCCCCTTTAGTGCGCCTTCGCGGCGTCCGCTTCGGCTTTTGACGCCTTTCGTGCTTCGGCGACGAAGTGGTTGCAGGCCTCGCGGCAAAGCAGCGGGATCGCCGGGCGGCCGGTCTCAAGATAGCCGGGGAAGCGGCTGGCTTCGCTGTCTTCGAGCGGCGTCTCGTCGTCGATCTGCCACAGGATCCTCTTCACACAGCAGTTCTCCGGGCCGCAAGTTTCTCTAACAAGACGCTGGGCGCCGGGCGTGCTGAGGTTTCTGGCGAAGCGATACATGCCGGTCTGACGGTTGAGCTTGTCGCGCAGGTTCTCGATGCCGGGATCGCCCGACTGGTGCGCCAGCCATACGCCGAGGGCGGCAGGGTAGAAGAGGTCGAGCGCGGTGCGGAGTTGGCCCACATCATCGAGCAGCAGCAGCCAGCCGCGCTTGAGCGACAGCTCGCTCTTGGTGAAGCGGTAGTGGCCGTCCGCCGCCCAGGTGGATAAATCCCGCGCCGCGGCGGGATCGCGACGGACCTCGAGGGCGTCGAGCCGATCGACATCCTCCAGGTGACAAAGCGCGAAGGCGGCACCCGCGGCATCGGGCAGGATGGCGATTTCCCCGATCTGGCGGATGCCGTCGCGGAGGGCCTGGGCAAGCTTTTCGGCGATCATGAGCGGTGGGTGCGGTCGAAGTCGGCGATCTGGTCGAGGATCACGTCGGCCATGTGGCGCTCGGTGCCGATGGCGGACGAGTAGTAGAGCGTCTTGCCGCGCAGGGAGTGGGGGTTGTGGCGGAAAACCTCGCGCTCGCTGGCGGCGGGGCCGACCTCGGGCTCGATGCCGAGCAGCACCGGGATGTCCTGATAGCTGTGCAGGCCGTCGGCGATGAAGAAAGGGACGACGACCACGTTCGGCGTTTCGGCGAGCCGGTCCCACTCGGCGATGAAGGGCTGCTCCTCCATGTAGGCATCGAGCACCGCGGCGTAGCCGGCACCGGATTCGGTGATGCGCGCCGCCTGGTCCTTGATGGCCTTGGTCGAGTTCTGGTTGAGGCCCGTCCCGTGGCCCACGATGAAGAGGGTGGTTTGCGCGGGATCGACGTCCGGGGCGACCTCGCGGGCGCGGCGGAGGAGCAGGTCGGTCATCGAATCATGGACGCCGACCGGCAGCGTGTAGTGCCAGGTTTTCCCGTGGCGCTCGGTGGTCGGACCGTCCAGCTCGAGCTCGCGCGGGATGACCTCCTGGGTGAAATAGCCCTCGCTGATGAAATCGGGGATGACGTAGACCTCGGCGGCGTCGATCAGGAAGCGGGCCTCGCGCATGGAGGGCTCCTCCTTCCAGAAGCAGCAGTGGACTTCGGCGAACTGGCCGCGCTGGCGGAGCTCGTCGGCGTGGTCGAAATAGGGCGTGGAAGAGTCCGGGTTCTCGGTGGAGCCGTGGCCGACGATGAGCAGGGCGCAGTCGGGTTTGGGCGCGATGGGCATGCGCCGAAGCTGCGCGGGCGGGGCGAGGATGCAAGCCGTTTGAGGGTTGCCGAGATCGTGGCGGATTCAGAGGATCGCCGTGTGAGCTTGCTGAAGCTGTGGTTCGATGAGATGCCGCGCGAGGGGCCGGAAAACATGGCGGTCGATGAATGGCTGCTGGAAACGGTCGAGGCCCCGCTGCTGCGGATCTACGGCTGGCGGGGCGAGTGGGGGACCTGTGGCTACTTCGTGCCTGCCGGAGAGGTCGAGGCGCTGCTCGGCGGCATCCCATGGGTCCGGCGCTGGACCGGCGGCGGCATCGTCGATCATCGTGCGGACTGGACCTACACCCTGGTGATCCCCCGTGGCGAAAGGCTGGCCGAGGCCAAGGGGAGCAGCAGCTACCGGATCATCCATGCGGCGCTGGCGGCGGCGCTGTCTGGCCGGGGCGTGTCATTGGCGGGGGAGCGCCCGCCGGCGCGGGGGGGGGCGTGTTTCACCACCGCCGTGGAGCACGATCTGGTCGATGCCACGGGTCGGAAGCTCGCCGGGGCGGGGCAGCGAAGGACGCGAAAGGGATTGCTGCACCAGGGGTCGCTCGCCGTTTCTCTCCGGCCGGAGGAGGCCTGGAGCTTCGCCCGCAAGCTGGCGGAAGGGGTGCGGGAGACCGAGGTCGAGCCCGATCCGGGGAGAGTGGCCGAACTGGTGAACCTGCGCTATGGAGATGGAGCTTGGAACCATCGGCGCTGAGTGTCATGAAACCATGCTTTTGAAACACTTGGCCCAAGCCATGCTCAGGGTTTCCCATTCCACTCAAGGCCCATGTTTGAAGGTTACGACCCGGGAGAATTCTACGATGAAATGTTCGCCTCTTCCGACGAGGTGAGGACGAGTTGTGCGGACGTGCTCTCCAAGTTCGAGAAGATGTCCGACGACGATTTCGAGCGCCGGCGGGCCGCCTGCGACGAGCACTTTCTCCGCCAGGGCGTCACGTTCACGGTTTATCACGACGACCGAGGCACCGAGCGGATCTTCCCCTTCGATCCCGTGCCGCGGGTGATTCCGGCCGATGAGTGGGAAATGCTGGAGGCCGGCCTGACCCAGCGCATCATCGCGCTCAACCTGTTCCTCCACGACATCTACCACGGCCAGCAGATCGTGCGGGACGGCGTGGTGCCCGAGTACCACATCAAGGGCGCCAAGCACTACCGTCCCGAGTTCCGCGGCGTGGATGTGCCGGGCGACATCTACATCCACATCTGCGGATCCGATCTGATCCGCGGCGATGACGGCCAGTTTTACGTGCTGGAGGACAACGGCCGCTGCCCGTCCGGCGCTTCCTACCTTTTGGAAAACCGCAACGCCTTGAAGCGGGCGTTTCCCGAGATCTTCTCCGGCTCGAAGGTGCGGCCGGTGGATGCCTACCCGGTGGAGCTGCGGAAGATGCTGCACCACGTGTCGCCCCACCGCGAAGGCGATCCGGTGTGCGTGCTGCTCACCCCGGGGTGCTACAACAGCGCATATTTCGAGCACTGCTACCTGGCCCGCGAGATGGGCATCGAGATCGTGGAGGGCCGCGACCTGACGGTGGTCGATGACTTCGTCTACATGCGCACGACCAAGGGCCTGGTGCGGGTGGACGTGATCTACCGGCGGATCGACGACGATTTCATCGACCCGACGGTTTTCCGCAAGGACTCGGTGCTCGGCGTGCCCGGCCTGATGAATGCCTACCGGGCCGGCAACGTGGCCTTGGCCAACGCGGTCGGCACCGGCGTGGCCGACGACAAGGTGATCTACCGCTTCGTGCCGGACATGATCCGCTACTACCTGAGCCAGGAGCCGCTGCTGCCGAACGTGCCGACCTACCTCGCTTCGGAGGAGGAGGACCGGAAATACATGCTCGACCACCTGCCGGAGCTGGTGGTCAAGGCGGCCAACGAGTCGGGTGGCTACGGCATGCTAATGGGCCCCTCGGCCACCAGGGAGGAGATCGCGAAGTTCCGCGAGCTGATCCTGAACGACCCGCGCAACTACATCGGCCAGCCCGTCGTTTCCCTTTCCCGCTGTCCGACGGCCTGCGATGGCAGCATGGCCGGCCGCCACGTCGATCTGCGGCCCTACATCATCTATGGCAGCGATGTGAAAATCGTGCCCGGCGGCCTGACCCGCGTCGCCCTGCGGGAAGGCTCGCTGGTGGTGAATTCCTCGCAAGGCGGGGGCAGCAAGGATACCTGGGTTTTGAGGGATTGAGTCATGCTATCACGAGTCGCCAACAGTCTTTATTGGATGGTCCGCTACATCGAGCGGGCGGACAACCTTGCGCGCCTGATCGAGGTCAACGAGCGGGTGTTGCTCGATTTCGGCAGCGATGAAGGCAGCCGGGAGGAAACCTTCTGGCGCCCGATCATCGCCAGCACGGGGGACGAGGAACTCTACGCCGAGCTCAATCCCGGCGGGGACGGCCCCGGGTCGGTGGTGCATTTCCTGACCAGCGACCGCAAGAACCCGAACAGCATCGTCTCCTGCATCGCCCTGGGCCGCGAGAACGCGCGCATGGTGCGCGACCAGTTGTCGGAGGCCTTGTGGGAGGAGATCAACTCGCTCTATCTTTTCGTCAATTCCGACGCGGCGCAGCGCATGCTGAGCAGTGACCGGGCCGACTATTTCAGTGCCATCCGCCGCAGCACCTTCTGCTTCCACGGCATCGCCGCGGGCACCACGCTGCGGCGCGAGGCCTGGGCATTCATGGAGCTCGGCCGCTATCTCGAACGGGCGGACAAAACCACGCGCTTCCTCGACGTCGCCTACTTCCTGCCGCCGGAATACGCGGCTTCTTCCGATCACTGGATGTCGATCCTCAAGTCCTGTGGAGCACTCGATGCCTACCGCACGCTCAACCGGGGCCCGGTGGACCGCGACGGGGTGGTGAAATTCCTGCTCTTCGAGAAATCATTCCCACGCTCGGTCGCCTTCAGCATCGATCGCGTGGACGAGTGTCTTCACAACATCTCCGGCCGCCCCCGGGGTGGCTACGGCGATGCCGCGGAGCGCTGCTCGGGCAAGCTGCTGTCGGAGCTTTCATTCAGCGACCTGACCGCGATCGCAGGCGACGGCCTCCACCCCTACCTCGACGAACTCCAGAGCGGGATCAACGACGTGGGATCCGAGGTGTTCGAGACCTACGTGCTGTTGCCGGACAAGGCCGAGGTCAAGCCATCGTATCCGACGAGCACCGTGTCGGCGGTGGCAGCCTGGCAGATGGAGCAGCAGCAGCAATGATGTCCGCGTTCCAGCAACAATCCTCGGGCGGTCATCAGCAGCAGTCCTCGGGCAAGCCGGCAACGGGGCCGAAGTTCAACGTCGTCCACCGCACGACCTTCATCTACGGCGCGCCGGTGAAGGACAGCGTGAACTCGCTGCACCTCGAGCCGCGCACCTTCCCGTTCCAGAAAACGATCATGGCCACCATCCGCGTGTTGCCGGCCACGCGGCTGCGGAACTACGCCGACCTGTTCGGCAACATCACCCACTACTTCGAGGTGCTGCAGCCCCACGAGCGGCTGGAAATCGAGAGCCGCTTCCGGGTCGTGAACCTGCCGCTGGACATCCCGGCCGCCGCCCGCGAGGCGGAGATGGACTGCTACTCCGATGCCGAAACGCAGGAGCGCATCTGGGCCTACCTGCAGGAAAGCCGCTTCGTTTCCCGCCATCCGGAGCTGTGGCGGCAGGCGATCGATCTCACCCGCGACGTGTCCAAGGTCTACGACCGCGCCACGCGGATCATGGAATGGATCCACGAGAACTTCACCTACGAGGCGGGTAGTACCCACGTCAGCACCCATCTCGAGGAGGCCTTCGCCGGGCGCAGGGGCGTGTGCCAGGATTTCACCCACGTGATGCTCGGCCTGTGCCGGGCCATCGACATCCCGGCCCGCTATGCCTCCGGCTACCTTTACAACGGCCCGCGGGACTCGCTGGTCGGCGCCCAGGCCTCGCACGCCTGGCCGGAGGTCTACCTGCCGGCGGTCGGCTGGGTGGGCTTCGACCCCACCAACAACTGCCTGGCCGACGAGCGCTTCATCAAGGTGGCGGTCGGCCGTGATTACGACGATGTGGCACCGATCAAGGGCAGCTATCGAGGCACGGCGCATTGCCGGCTGTCGGTCACCGTCGATGTGGAAAAGCTCTGAGCCGCGTCAGTGCAGCGTGCTCATGCTCGGGATCGCGGAGATGAGTTCCTTGGTGTAAGCGTTCTTCGGCCAGCGGAAGACCTGTTCCGCCTCGCCTTCCTCGACGATTTTTCCACGGTACATCACGGCGATCCGGTCGGCCAGGTAGCGCACCACGCCGAGATCGTGGGAAATGAAGATCATCGTCAGCCCGAACTGCTGGCGGAGTTCCTTCAGCAGGTTGAGGATCTGCGATTGGATCGAGACATCCAGCGCCGAGACCGGTTCGTCGGCGATGATCAGCTTCGGCTCCGGCGCGAGGGCGCGGGCGATGGCGATCCGCTGCCGCTGGCCGCCGGAGAACTCGTGCGGGTATTTTCTCTGGAACCGCGGATCCAGCCCGACGGTTTCCATCAGCTCGGCCACCCGGCCGGCGAGCTTTTTCCCGCTCGCGGACGGATGCCGCTGGCGGATGGCCTCGGCCAGGGTGGAAAAGACGTTCATCCGCGGGTTGAGCGAGGCGTAGGGATCCTGGAAGACCATTTGGAAGTCCAGCCGCCGCCGGCGCACCGCGTGGGACGGCAGGGCGGTCAGCTCGACGCCATCGAGCACGATCCGGCCCGAGGTGGCGGGCTGGAGCTGCATGACCGTGCGGGAAAGGGTGGACTTGCCGCAGCCCGACTCGCCGACCAGGCCCAGGATTTCCCCCTTTTCGGCGTGGAGGCTGACTCCATCGACGGCCTTGATGGTCTCCACCGTTGAGGAAAAGAGCATGCCGCTCTTCTTGTGGAAGTAGGTTTTGAGGTCGTCGATTTCCAGGTAGGCCACGGGGAGAAGCTGCAGGTTGGTGGGGAGGCCGGCAAGCGCCGACCGGCGGATGGAAAGCTCAGAACGTGCCGTTGAGTTTGCGGCCGGTCCAGAAAGCGCCGAGCACGAGAACGAGGATCGTAACCACCGTCCAGTTCGACCACAGCGGAAGCCGGTGCTCGATCGGCCGCGGGGCGGGCAGGGCGCGGATTTCATCGGCCAGCGCGCCGAGGTTGGCCGGGCGGATCACGCGGCCGCGGGTGATGCGCGCCATTTCCTCCAGCACCTCGGGGCGGGCCGGCTGACCCACCTTTTCCAGCTCCACGCCCTGGGCGAGCAGCTTGGTCTCCACGGACGAGCCGTCATCGCCGACGATGCGCGCGGAAATCTTCCATTGGCCGGGCTGGGTGATCCTCACCCGGCCGCTGTAGGAGCCCCAGGCGGCATCGCTTTCCTCCAGCGAAATGCTGGTGGACGAGCCGTCCGGCGCCACCGCCTCCAGCACCACCTCGCCGTCCTGAAGCGGGGCACCGTTGGCATCGAAGGCGTTGGCGTGAAAGGTGACCCCATCGCCCGGCTCGGGACGCTCGGGCGTGTAGTAGAGGCGGATGCGCTGGCCGGGCGCCATGTTCCGCTGGTACGACATCCAGCGCGCCACCTGGCCCCAGAAACGGTAGTGGTACTTGTCCTCGACGCCGCGGCGCCAGCGCCAGGCGGAGTCGATGCCCATGTAGAGCACCTTGCCGGAGCCGGCGGAGGAGGTGACGATGATCGGCGTGGGGCCGAACTGGCTGCGGCGGTTGGCGTGGACGGCGAGGACCTGCGTGCCGCCCTTCGCGCGGGTGACGGCGGCGTGCCAGGTGAAGCCGGGCAGCGAGTTCCACACCTCGGGGTTGGTCTCCTCGGTGTCGGCCAGCAGCGTGAGCAGCGAGCTGCGGCCCTCGCTGGTCAGCTCGAGCGGCGAGGGCGTCGGATCGACGATGCCCTGCGGTTGGTTGGCATCCGGAATGACCGGCATCAGCTCGCCCAGCGCGGTGCCGAGCAGGCTGAGTTGGTTGCCTTGGTCTCCGGGCAGGAAAACCACGCCGCTGGCCTGGTTTTCGACCAGCCCGGCGATCATCGCGCACTGGTCCGGGGTGAGCTGTCCGGTGCCGACGTCCCCGATCATCACCACGTCGTAGGCGGCGAGTTCCTCCGGCTGGGACGGGAACTGCTCGATGTAGTCCGGCCCTTTCCCCATGCCCAGCGAGGGGTGGAAAAGCAGGCAGGAAAGCTCCACGCCGGGGTCGCGAGAGAGGGCGTTGCGCAGGTAGCGGTATTCCCAGCGGGGCAGGGTCTCGATGACCAGCACCTTGATCGATTCCGGCCGGCCGGTGAGGTTGAACTCGCGGCGGTTGTTGGCGCGGACTCGTTCACCATCGGCCATGGGAAACTCCATGGTCAGCGTGGTGGTGCCCTCGTCCTCAATGCGCCACAGGATCGAGTCGTAGTTTTCCACCCCTGGTTGGAGGGTCACTTCCTTGCTGCGCAAGCGGCCGGTGGCATCGTGGATGCGGACGGTGGTGCGCACCTCGCGGTCCAGCGACGAGCGGATGGTGAACGGGATCTGGACGTTTTCGCCGACGATGCCGTAGGTCGGGGCGTTGACCGCGATCAGGTCGAGGTCGGGCAGCCGCTGCTCGCTGCCCACCGGCACGGCGAAGAGCGGAATGCCACGCTGGAGCAGGCGCTGGGCGGCCACCACCGGCGGCTGGCCGAGGTTGTGATCGCCATCGGAGAACAAAACGACCGCCCGCAGGTTCGACTCTTCCTCGAGCAGGTCGGAAATGGGGGCGGTGAGGTCGGTGCCGGACAAAGGCACGTCCTCATCCGGCACGCAGATGGCGCGGCGTTGGACTTCATTGGCACCGTTGGCGGAGAGCTTCTCGACCAGCGACTCGGTGGCCACCTGGTCGACCCACTCGCGGCGCGAAATGACCTCGCCGCCCGCCACTTCGGCGTCCACGGTGTCCATCGAGCCCGAGGCATCGGTCAGCACCATGACCTGCGGGCTGGACTCCGGGTGAATCACCGTCCGCCACTCCGGCTTCCACAGCAGAAGTACGGCGAGCACCGTAGCCAGCAGCCGGAGGGCCTCCACCGCCGCGGTGCGTCCGGGGTGCAGGCTGCGTTTCCAGATCAGGAAAGAAAGAACCGCCACCCCGACCAGCGCGACCACCCCGATGACGAGCATGGAGGGACTCGGCGAAAAGTTCAGATTCTGGAGGGTGAAGTTCAACGGAAGGAGCGGAGGTGTCCGGTGGAGGCGGTCTGCGCGGCCTCGGCGGCCGCCTTTTTCGGCAGGCACAGCAGCGCCTCGGAGAGCAGGAACAGCAGCATCGCGACCATCAACGCCTGCCACACCGGCCGGCCCAGCGAATCGGCGGCCGAGGCGCGCTGGTCCTCGAACAGCGAGTGGTCGGTGCCCTCGAAGAGCAGGTCGAGCGTGGGCTCATCGAGCACGCCGACCACGTCCTCGTCCGCCGGGCGGTTGACGGCGAGCAGGCCGTCTCCGGTGCGGAACACGCCGGCGAGGTAGGACTCGGCGGCCCGGTCTTCCTGGGGATAGCGGTCGACCCGCTCGTGCGCTTCGTTTCCCGCCCCCAAGGCCCGCCGCGAGCCGACCTCGGCCAGCAGTCCCGTCTCGAAACGCTTGCTGCCGGCCTCCACCGCGCGCTGGGCGAGGGGCAGGAGCACGTCCGCATCGCCGAGGTTCGACCAGGTGTAGTCGGGCCGCGTGCCGACCATCCAGACGACTCCGTCGCCGATCACGCGGCGGGTCAGGAACGGTTGACCGTCGTCCCAGGACGCGAGCACGGCCGCCTCGCCGGTGGGCACGCGGCGGCGGATCGAGCGCAACCGGTCGGCGGGAATCGGAGTGCCATCGAGGCTGTCGCGCAGCAGGCCATCGCCATGGTCCCACTGGGAGAGGATGAAGAATTGGTCGGCCTGCGACTCGGTGGTGGCCTGCCATGCGAGCTGGAGGAAGTCGCCGCCCTCGTCAGCTTCAGGCGGGAAAAAGACCACCTGGCCTCCGCGATCGAGGAAGCGCTCGAGGCTCTTCGCTGCTTCACCGGCGGGCAGCGGGGCGGACCAAAACACCGTGGAGATCTCCGACAGCTCGGGCAGCGCCTGGGGCGGGCTCAGGGTCGCCGACTGGCCGCCGAAGCCATCCGGCGCGGCGGCCAGCGTGAGATAGGTGCTGGCTTCACCGGGATCGCCGACCACCAGGGACTTCACCGGACGCGCGGGGCCGTAGGCGAAGAAGGCCACGTTGTCCCGCAGGTTGCCGTCGCCAGGCAGGCTGACCCAGCCATGCCCCTGCTCGCGGTCGGCCGGGACCGGCACGGTTTTCTGAAGCTGGAGTTGCTGGCCGCTGATGGCGACCGACTCGGAGATCACCGCTCCGTCCATCTGGATGCTAAGCGGCAGCGTGATCGGCTGCGTGGCTTCATCGGTGCGCACGATTTCCATGCTCAGCACGAGGGAATCTCCGGCCCGGCGGGCACCCAGCGCCCGGATGGCCTGGTTGGCGGCATTGCGGCCGACCATTCCCAAAATGCGGATCCGCGGCGGCTGCGGCAGGGTGGTCAGCGCGGCACGGGTGGCCTCCCACTGGCCGTCCTCGGGGCGCCAGTTCGAGGCCTGGAGATCGGACACGACCCAGATCTCCGACCGGCCCTGGGTGTGGATCAGATACTCCGCCGCACGGGCGAGCAGGGCGGGGAAATGAGCCTCCGTGTCGGTCCCGGCGGTCGTCGAGAGCTCGTCGAGCACCTCAGGCGAGGGCAGCTCCTGCGGCGTGCCGCTGGCGCTGTCGATCAGCACGATGCGGCTGCCGGAAAAATCGTCCAACGCGCCCTTGAGCCGGCCGATGGCGATCTCGCGGCGGCTGTTGCCGGTGTTGAGCGGTGAGGCCTCCATCGAGGCGGAGCGGTCGAAGATCACCACGATCACGTCCGGCTTCCCGGCCCCCAGGCCGAAAAACCCGCCGATCACCGGTTGCGCCGCGGCGAAGGCCAGCGCGGCCAGCGCGAGAGCCCGGCAGGTGAGGATGAGGATGTGGCGCAGCCGTTTTTTCCCGCGGGTCTCGCGGCTGGCCTTGAGCAAGAACTGCATCGCCGCCCATTTCACGGTCCGGTGGCGCCGCCGGTTCAGCAGGTGGATCGCGATCGGAATGATCGCAGCCAGCGCAAGCCAGAGAAAAGTTGGAGAAAGCAAGACCATGGATCAGGTAAGGCTGAGGCCTCGGACGGCGAAGTCGGCATGGATGCAGTCGAAGGTGTCGCCGCTAAGGCGGTCCTTTTTCTTAAGTGCCTCCTTGTAGATCTTGATGCGATGGATGTCGAAGCGTGCAAGATCGGTATGGTATTCGTCTGGATTGAAATATTTATACCAAATTTGAGAGTTAAGGTGGAAGCTAGGGTAGAGGCGGCGTGTTCGCCGCGTAAACGTGCTGAGATCCTCGGATTCAATGAGTGCAAGGATTTGTTGTTGGTGGTTCGACGTGGGGTCTGCAAGCTCCCTGTCAATCAAGTCGGATGCTGTTCCTCCTTCAGATTTGAACTTCACAAGTCGCGTAAATCCGGCCTTGTTCCAGTAGGTATCCGTTCGGACATAGTCCTCCCCCCACCAGCGGTAGTTCAGTGACCTCAATACGTTGACGACCATTGCATTGAAAAACCAGTCGCGCTTTCGAAGTCTCTTCATACGTTCGAGTCTCTGAAGTAAGAGCGGAGGTGGGGGGCCGTAGAGGGAGTAGTAAAGCGGGGTGGGTGTGCCATTCCTAAAAAGGTAGGCGGTATCAGAGCAGTTGTTTCGTTTCTTTGAGTTGAATGTATGAGATGCACAAACTCCATTCTTTGGGTCCGAAAGCCCCTTTTTTGAGGCAGGTATGATGTGATCAACCCAATCCGTCTCGCTTGTGTAGCGAAGAGGAGCATCGAGCAGCCACAAATTTGCTCCTGTAAAGCAGCATGTCGCTCGATCACGCTTATAGATCTCCGCTTTCTGCTGGCAGGTGAACTCGGTTCGATTGCGTCCCATGCTTCACCTCCCCTTCGGAATCCGATTGATCAGAAACTCCCGCAATAACGGCTCCAGTGCGGTATCGGTGGCGACGAGCTGGTAGTCGGCGGTGGCGTCGTTGCACTTGGCGCGGACGTTCCTCATGAAGTCGTCGAGCGCGGCGTGGTATTCATCGGCGATCAGGGAGGGCTCGGCGACCAGGGCGGTGCCGTCCTCGAGATCGACGAAGCGGTGCGGCCGCTCGAAGTCGAAGTTCAGCTCCTGGGGGTCCATCAGGTGGAAAACGGAGATGTCGTGCTTGCGGTAGCGGAGGTGCTGGAGCGCCTCGGACAACTCGCCGGTGTCGGTGAAGAGATCGGAGAGGATCACGACGAACGCGCGTTGGCCGATTTTTTCGGCGATCTCGTGAAGGGCTGCGACCAAGCCGGTTTCGCCCTCCGGTTCCAGCGAGGCCAGCGTTTTAAAGATCCGCTGCAGGTGGGCCGGGCGGCGGCTGGGCGGCACCTCGAGGTGAACCTTTTCGGTGCAAACCGACAGGCCGGCGGCATCGCCCTGGTTGACCATCAGGTAGGAGAGCGAGGCGGCGAGGCGCCGTGCATACGCCACCTTCGACTCGCCCTTGCCGGCGAAGGCCATCGAGCCGGAGGCATCGACCACGAAGTAGGCGCGCAGGTTGGTATCCGCCTCGAATTCCTTGATGTAAAAGCGGTCGGAGCGGGCGAAGGCCTTCCAGTCGAGGCGGCGCGTGTCGTCGCCGGGCACGTATTTCCGATACTCGGCGAACTCGACCGACGAGCCGCGGTGGGGCGAGGCGTGGCGGCCGGCGACGTTGCCGATCATCGCCGTGCGGCTCTCGACCGGCAGCGAGCCGAGGCGCGAGAGCAGCTCGTGATCGAGGAACTCGTAGGCGTTGTGGCTCACGATGCGTGGAGCTCGTCGATCAGCCGCTCGACGACCTTGCGCGAGGTCATGCCCTGCGACTCGGCGGAGAAATTGGTGATGACGCGGTGGCAGAGGACCGAGGGTGCGACGGCCTCGAGGTCCTCCAGGCTGGCCATGTAGCGGCCCTTGAGCGCGGCGCGCGCCTTGGCACCGAGGATCAGGTACTGCACGGCGCGCGGACCGGCACCCCAGGCGACCAGCTCCTTGACCCAGCCGGGTGCCTCGGGCAGGGCAGGGCGGGTTTTTCGCACCATGGAAACGGCGTGGTCGTAAAGGTGATCGGGGACCGGCACACGACGCACCAGCGCCTGGTAGGCGAGGATCTTGGAACCATCGAGGAGCTTCTGGAGCTGCGGCTTGGCGGAGCCGGTGGTGGCGCGGGCGATCTGCTTTTCCTCCTCGGCGCTGGGGTAGTCGACCTCAATCAGGAACATGAAGCGGTCGAGCTGCGCCTCGGGCAGCGGGTAGGTGCCTTCCTGTTCGATCGGGTTCTGGGTCGCGAGCACGAAAAACGGCGGCTGCAGGTCGTAGGTGCGGCCGAGCACGGTGACCTTGTTTTCCTGCATCGCCTCGAGCATCGCCGACTGCGTTTTCGCCGGCGCGCGGTTGATTTCATCGGCCAGCACGAGGTTGGCGAAGACCGGGCCGGCGGCGAACTCGAACTCGCGGTGACCGGCGTCGGTTTCCTGAATGATATCGGTGCCCGTGATGTCCGCCGGCATCAGGTCGGGCGTGAACTGGATGCGGTTGAAGCTGAGGTCGAAGGTCCGGGCAACGGTGGAAATGAGCAGGGTCTTGGCCAGGCCGGGGACCCCCATCAGCAGGGCGTGCCCGCGGGCGAAAAGGCAGATCGCCAGCCGCTCGATCACGTCCTCCTGGCCGACGATCGCCTTGGCCAGTTCTTCGCGGAAGGCGGCGTAGGTTTTACCCAGCTCGTCGATGGCGGCGACGTCGTCGGGGGGTAGATCGGAGGTGGGCGCGGGTGAGAGGGTGGGATCGTCCATGGAAACGGATGCGAAGTAGGATAAGGGCGACGCTAGGGTGGGCGCGGGGTTTGTCGAGTAGGGATGGCATCCGGGAAAGGAGTGCGCGGCGGGGGGCGTAGGCCCTGCCATGAACGGGCTCCGACGATCCATGCTGCTGGTGATGATGAGTGCGGCTCCGGCCATCGCCGCCGAGGGGAAATGGGAGTATCTGCTGGAGTCGCCGCTGGCCTCCCTCTGGACTTCCGCGAGCGGCGGAGCACCGGGAAAAGGGTGGCTGCTGGAGGACAGCATGTTGCACCGGGTCTCCGGCTCCGGGGACCTGATTTCAAAGGCCCGCTACACCGACTTCGAACTGGAGTTCGAATGGAAGATCTCCAAGCGCGGGAACAGCGGCGTGAAATACCGGGTGCGGAAAAAAGGGCCGGCCTGGATTGGCGCGGAATACCAGGTCCTCGACAACGAGCGTCACCCCAATGGCAGGACCGATGACCAGCGCGCGGGCTCGCTCTACGACGTGGTCGCCGCGAAAAAGGGCGCGGACAAGCCGGCGGGCGAATGGAACCGGTCGAAGATCGTGGTGAAGGGCGAATCCATCGTCCACTGGCTCAACGGAGAGAAGGTCGTGGAGGTCGACCTCGGCTCGGAGCAGTGGAGGAAGCTCAAGAGCGACAGCAAGTTCTCCAAGGTCGTGGATTTCGCCGCGGCGGAGCCCGGCCGGCTGCTGGTTCAGGACCATGGCGACGAGGTCTGGTTCCGGGCGATGCGGATCCGTCCGCTGTGAGCGGAAATCCGTCGGAAAATTCAGATTTCCCGCTTGTCAGCCCGAATTCCTCTGCTAAACAGCCCGCCCGCTCCGGACCGGAGCACGCGATTCTTGGTTTCCGGTCCCCAGGCGACACTCGCTTACCCAAAGCTCCCATGGCACGTATTTTCGGCATCGAAATCCCCAACGAAAAGCGGATCGAAGCATCGCTCCGCTACATCTACGGCATCGGCGCGACGACCGCGTCGCGCATCCTTGACCACGCCGGCATCGATCCGGACATCCGTGCCGGCCAGCTGACCGAAGACCAACTGGTCAAGATCGGCACCGTGATCCAGAGCGAGGGCATCATCATCGAAGGCGACCTCCGCCGTGAGAAGCAGGCCCAGCTCAAGCGCCTGACCTCGATCAACTGCTACCGTGGCATCCGCCACAAGCGCGGCCTGCCCGTCCGTGGCCAGCGCACCCGCACCAATTCCCGCACCCGCAAGGGCAAGCGCAAGACGGTGGGCGTGAAGAAATAACCTCTGACTTTTCTCCAAGATGGCTGACGAAGAAACCAAAGCTGAAACTCCGGCCGCCGAGGCTCCGGAAAAAGCCGCCCCGGCCGCCGAGGCCGCGGCTCCCGCCGCCGCTCCCGCCGAGGAAGCCAAGGCTGAAGAAACCGCCGCTCCCAAGAAAGAGGAGAAGCGCGACATTTTCGCCGAGATCGCCGGCGCTGAAGAGGGTCAGATCAAGATCCACAAGGCCAAGGGATCGAAGAACGTCTCGAAGGGCATCGTCCACGTGACGGCCACCTTCAACAACACCATTGTCAGCGTCACCGACGCCAGCGGCAACACCATCGGCTGGTCGAGCGCCGGCAAGATGGGCTTCAAGGGCAGCCGCAAGAGCACCGCCTACGCCGCCCAGGTCGTGTCGCAGGATGCCTGCCGCCAGGCGATGGGCCACGGCCTCAAGGAAGCCGATGTCCGCGTCAAGGGCCCGGGTTCCGGTCGCGAGTCCGCCGTCCGTGCCGTGCAGGCCCTCGGCGTCGAGATCACCTCGATCAAGGACGTCACCGCCATTCCGCACAACGGCTGCCGCCCGAAGAAGGCCCGCCGCGTTTAATCCCCACTTTTCCTTTACCATGGCACGTTACACCGGACCCCGCGCCAAGATCAGCCGCCGCTTTGGCGTGGCTCTCTTCGGCTCCTCCAAGGCTCTCGAACGCCGCAGCTTCCCGCCGGGCCAGCACGGCCTCCGCGCCGGCCGCAAGAAGAAGAGCGACTACTCGATCGCCCTCGGCGAAAAGCAAAAGCTGCGTTTCCAATACGGCGTCCTCGAGAAGCAATTCCGCGGTTACTATGAGGAAGCCGCCCGCCGCCGCGGCGTGACAGGTGAGATCCTCCTGCAACTGCTGGAGCTCCGCCTCGACAACGTCTGCTACCGCCTCGGCTTCGGCAACACCCGTGCCGCCGCCCGCCAGCTCGTCAACCACGGCCACGTTTACGTCAACGGCACTCGTGTCGATGTGGCCAGCTATCAGGTGAAGCCGGGCGACAAGATCAAGGTCGGCTCCAAGCCCTCCGCCCAGCAGCTCGCCCTGCGCATGATGGACTTGACCCAGTCGGTCCCGCTGGTGGATTGGCTCACGCTCGACCGCGACTCGCTCGAGGGCACCGTGGAGCGGGTTCCGGATCGCTCGGAAATCGACCCGCTCGTCAACGAGCAGCTGATCGTCGAGCTTTACTCGCGCTGATCGGACCTTCCGACGATTTTTCTCAAAACGCCCGTCCACGCAAGTGGTCGGGCGTTTTGCGTCGGGGCGGCGGGCATGGAGCGGGGCGGCGGGCATCGACCGCCGGGCAGGGCCGGTGAAGCTCGACGGCTGCTGCACTCGCTTGGCGACCCTGGCAGCCTCCGTGTGGGGAGCTGAAGTCGGGGTCGAGATCAAGTCAGATGGCAGGCCCTGTCCGGCGGTCGATGCCCGCCGCCCCCGTGGGTGGATGGCTTTTTCCAATCGGAGGGGCTCCGTGGAGGGCTGGGCGGGACGCGGAGGACGTGGGCTGGGGGAAGGGCTCGGCAGGCCCTGTCCGGCGGTCGATGCCCGCCGCCCCGTGGGTGGATGGCTTTTTCCAATCGGAGGGGTTTCGTGGAGGGCTGGACGGGACGCGGAGGACGTGGGCTGGGGGAAGGGCTCGGCAGGCCCTGTCCGGCGGTCGATGCCCGCCGCCCCCGTGGGTGGATGGCTTTTTCCAATCGGAGGGGCTCCGCGGAGGGCTGGGCGGGACGCGGAGGACGTGGGCTGGGGGAAGGGCTCGGCAGGCCCTGTCCGGCGGTCGATGCCCGCCGCCCCCAGGGGTGAGGCCGGCGAAATCGCGGTGCGCGGCAAAAGGCCGACTGCGCTCATCTGCCGCTTGACCGAAATTCATACCCATTTCTCTTTTCCTCGCCCGCCCAATCCGCCAAATCAGCGCCCCGTTTTCATGAGCAATCCCTTTCGCGAAGACCTCGTTTCCCGCACCCGCCCCGATCCGTGCACGGTGGTGATCTTCGGCGCCACCGGCGACCTCACCCACCGCAAGCTGGTGCCGGCGCTCTACAACCTGGCCGTCGATGGCGAACTGCCACCCGGCGTGAAGATCGTCGGTTTCGCCCGTCGCGACAAATCGGACGAGGAATTCCGCGAGGGCCTCGAGGAACTCAACCGCAAGGTCTCGCGCTCCGGGCACGACGACGAGGTCTGGTCGAGCTTCGTGCAGAGCATCCATTACCACCGGAGCGAGTTTCACGATGACGACGGCTACCGCCGCCTGGCCGAGCGGCTCGACGAATACGACCGCGAGCGCGGCGGCAAGGGCAACCGGCTGTTCTACATCGCCAGTGCGCCGGAGTTCTTCGATGACATCCTGGAACACCTGAAAAAGGCCGGCCTGAACAAGGCCAAGGACGGCTGCTGGTCGCGCGTGATCGTCGAGAAGCCCTTCGGCACCGACCTCGCCACCGCACAGCACCTCAACCACGTGGTCAGCAAGACCTTCGAGGAAAAGGACACCTTCCGGATCGACCACTACCTCGGCAAGGAGACCGCCCAGAACCTGATGGTGCTGCGTTTCGCGAACGCGATCTTCGAGCCGCTGTGGAACAGCAATCACATCGCCCAGATCCAGATCACCTGTGCGGAAAACCTCGGCATGGAGGGCGGTCGTGGCGGCTACTACGACAAGGCCGGCGCGCTGCGTGACATGGTGCAGAACCACCTGCTCCAGCTGCTCAGTCTGGTGGCGATGGAGCCGCCGACCGATCTCAGCGCCGACGGCGTGCGCGACGAGAAGGTGAAGGTGCTGCGCTCTTTGCGGCAGTGGGACACCGCGGAAAAGGTCGCCCGCAACGTGATCCGAGCCCAGTACACCGCCGGCCACGTCGATGGCGAGTCGGTCCCCGGCTACCGCGAGGAGGACCGCGTGGATCCCGAGAGCATGACCGAGTCCTACGTGGCGCTGCGTTTGCTGATCGACACCTGGCGTTGGAGCGGCGTGCCGTTCTACATCCGCATGGGCAAGCGCCTGCCGAAGAAGGCGACCGAGATCTCGGTGCACTTCAAGTCGCCGCCGGGCGTGCTTTTCAATGCCACCCCCGGCGGCTTGCCGGGAAACAACGTGCTGGTCATCCGCATCCAGCCCGACGAGGGCATCTCGCTGCGGATGGTTTCCAAGATCCCGGGCACCAGTCTGCGCCTGGAGCCGGTGAAGATGGATTTTCACTACTCGACGAGCTTCGGAAAAAGCAGCCCGGAGGCCTACGAGCGCCTGCTGCTGGATGCGATGGCCGGCGATGCCACCCTGTTCGCCCGCCGCGACGAGGTGGAGGAGGCCTGGAAGTTCATCGACCACATCGAGCATGCCTGGCACCAGTCCGATCAGCCGCCGGCGATGACAGAATTCGTCGCCGGTTCGTGGGGACCGAAGGAAGCCGATCAATTGCTGAAGGAGGACGGCCACGAATGGCGTCGACTGTAAGGAGAAAGTCATGAGCGAGACCCTTTC
Organism: Haloferula sargassicola; assembly: GCF_040362925.1. Taxonomy (NCBI): domain Bacteria; kingdom Pseudomonadati; phylum Verrucomicrobiota; class Verrucomicrobiia; order Verrucomicrobiales; family Verrucomicrobiaceae; genus Haloferula; species Haloferula sargassicola. The sequence goes on from NZ_BAABRI010000017.1 coordinate 40,744, forward strand.
CGTCCATCCCGAACTCGGCCGCGAAGTGCCGGTCGGCACGATCGATCACGAGCTGAAGAAGCTGTGGGGCGAGGACGATGCCCGCACCAACGCCTCGCTGATCAACCTGGCGATCTATTCCGAGGTGCCCGACAGCCTCGAGCGGAACTCGAAGGCGGTGCGCGAGCTGACCGTCGAGCACGCCTGCCGCGCCATCCTGATCAGCATGGACTTCGACGCCCCCGAGGCCTCGATCCGGGCCTGGATCACCGCCCACTGCCACCTGCATCACGGTCGCAAGTCGGTGTGCTGCGAACAGCTCGCCTTCGCGCTGTCCGGCCGCTCGACCGGTCGCCTGCACAACACGGTCTTCGCCCACCTGGCCTCCGACCTGCCGCTGACGCTGTGGTGGCAGGGCGAGCTGAGCTGGGTGTTCGACGACCGCTTCGCCCGCGGGGTGGATCGCTTCATTTTCGACAGCTCCGAGTGGTCCACGCCGGTCGCTTCGTTTGGAAAAATCCACCATGCCCTCGAGTCGCGCGATGCCTTGGTGGTGCAGGACCTCGAGTGGACGCGCAGTTTCCAGATCCGCGTTTCGACCGCAGCCTTGTTCGACGACCCGGTGGCGCAGTCGGTGCTTGGAAAGATCGACACGGTCACCATCCGCCATCATGCCAAGCATCGCATGGCGGCCTTGCAACTGCTCGCCTGGCTGGTCACGCAAGCCGGCTGGCGGGAGGCCAGCGAGCTGTCGCTGCGCGACGACCGGAGCGCAGGCGGCGCGCGGTCGTTTTCCTTCGAAAGCCGCGGCGGCCAGGGCATCACGGTGACCCTCGAGGCGGTGGACGCCGGGCCGCCCATCCAGCTTTTCCGCCTGCGGGGCGGGGAGGTGACGATCGAAGTCATCCGCTGCGAGGGCGACAACTATCTCTGCCGTCATCTGGAGGCCCCCGGGCACCACATCGAGGAGCCCGGACCGGTGGATCCCGAGTCGTGCGCCGGGCTGGTCGGTGAGCAGCTTTCCCGCGGGGGAAAAAACTCCCTGTTCCGGAAAATCCTGCCGTGCTTCCTGCGATTGCTGGAGGCCGATTCCTAGTCTGATCCGCGCTGCGTCTGCACTCCGCGGATGGTATGAAACGCGCTTGAATCCCCATCTTTCTAACTCCATGGTCCGCCTCCCTCGGCGGAGCCGCCGAATTCCTGCATTCCGACCATGATCCGACTTCCCGACGATGCCCCCTTCACCGCCGAGCAGCGGGCTTGGCTTGAGGCATTCCTGACCAAGACCCTCGCCGGTGTTTCGATCCCCAGTGCCCCGACCGGGCCGGCCGTGCCGGTGACGGTGCTGTGGGGCTCCCAGACCGGCAACGCCGAAGGGCTCGCCAAGAAGCTCCTCAAGCGCCTGAAGAAGGGCAACTTCGAGCCCACCGTGGCCGACCTGGCGACCTACGATCGCTCGCAGCTGCCGCAGGAAAAGAACGTCCTGGTGATCACCTCCACCTATGGCGACGGCGAACCGCCGGACAACGCCGCGGATTTCTACAACTGGATCCTCTCGGCCGACGCACCGAAGCTCGAAGGAGTGAGTTTTTCCGTGCTCGCGCTCGGCGACTCGAACTACCCGGACTTCTGCAAGTGCGGCGTGGACATCGACGTGCGTTTCAGCGAGCTGGGAGCCACCCGGATCGTGGAGCGGGTGGACTGCGACGTGGAATTCGATGCCGAGTTCAAGCAGTGGAGCGAGGCCGTGGTCGATGTCCTGGCCCCGGAAACGGTGACCGTGCCCGCCGGCGAGGAAACCCTCGACCAGACGGAGGAAGGTTTTTCGAAAAACCGGCCGTTCCCGTCGCCCATCCTGAAAAACTTCAACATGAACCAGGGCGGGGCCCGGGAAACCCACCATATCGAGTTTTCCCTCGAGGGATCCGGCCTTGTCTACGAGGTCGGCGATGCGCTCGGCCTGGTGCCCGAGAACGACCCCAAGGTCGTCGATGAGATCCTCGCCAACCTGGCTTTCAACACCCATACCGACGTACCGCTGCCGAACGGCAAGGAGGCGCCGCTGCGCGAGGCGCTTTTGAAGCATTACGACATCGGCACCCTTAACAAGTCGATCATCAAGAAGTGGCAGCCACGCAGCGGCTCACCCTTCCTGCGGGCGCTGGTGGAGGCCGATGACAAGGCCGCCTACACCGAGTTCTGCTGGGGGCGCGACCTGATCGATCTCGTGATCGACCACCCGGCCGACTTCGCCGATGGCGAGGACTTCGTGGGCATCCTGAAGAAGCTCCAACCCCGGCTCTACTCGATCGCCTCCAGCCCGAACGCCCACCCGGGCGAGGTGCATCTGTGCGTCGGCATCGTTCGCTACGAGAGTCATGGTAGGAAGCGCGGCGGCATCTGCACGAGCTACCTCGCGGACCGTTCGGCGGGAGCGACGCCCGGCGTTTTCGTCCACTCGAACAAGGCCTTCCGTCTGCCGGAAAATCCGGACACGCCGCTGATCATGTGCGGCCCCGGGACCGGCATCGCGCCCTTCCGTGCTTTCCTCGAGGAGCGGAAACTCCAAGGTGCCAAGGGCGGCAACTGGCTGCTTTTCGGCAATCCGTACCAGGCCACCGATTTCCTCTACAAAGACGAGCTGGAAGGCTACGTGAAGGATGGCACGCTGGACCGCCTCGACCTCGCGTGGTCACGCGACCAGAAGGAGAAGGTCTACGTGCAGCACCTGATGCAGCAGAACGGCGAGGAGCTGTGGAAGTGGCTGCAAAAGGGAGCGGCGTTCTACGTCTGTGGCGATGCCTCGCGCATGGCCAAGGACGTCGATGACGCCCTTCACGCCGTGGCCGTGAAGCATGGCGGCATGAGCGAGGACGAGGCCGCCGAGTTCGTGAAGCAGCTCAAGAAGGACAAGCGCTACCAGCGCGATGTCTACTGACGACGGGGCGTTCCCGGACGGTTGGATTTTCGATGGCGCGTCCGGACAAGGCGCGCCATCTTGGCATCATGAAAGCTCTTTGTGTTGCTCCGCTGGCCCTCGTTCTCGTGTCGGTTTCCTGTGAAAAGGAGGAGCCTCCGAAGGCGGTGGTGATCGAGGACCACGAGGTTTCCGTGAATGGCGATGAAGTCGCCGACCGGATTGAGGAAGCCGGCGACGAGGCTGAGGAAGCGGCGGGCGAAATGGAGTATCGGATCGGCGAAGTCGAGGAGGAGCCGGTTGAGCCCGGGGAGGAGCTGGACGAAGCCATCGAGACGACGGACGAGCGCGCCCGAACCATCGGCGAGCGGACCGGGGAAGGGATCGATACCGCCATCGAAAAGACCGGCGAGGGCGTTCGAACGGCCACCGAGAAAACCGGCGAGTTTCTGCAGCGGATGGGCGAGAGGATCGAACGTACCGCCGAGGACGCGCAAGAGTGATGAAAGGGGCGGCGGGCATTGACCGCCGGGCAGGAGGGTGGCAGCGCGGGGGCTTGGGGAGAGGCTTCGAGGTCTTTGAAGCGGGCTTTTCCGGGCGCGGAGGACGTTTTTTGAGCGGGCCCACGTCGGGGGCCCTGCCCGGCGGTCGATGCCCGCCGCCCCCGTGTCGATGCCCGCCGTCCCCGTGTCGATGCCCGCCGTCCCCGTGTCGATGCCCGCCGTCCCCGTGTCGATGCCCGCCGTCCCCTTCGCGGTCGTGACGTCTCACGCTCAGCGGACTTTTTCTAAAAAGTGGACTCCGGCCGGCAAATTTCTGCAGTGGATGAGGTTGGGGCGGCGGGCATTGACCGCCGGGCAGGGGGGTGGCAGCGCGGGGGCTTGGGGAGAGGCTTCGAGGTCTTTGAAGCGGGCGTCTCCGGACGCGGAGGACGTTTTTTGAGCGGGAGCGCGCCGGGCAGGAGGGTGGCAGCGCGGGGGCTTGGGGAGAGGCTTCGAGGTCTTTGAAGCGGGCTTTTCCGGGCGCGGAGGACGTTTTTTGAGCGGGCCCACGTCGGGGGCCCTGCCCGGCGGTCGATGCCCGCCGCCCCCGTGTCGATGCCCGCCGTCCCCGTGTCGATGCCCGCCGTCCCGGGTCGATGCCCGCCGTCCCTTAAATCCGGCGGACTTTTTCCAGGAAGGGAATCAGCTCGTCGACGCCGAAGTCGGCCAGTACCTGGCCGTCCCAGTCCATCGTGGGGGCCTTGGTCTGGCCGCTGAGCTCGATCATCGCCTGCATGCCGTCACGGTCGCGGGAGACGTTGACCGTCTCGTAGTCGATCCCTTGGCGGCGCAGGTAGGCTTCGACGTCGATGCACCACGGGCAGCCGGGCTTGATGTAGAGGATGGGAAGCATGGTGGAGGATCGCACGGATGAAGATCCACGCCGCTGCCGTTAGATGAAGCGGACCGCGTGCTTTTTCGAGAGCTTCAACACATCCCCGGCAGCCGGAGAAACGGTGGCGTTCGGGTCGAAGAGCTTGTCGCCATTCAGTTGGACGGAGCCGGAGGAAATGAACTGCTTCTTCAGCTCGCCGTTCGACTTGGTGATGCCAAACGCGCTCTCGAAGCTTTGCGCGGCCAGGGCCAGCACCGTGGTTTCCCCGGGACAGGGGATTTCCGGTAGGTCGGAAGCGGCGAGGTCCTTTTTGGAAAACCGGGTGTCCCAGTCATCGCGCGCCGCCTTGCCGGCCTCCGGGCCGTGGTAGCGGGCGGTGATCTGCTCGGCGAGCGACTTCTTGGCCTCCATCGGGTGCTGGGCGGGATCGAGCGTCTGGCCGAGCAGCAGCAGGTAGTAGCGCGCCATGAGGTCGTCGGAGACGCTCATCAGTTTGCCGAACATGTCCTGCGGCGCGTCGTTCACGCCGACGTAGTTGCCGTAGGACTTGGACATCTTTTTCACGCCGTCGAGGCCCTCGAGCAGCGGCATGGTCATGACGATCTGCTGCTCCTGGCCCTCTTCCTTCTGCAGGTCGCGGCCGACGAGCAGGTTGAAGAGCTGGTCGGTGCCGCCGAGTTCGACGTCGGCGCGGACTTCGACCGAGTCCCAACCCTGGACGATGGGATACTGGATCTCGTGAAGCCGGACCTCCGTGCCCTCGGCGATGCGCTTCTTGAAGTCCTCCCGCTGGAGCATTTGCTGCATGGTCACGCGGGCGTTGAGGCGCAGGACGTCCTCGAAGGTCATCTTGCGGAACCAGTCGCCGTTGTAAACGACCTCGGTCTTGTCGGGATCGAGCAGCTTGAAGATCTGGTCGGTGTAGGTCTTGGCGTTGACCAGCACATCCTCGCGGCTGAGCGGCGGGCGGGTGGCGGAGCGGCCGGAGGGATCGCCGATGGTGGCGGTGAAGTCGCCGATGAGGATCACGATCTGGTGCCCGAGTTTCTGGAACTGGCGCATCTTTTCGAACACGACCGTGTGCCCGAGGTGGATGTCCGGCGTGGTGGGATCGAGCCCCAGCTTGATGCGCAGGGGGCGGCCGGACTTGAGCTTTTCGAGCAGTTCCTTTTCCGAAATCACCTGCGCCGTGCCGGCGGTGAGGATCGCGAGTTGTTCTTCGGGCGTCACGGCGGTGGGTCTAGGGCAGCTCGGGGCGCGTGACAAGTGGCGAGGAAAAGGCCTGCAAATCCCGTATTGCGGGCGGGGGGGCGTTTTGGCAGCGTCGCCCGCCGTGAGCCATCGATTTTTTCCCACCGCCTGTGTCCTGGTCGGATGCCTGGCCTCGTGTGCCGGGGAAAAATCGGCCGAGCAGCCGGTGGCGGCGGCCGCCCACAAGAAGACGCTGGAGGACTTCGGAACCTACAATCCGAATTACTCGGGCGGGGCCCGCAAGTCGGCTATGGAGAACTCGCAGGCCAACTCGATGTATGAAGGCGAGCTGTCGAAGCGCGAGTTCGTGGCCAAGGACTATGCCAAAAAGTCGTTCTGGGGGACCAAGGACTACGCCAAGCAAGTTTATGGCGGCGATACCGATGGCAGCCGGTTCATGACCGCCGCCCGCGAGGGTTCGTCCGGGGCGCGCGAGGGTGCGATGGTTTCCCGCGACAGCGGGCGGAACTACACGACCGATGCCATCGGCACGGGCGCGGCCCGCGAGGCGGGGATGGAGGGCATCGCCACGACCTCCGATGCGGAAACCGACCTGCGCCGGCGGGTGTGGAAACAGCCGGAGATCCGCGACTACCGCAGCGAACGCTCGCTGACGGTGGAGGAGACGAACTCGATGCTCGGGCGCTGAGTTTCAGTCGCGCGGGATGGTGGCGAGGACTGCCTTGCGCAGCTCGCTCCAGCGGACGGGCCGGTTTTCCAGGAAACTGGAGGTGGCGGCGGTGAGGCGGACCGACATCAGCCCGGGAAACTTGTCGCGCAGGTAGCTCTGGAGGTCGTTCGAACCGGTGGTGCCGGAGCGGACCTGATCAGCGGGCAGCACCTGGCGCAGGGCGGCGATCCAGCGGTCGATCCAGTCCAACTCGTCGGTGCGGCGTCCATCGCAGGCGATCTCGACCGCTGCGCCGCCGAGGTCGGCGGTATCGACGGAGAGGTGGACGGTCGTTTCCCGGCGCATCATCGGGATGCGGATGCGGTTGGCGAGGGTGTCGAGGTAGTTCTTCTTCTGCCGCTCGTCGAGGCGGCGGCGTTGGTCCTCGGTGAGCGACCGGCTGAGCTGACTCCAGCGGTCGTCGCTTTCCGGATGGCGGCCGAGGTCGATCAGCAGCCGCGTGCTTTCCGCATGGATCAGCGGCGAGTGGACCTGCATGGCCACGCCCTGGGCGAGGTTCAGCGCGCCGGGGGACCAGCCGTGGGCGGCGATGAACTCCTCGTGGCCCTTGGCATCGGCGCGATGCCATTCGGGAACGGTGGAAACGGCGGTTTCGCAGGACGGGATGATCGCGGTCATGAGTCGGGGCGGGGCTCAGAAAGCAGCCCCGATGGCGAAGTGGAAAGTGCCCGATGGGTCATGGCCGTCACGCGTGAGATTGTGGCCGTATTCGAAACGCACCGGGCCGATGGGCAGATCGAGCCGGAAACCGAGGCCGATGGCAACCTCCGGCGAGTCGAAACCCAAGGCTTCCCAATCACGAGTAAGTCCGCCGGCATCGACGAAGCCCACAGCACGCAGCGGGCCGGCAATCAGGTGGCTGTATTCCACATTCGCCACCCACGAGGCCTGGCCGCCGACCGGGTAGCCGGTGATCGACCAAGGACCGAGCTCCCGTTCGCGGAAGGAGCGGACGCTGCGGGCCCCGCCGTTGAAGAGCCGCAGGTCGATCGGCAGGTTCTCGCCGCCGGACAGGGGGACGAGGAGGTCGCCTCGAAGACCCAGGCCGAGCAAGCCCGACGAGCCGACCTTGCGGAACCAGGCGGTCGCGAAGCCGGCCTTGGCGTAGGTGGAGCTGTCGTTGCCGAGTGCCGCCCCGAGTTCGAGGGGGGTTTCAAAATACCAGCCCTTGGTCGGCGTGATCGCGCTGTCCCGGTAGTCGAGCTTCTGATTGAAGCGGAGGTAGGGGTTCTGGTAGTCCGTCTCGCCCAGTTCGCTTGGCAGCAGGCCGTCATTGGTCAGGTGGTTGTAGGACCAGCCGACCGTGGCCTCGAGGTCGTAGTGCTCGCTGACCGGCCACACCACGCCGGCTTCCAGGCCGGTCCGGAGCACGTTGTAGCCTTCGTTGTCGCGCGAGTTGGCGAACAAGCGGACTTTCCCCGAAATGTCGCTGCCGGCGATCCATGGGTTGGTAAGCGAGATTTCCCCCAGCAGCGAGCGCTGCGAGGCCTCGAAGCCGGAGCTGAAGTTGAGGATGCGGCCCCACAGGTTGCGATCGTAATAGCCGGCCCCGACCAGAAAGCCCTCGTAGGAGTCCACGCCGGCGTGGACGGAAATGCCGCGCGCATCGGCTTCGCGGACCCGCAAGAGGGCATCGACCATGCCGTCGCCGACCGGCTCGAATTCGGTGCGAACGGACTCGAAGGCACCGGTGGCGATCAGGTCGCTGACGCGCTCGCGGGCCAGGTTGCCATCGACGGCGGTGCCTTTCAGATCCTTCAGGCGAACTTCGATCCGGGAGGGGTCGGTTTTTTCCGTGCCGGTCACCTTGATGTCGCGCAGCACGATGCGCTGGCCCTCGGTCACGGTGAAGCGAGGCCGTACGTGGCCATCTTCCTGGTCGAGCGTCATGCGGACCTCCGCGCGGAGGAAACCCTCGCTCTGGTAGGTTTCGACGACCTTCGAGCGCAGCAGGTTGAGGTTGCCCGTGGTGGCGGGCTTGCCGGTCACCGAGGCCAGCGCCGCTTGCGTGCCGGGCGCTGATTTTCCCTCCAGCGTGGGAGAGGCGATGGTGGCCACCGAGCCGGCATCCACGGCCAACACGAAGTCGATCTCGCCGCTGTCCGGGTGCTCGGTGCGGCTCACCACCGAGACCTCGGCGTCGTAGAACCCAATGCTGCGCATCTGCTTGCGCATCAGGTCGAGGCCCTTGTCTTCGTCGCCTTCCTGAAAGGGCACTTCGGAAAAGCCCGTGGCGCGCTTGGTGGGGTTGAGCTTGAAAAGATCGACCAGCGTCTCGTTGAGCTTCTCGTTCGGCACGTTGCGCACCTCCACTTCGCCGAGCAGGTCGCGGCGGCCTTCCTCCACGCGGATCTGGATCGTCCGGGGGCCGAGGATTTTCCAGTAGAGCGTGGCGTCGTTGAAGCCGGCATCGCGATAGGTCTGCTCGATCAGGAAGGCGGCGTCGGCCGCGCGGAAGGGCGTGGCGGGATTGGCGCGGATGTGGTCGAGGCGACCGCTGAGTGCGGCGCGCAGTTCGGTTTCCGAAATGCTGTCGTCGCCGACGATGCGGATCTCGGTGTCCTGCGCCAGCGAGGTGAGCGTGAGCGCCGCGGCGAATGTGATCGGATGGCGGAGCATCAGCGGAAGCGGAAGAGGTAGGTGACCTTGGTGCGGGTATTTCCCTGCTCGCTGATGCCGGCGGTGAGCAGCCAGTTGTCGTCCAGCTCGAAGGCCACGGAGTTGTATTTCCGGCTGCTGTAGGGGTCCTGCTCGCCGACTTGGAAATCGACCTTGTCGAGCACCTTGAACAGCGGCTTCAGGGCCGGCACGTTGCCCAGCCGGCCGCGGCGGAACTCCTCGATCAGCAGCTGCGCGGCGCGGGCGGTGGCGGCATCGGTATCCTCGATGCCCTCGGTGGTGGTGCCGGAAGCCAGCAGGGTGTAGATCTCGCTTTCCGGCAGCGGCGGATTCGAGGTCGGCTGGATCTGAGGGTCGGAAACGGGCCCGTAGACGTAGATGTCGATCTCATAGGGCCGCACCGAGGAGTGGCCCTTGATGTCGAGCACCGGATCGAAGGGGTGGTCGGGGCGCAGCACCACGTAGCCCTTGTCGATGTTGAGCGTGCTGAAGGGCAGCTTGGCGGTCACCTCGCGCAGCGTCGCGCGGCCATCCGGGCGGGGGCTGCCGATGGTGCCGCCGACGCGGGCGTCGAGGTAGGCCTCGCCGCCGGCCAGGTTGCCGCGGACGAGGAAGGGGTTGACTGTTTTGGCCGTGAGATCGAGCCGCCAGTCGCGAAAGGGCTCGGGGATCGACGAGGTGACGTCGGCCGGCTTGGCGGAATCGACCCGCGCGAGTTGCGGCTCGGCCACGGTGCGGACCGGGCCGCCGAGGGGAAGGATCTCGATGTCCTTGTGGAACAGGCTGTCGATCACTCCGATGTTGCCGGACAAGGTGGCGGTTTCCCAATCGCCCCGCAGTCCGAGGTCGAGGTTGATGCGGACGATCATCGAATCGTTGCGCACGGCGGGAAGGCCGGTGCCGTCGATGTTGAAGTTCAGGTTGGAAAGCTGACCCTCCGCGAGATCGGCGGAGCCGGAAAGGTCGAGCGAGCCGCCCGACAGCATGGCGGACATTTTTTCCAGCTCCAGGTGCGTCGGGGTGGCGGTGAAACGGAGGCTGCCGTCCTTGAGGCGGGGCATGCCCGGGTCCTTCATCTCGAAGCGGCCGCCCTCGAGGGTCAGCGTGGCCAGCGGCTTGGGATCGCCGACGGTGCCGGTGACCTCGGCGGTGAGGTTCACCTCACCCTCCAGAGCCCGCGCTTTCGGGACGAAGTCCTTGAACAGCTCGAGGTTGAGGTCGGCGACCTTCACGCTGGCATCGAGCGGGGCTTGCTTGACGGTCTCCGGATCGTCCGCCCATTGCTCGGGCTCCCAGTTGGTCACCGCGTCGATCACGGCCGGGGGGTAGCCGGGTGCGCGCAGGTTGCCCTCGAGCTTGAGCGTGTGCTCGCGGCCGGTGGCTTGGAGGTCCACGTCGACCGGTGGAGCATCGGAAAAGCGGTCGAGCTTGAGGTCGCTGGCGGTGAAGGTGGCGTCGAGCAGCGGCTCGGCGGGGCTGCCGGTGAGCTGGATGGAGATCCTGCCGCGGCTGGCCTCGGGGAAGCGGACATTTTCCGGCAGGAAGGGATGCAGCTTCGCAAACGGCAGCTCGGTGCTGGTGATGTCCACGTCGACCTTCTCGTCGGAGCGCAGGATGGCCTTCCAGTCGGCCGGGTTTTCCGGGACGGGGACGGTCGCGCGGCCGTTGAGCAGGACGTCGCTGCCATCGGTCCACGACAGCTCCTCGAGTTGGAGCTTTTGGTCCGCGAGCTGCGCGCGCGTTTCGATCTTCTGCGGGCCCTGCTGGACGTTGAGCGAGGAAATATCGACGCTACGGGGCCAGTCGTACTTCGCCTCGGCGAAGACCTTCAGCGGCTGGCCTTCGCCCTCCCGCTGCCACTCGAAGGAGCCGACCTCGAGCTCGCCGGTGTGGGTCTGCGCCGGGAGGTTGCCGCTGCCTTTCAAGGTCAGCGTGCCTTGCATGCCGGCGGGCAGCTCGACGCCCCACGGCACGGTCCAGGGATTGAGGCGCTCGGGCCGCCAGTCTTGGGTCGCCAGGTCGGCGGTGTAGGTTTTTTCCGCGAAATCGAAGCTGCCCGCCACGGTGGCGTCGGGGATCCTGAGCGTGGCACCGAGCGGTGCGTCGGGTGCCCAGGTCGCCTCGAGGTGGAGCGGCGGCGAGTCGTCGCGGGCGGTGGCGTCGAGCACCAGGGCGGATTGGCTCAGCTTGCCCTCCGCGAACTTTGCCGTGGCCTTGGCGGAAAGCGAGGAGGGTGGGGGAGAAGGCGCGTCCGGCGAGAGGTCGAAGCGCTGGCGGACGTAATCGAGCGGCGGCACGGCCTGCTCGACCTCGAGCGAGGCGATGGCGGCGAGCGGCTGCCAGTTGCCGGAGGGGTCGAGGTCGCCATCGAGCTTCAGCGTGGCCGGCGAGCCGAGGGCTCTGCCCTGCAGAACGGCATCGACGTGGTGGTCGGCCAGCTTGGCGTCGAGTTCGAGCGTGTCGGTGAACCAGCCGTCGTAAACCAAGCCCTCGGTGCCAAGTTTTGCCGTGATGTCCGGGTTGGAAAAGCCGTCGTCGAGGCCGGTGACCGTCGCATCGAGCGAAGTGACTTTCCCCTGGATCGGCAGCTCCAGATCGAAACGGGCCAGCGTTTCCGGGATGCCGAGCGGCGCGCCGGACAAGGTGGCGGTCGCCTGCTTGAGGTCGCTTTCGAGGTCGAGGCGGCTGTCATCGATCACCAGGCCGGCCGAGAAACGGGTGTCCTCGTTTTCCGGATAGACCGCGGTGAGGTCGCGGATCCCGACGCCGGGCAGCAGGTTGAGCTGGTCGAGGGAAAGCGAGTCCTCAGCCCAGGTGAGTTGCGCGTCCTGAGCCGGCAGCGCGCGGCCGCCGGGCAGCTGCACATCGCCGAGCGAAAGCCTGAACTCGGGGCTGCCGGGATTGTGACGCAGGTCGGACGAAGCGAGCGAGACCACCGTTTCCGCCCCGCGGTGGATGTTCGCGCTGAGGTCGGTGAGCTGGAGATTCATCGGCACCAACCGCTGGTGGAGCGAGCGCAGCAGCTCGACGGGATCGGTCGGCGGCTTGTCCTCCTGCGGCGGTTTTTCCATCTTCGGGGCGGCGAGGTCGACATCGACGAAAAGCCCGTCGACCTCCACGCTCGCGACCTTGCCCTTGACCACCTCCCCGAGCCGGTAGCGGATGTCGGCCTTGTCGAGGCCGGCGATGGTGACCGAGCCGTCGCCCTTGAGGTCGAGCTTGCGGATGCCGATCTCGCCGCCGAGCAGGCTGCCGGTCAGCTCGAAGCCGCCTTCAAGACCGAGCCCCGGCAGGTAGTGCTGGGCGACTCTCGTGGCAATGAAGCGCCAGCCGGGTCCATTGAGCCAGACCAAGGCGGCGGCCACGAAGCCCAGAAACCCCCACCGCTTCTTCTTCCAGAAGCGGCGACGCGTTTGGTCGTTTTCGGGCGTTTCGGGGGCTTCCGCGTCGGACATCCTCGGCTACGATGACCGGAGTCCGGCATCGCGCAACCTTCGCTTTGGAGGTCGGGCGGACTTGCTAGCGTGGGGGAGGCTTGGCAGCGTGACCTCATGACCACGCGGCGGGAAAGGTGGCGGGAGATTATTTTCGAGGCGGAAACCCCGGCCGGGAAGGCCTTCGACGTGGTGCTGCTGGTCCTGATTTCGCTGAGCGTGATCGCGGTGATGGCGGAGAGCGTGAAGGAGGTCCGGAAAGCCGTGGGGCCGCAACTCTATGTGCTGGAATGGATTTTCACCGGCTTCTTCACGGTCGAGTATGCGGCCCGCCTGTGGGCATCGAGGCGCCCGGGAGCCTACGCGCGGTCGTTTTACGGGATCGTCGACCTGCTCTCCATCCTGCCCAGTTACTTGGGCCTCTTTTTGCCCGGCGGGCACGCGTTGATGGTGGTGCGGGTGCTGCGCCTGTTGCGGATATTCCGCGTGTTGAAAATGGCCCGCCATGTGAACGGAGCGGAGCACCTGATGCGCGCCCTGGTCGCGAGCCGGGCGAAGATCACCGTCTTTTTCATGGTGCTGGCCACCATTTCCCTGATCGCCGGGACGCTCATGTATCTGATCGAGGGGGAAAAGGGCGGCTTCACCAGCATCCCGGTCGGCGTCTACTGGGCGGTGGTCACGATCACCACGCTCGGTTATGGCGACGTGACGCCGAGTTCCGGCTGGGGCCAGGTGTTGACGGCGTTCCTGGCGCTGACCGGTTATGCGATCATCGCCGTGCCCACGGGGATCGTGACGGCGGAGCTGACCCGCACGGACGGGGATGACAGCTCCGGCACCTGTCCCTCCTGCGGGGCGCACGGACACCTCCCGGATGCCCGGTTCTGCCGCCGCTGCGGCGCTACGCTGAAATAAAAGGAGGCGCATGGTGCATACCGTGTTCCTACCGCAGCTACGACTATTCTCGAATGCGCACCCGCACAGGTTGACAAAGGTGAGGCGGCTCGACCAATGTCCGGCACTGCTGATGCTGGAAATCCTTGGATTCCGGACCTCCGCAGAGCCTCGAACGATCTTCCCAAACCCACAGTGTTCTCCAACGAAGACTACCTAGCCGACCTGCTCGTGGAAGCGGGTGCCGTGACCCAGGAACAAGTGGACCACGCCCGAGCCAAGGGTGGCTCGCCGGTCGAAACCTTGCTCGCCGACACCGAACTCACCGAATCGACCGTGGCCGCCGTGCTGGCCCAAAATGCGGGTCTTGAGGTGGTGAATCTGGATGGCGTGACCATCAGTCCCGAAGTCAATTCCGCCATTCCGGACGACATCGCCTGCCGCTACCGCGCGGTGCCGGTGGCCGACGATGGTGTTTATCTCAGCGTGGCCGTCGCCGATCCGTTTGATTTCGAAACGATGGACAGCCTGCCGCAGGTGCTCGGCCGCGAGGTGTTGTTCGTGGTGGCCAACCACAGCCAGATCGCCTCGTTCCTGAAGCAGTTTTACGGTGCCAAGGACAAGCACGACATGCTCGACGTCGCCGGTGCCCCCGGGGCGGAAGGCGAGGACAGCGACGCGCCGATCATCAAGCTGGTGCAGAACCTCCTTTCCGAAGCCATGCGCATGCGGGCGTCGGACATCCACATCGAGCCGCTCGAAACGTCCGTCCGCATCCGTTACCGGGTCGACGGTCGCCTCGCGGAGGTCGACAACCACCCGAAGAAGCTGCTGCCGGCAATCATCGCCCGTCTCAAAGTCATGAGCGGCAGCATGTCGATCGCGGAAAAGCGCCTGCCGCAGGACGGCCGGATCCAGCTCAAGGTCGGCGGCAAGGAGATCGACCTCCGGGTTTCCTCGGTGCCCTCGAACCACGGCGAGTCGATCGTCATGCGGATCCTCGACAAATCGGCCCTGGTGCTCGGATTGCCGGAGCTGGGCTTCTTTTCCGACGACCAGGCGACCTTCGAGGAACTCATCGGCCTGCCGGACGGCATCATCCTGGTCACCGGTCCCACCGGTTCGGGGAAAACGACCACGCTCTACACCTGCCTCAACGTCATCAACCGCCCCGACCGCAAGATCATCACCGTCGAGGATCCGGTCGAATACGAGCTGCCGGGCATCAACCAGGTGATGGTGAAGGCGGACGTCGGCATGACCTTCGCCGCCGCCCTGCGCGCCATGCTGCGCCAGGCGCCGAACATCATCATGATCGGGGAGATCCGGGATGCGGAAACGGCCAACATCGCCATCAACGCCGCGCTCACCGGTCACTTGGTGCTTTCCACCCTGCACACCAACGACGCCCCGTCCGCGGTCGCCCGTCTCGCCGACATCGGCATCAAGCGCTTCCTCATCGCCTCGGCGGTGCGCGCCATCCTCGCCCAGCGGCTGACCCGCAAGCTGTGCCCGGCCTGCAAGGCGCCGGCCCAGCTCACCGAAAAGCAGATGCGCTCGCTGAATCTCGACCCCAGCCGGCTCGGAGATGCGACCATCATGGGCCCCGTCGGCTGCGAAAAATGCCGCGGCGGGGGATACAAAGGTCGGATGGGTATCTTCGAGTTGTTCCAGGTGGACGACGAGGTGCGCCACCTGATCAATGAAAACATGGCCTCCGCCCAGCTCCGCAAGCGCGCCCGCGAACTCGGCATGCGGACCATGCGCGAGGACGGCATCCGCAAGGTCCTCGCCGGCCTGACCTCGGCCGAGGAGGTGCTGCACGTCACCATGTCCGACGCCGATTGATCGCACACTTTTTGAAAACCCGTTTCCATGGATAACAACCAACTGGTAGAACTCTTCATCAGCCGCGGGATGATCGACCGCTCGCTGGGACAGGAAATCCTCAACGAATCGAGCAACAGCGGCAAGGACGCCGCCGAAGTGCTGGCGGACTTCCAGGTCGTGCAGCACCGCGAGGATGTGTGGCCGGTCGTCGCCTCCGAACTCGGAGCCCCGCTGGTCGAACTCAAGGGCTGGTCTCCGCCGGAGGAACTCGCGGCCTTGATCCCCGCCGCCACCGCCCGCCTCCACGGCGCGCTGCCGATCAATTTCGACGAGGAAGGCCTGCACGTGGTGCTCGTCGATCCGATGAACCCGCAGACCCTCGAGGACCTTCGTTTCGCGCTCGATCGCGAACTGGTCCTCGCCGTGGCGCCCGACTACATGGTCGAGGAAAAGCTCAACGAGGTCTACGGCAGCGACGGTTCGGCCATGGATTCGATCCTCGAGCAGCTCGAGTTCGGGGGTCCGGACGGTGAACTCAGCGCCGCCGAGCTGGAAAATGAGGCCAACTCCGCGCCCATCATCCGCTACGTCGACCTCGTCCTCTACCAGGCGATCAAGGAAAAGGCTTCGGACATCCACTTCGAGCCCTTCGAGACCGACTTCAAGATCCGCTACCGGGTCGATGGCTCGCTCTACGAAATGGCGCCGCCGCCGATCCACCTGGCCCTGCCGATCATTTCCCGGGTCAAGGTCATGGCGAACATGAACATCGCCGAACGCCGGATCCCGCAGGACGGCCGGATCGTCAAGCAGGTCGGTGAACGGCAGGTGGACATGCGGGTTTCCTCGCTGCCCACCCAGCACGGCGAATCGGTCGTGCTCCGGGTGCTCGACCGCTCGTCGGTGAACCTGTCGCTGGAAAACCTCGGCCTGCCCGAACACATTTACGAGTACATCGGCGACACCATCGTGAAGCCGAACGGTATCTTCATCGTCACCGGGCCCACGGGGGCCGGCAAGACGACCACACTCTACGCCGCGCTGCGCCGCATCAACACCATCGACCACAAACTTCTCACCGCGGAAGATCCGGTCGAATACGACATTGATGGCATCATTCAGATTCCCTGCAACGAGGGCATCGGCCTGACCTTCCCGCGGGTGCTGCGGGCGTTCCTGCGGCAGGACCCGGACCGCATCATGGTCGGGGAAATGCGGGACATGGAAACGGCGCAGATCGCCATCCAGGCCTCGCTCACCGGGCACCTTGTGCTTTCCACCCTGCACACCAACGACGCGCCCGGCGCGGTGACGCGTCTCATTGACATGGGCGTGGAGCCTTTCCTCGTCGCGGCCTCGCTCGAGGGTGTGCTGGCCCAGCGTCTGGTGCGGACCATCTGCTCGAACTGCAAAACCAGCTATGAGCCGAGCGAAGCCATCCTCACGCAACTCGGCGTCTCGCCGCACGAGTTGGGTGACAAGGACTTCTACACGGGCAAGGGCTGCGACGTCTGCGGTCAGACCGGCTACAAGGGCCGGGCCGGCCTTTACGAGCTGCTCGATATCAACGAACCGGTCCGCGAACTCATCACCGATCGCGCGCCCACCGTGGTCGTCAAGCAGAAGGCCATGGAGCACGGCATGACCACCCTGCGGGAGGACGGCCTGCGCAACATTTACCTCGGCAAAACCACCATTGAAGAAGTCCTGAAATACACCTGATTTTCTTCTTCAGACGCATTTTCGATTCGCCTCCGGACCCGGAAATCCGCCACAAAAAGCAAACGACTTTCAAAAAACCACCATGCCGCAGTATCAATTCACCGCCGCCGACGCGAAAGGCGAGCAACTTTCGGGGACCGTCGACGCCACATCGGAGGCCGAGGCCATCAACCAGCTCCGCACCCAAGGCTACTATCCGCTCCAAGTGGTCGAAGCGGGCAAGGGTCAGCTCGCCACCGCCAAGAAAAAAGGCGCCAAGGCCAAAAAGGGCAAGGCTGCTCCCAAGGGCAAGAAGGGCAAGGCCGCCAAGGCGAAGACCGGGGGCCGCATCAAGCCCAAGACCCTGATGATCTTCACCCGCCAGCTGGCGACGCTGATCGATTCCGGTCTGCCGCTGCTGCGGGGTCTCACCGTGCTGGCGAAGCAGGAGCCCAACCCGGTCCTCAAGGCCACCATCGAGGCCCTGGCCGATGCGGTGCAATCCGGCTCCACATTCTCCGAGGCGCTTTCCCAGCACCCGAAGATCTTCAACAAGCTCTATGTCAACATGGTCAAGGCCGGTGAGCTGGGCGGTGTGCTCGAGGTCGTTCTCGTCCGCCTCGCCGAGTACCAGGAAAAGGCCCAGAAGCTGAAGAACAAGATCGTCTCGGCCATGGTCTACCCGGTGATCGTCATGTTCATCGCGGTCGCCATCCTCATCTTCCTCATGCTGGTCATCGTGCCGAAGTTCGAGGCGATGTTCGCGGAAATGGAGGGCGCGGAACTGCCGATGATCTCGCAGATCGTGTTCGGCACGTCCCGCTTCTTCCTCAGCGCCAGCGTCGGGCCGATCCCGAACGTGGTCTGGTTCTTCCTCGCCGTGGTGCTGATCTTCATCGCCTTCAACTCCTGGGGTAAAACCAAGGGCGGCCGGAAGACGATCGACACGCTCAAGCTCAAGGCGCCGATCATCGGCGACATCCAGCGCAAGAGCGCCGTGGCCCGCTTCTCGCGGACCCTCGGCACGCTGGTCACCTCCGGGGTTCCGATTCTTCAGGCTCTGAACATCACCCGCGACACCGCGGGCAACGTGGTGATCTCCGGTGCCATCGACAAGGTTCACGCGGCGGTCAAGGAAGGGGAATCGATCGTGACGCCCCTCCAGGCTTCCGGTGTGTTCCCAGGCATGGTGATCTCCATGGTCGATGTCGGTGAGGAGACCGGCCAGCTCCCGGAGATGCTGCTGAAGGTTGCGGACGTTTACGACGACGAGGTCGACAACGCCGTCACCGCGCTGACCTCGATTCTGGAGCCGATCATGATCGTCATCCTGGCGCTGGTCGTCGGGTCGGTGGTGTTCGCGTTGTTCCTGCCGCTGATCAAGGTCATCCAGACCGTCGGCCAATAAGTTGAAGTTGACTCAATCCCTGCTACAACGAGGCATGAGAACCGACTTCAAACGCAAGGGCCGCGGTTTCACCCTGATGGAGCTGCTGGTCGTGATCTCGATCATCGTGGTTCTGGCCGCGCTCACGGCGGGTGGATTCAAGGTGGTGAAGGAAAAGCAGCGCCGCTCGCAGGCCAGGGTCCAGATCGGCTTGCTGCAGATGGCGATGGAGGATTACGCCACCGATCACGGCGGCGAGTATCCCTCATATCCCCAGCAGAACGCCAAAAACGGAACCGACGAGATCTTCAACGCGCTTTTTGGCGATCCGATCAAGGAAGACACCAAGGTCTATCTCTCCGAGCTGGATCCCGAGAATGACACCCAGGACTGGCTGGCCGGCAAGAAGGGTTTGGAAAACCTCGCGATCTACGACCCATGGGGCAACGAGTATTACTATCGCACCAACGATCCTGAGAATCCGGACCAGACCATCGCCGCCAACCCCGATTTCGACCTCTGGTCGGCGGGGCCCGACGGCAAGACCGAGCCCGGCGCGGCCGGTGGCTACGATCGCGACAATCCGGACAATCTGGACGATATCCGCGGCTGGGATTGATGCCCCGGCAGGCACGGGAGAGCTTGTGGCCTCTCCCGTTCCCTGCTAAGGAGAGGCGTGAAATTCGCCTCAAAATCCGGTCCTCGCGGTTTCACGCTGATGGAACTGCTGGTGGTGATTTCGATCATCGTCGTGCTGGCAGCCTTGGGTATCCAAGGTTGGAGAGTGGTTGGGGAGAATCAGCGCCGCTCACAAGCAAGGGTGCAGCTCGGCCTTCTTGAGTCTGCCTTGGAGGACTACGCCGCCGACCATGGCGGCGAGTACCCGCTTTATCCGGAGCCCACGGCAAAAGGGGGCACGGCTGAAATCTTCGATGCCCTTTTCGCCGAACCGGCCCGGGAAGGATCCCCGGTTTATCTCGCCGAACTTGCTCCGGACAACGATACGCAGGGATGGTTGAACGGGCAAACGGGTCGCCAAGGGCTTTCAATCTTCGATCCCTGGGGCGGCGAGTTCATCTATCGCACCCAGGACCCTTCGAATCCGGACCAGCCGATCGCTTCGAATCCGGGTTTCGACCTCTGGTCCTCCGGTCCGGATCATTCCACCCGGCCCGGCAGTGCTGGAAATCTCGATCGCCAGGATCCTGCAAATCTCGATGACATTGGGTCGGGCCGTTGAGGCTCCGGAAGCGGGGGCGGGAATCTTTCCGCAACTCGGGAATCCTCTCGACGTTTCGGGGCCCAGTGCTCTTGCTCGGCTGCGATGAGTGACGAGACCCCCGAGGCACACGCTGCCGCTTCTGAGAACGCTGAACCGCAAGCCAAGCCGGCCAAGAAAGCCGCCCGCAAGACCGCTCGCAAGCGGGCCGCCAAGAAGGCCCCGAAGGCGGGCGGTGACGAGGTGGCTGCAGCGCCCGAAGCGCCCTCAAAGGCTCCCGCCGAGTCCACGCCGGCGGAGCCGGTGAAGGAGTCCGCGCCCCGGCCGCAAGAGTCCCGTTCCGACCACTCGGATCACACCGATTCCGATGACCAGGTGCCGGTGATGCAGGAGCCACCGGGCCCCGAGGGAGGCTCGGGCAAACGCCGCCGCCGCCGCCGCCGGCGGGGCGGATCCGGCGAAGAGGGGCCGGGCAATGATAAGCCCGTTCAGCGACCTCACCTCGACCACGATCTGGTCGCCAAGAAAGCCTGGCGCATCTTTCTTGCCGAAGTCAGTGAGGAAGGGCTGGCCCTCATCGGTGACAACGATGCCCGCGAACTCAGCCGCCGCAGCTTCCGCCTTGCGGAGCTCTTCCTCGAGGAAGCTGCAAGGCATCAGTGAGCCTGGAGTTGTTCCCGGAGCCGGCGGGCCAGATCGTGATGGCCCGTGGCCTCGGCGAGGCGCAGCCGCAGCTCCATCACCGGCCGCGCCGCCAGCTGCTCGGCCGGCATGGTGGCGAGAATCGCGGTGGCCTCATCGACGTCGCCTGCCGCCACAGCGCCTTCCAAAAGGTCCTCCATTGAGGGCGTTTCCGGATCCAGAGGTTTTCGGGCATAACTGGCCCAGCGAGCCTGATCCGGAAGTTTTTCGGAGCCGGGTCCCTCAATCTGATCAAGGTAGACGAAGTCATCGCCCTCCAGACGCTCACGGATGTGGTTGACGATCAGCACGGTGAGCAGCCCCAGGCCGGCCAGCGAGGTTTCCATCAGGAAAGGCGTGCTGATGATGCCGGAGAGCAAGCCGAACCATTCTCCCACGGGTCCCGGAATGAACCGGCCGAGTGAAATGAGCATCAACACCAGCCCGGCCACCCCAATCACGGCACCTCCGATCAGGATTTGCTTCAGTCGGCTCGACTTGGTGGATCGATCGGTCATGGGCCCCGCAATATGATCCCTGCCGGGCGGGCGTGCAATCGTGGGTTGCTCAGCGGATATTTTAAAATTATTGATTATTTTTAGAAAATCTGATCCCGTGCGCCCGTGCCCCTTCTTCGCCCCGTCACCCTGCTGTTTCTTTTAGGCTTCCTGGTTTTGATGACCAACCGCCTGCTGTCCGGAGAGCAGGCGGAACCGGTTTCTTCCCCGGTGGTGCGCGTTCCTGCCTCGCTTCCGGTGGAGATCATCGATGCCGGCGGCCAGTCGCAGTTCAAGCAGGTACCGATTCAGGAATGAACGGGATTTTCTCTGAGCCGCGGTTGAAATAGGCTCCTGCTGCCGCTAACAGGCGGCATGCGTCTGTTCGACACCCTGTCCCGTGAAGTGCGGGAACTCCGGCCCATCGACGGTTCCAGCTACCGCTTCTACTGCTGCGGTCCCACGGTCTACGGTCCCGCCCACATCGGGAACTTCCGGACTTTCGTGCTGCAGGATGTGTTCCGCCGGGTTTTGGAAACCGGAGGAACCCGCACGCTCCATGTGCGAAACATCACCGATGTCGATGACAAGACGATCCGTGGCTCGCAGGCCGCCGGGCAGCCTCTCGCGGAGTTTACGGCGGGTTGGAAGGCCAAGTTCCACACCGATTGTGAGGCGCTCGGCTGCCTGCCTCCGCACATCGAGCCGGGTGCGGTCGATCACATCCCCCAGCAAGTCGCCATGATCGAGGCGCTGGTCGAGAAGGACCACGCTTACGCGGCGCCGGACGGCTCGGTGTATTTCCGCATCGCGTCCTTCGACCGGTATGGCGAGCTGAGCCACCTCGACCGCCGCGAGTTGGTGCTCGGAAAAACCCAGGAGACCCGCGCGAATGCCGACGAGTATGAAAAGGACAGCATCGCCGATTTCGTCCTGTGGAAAGCCCGCCGGCCCGAGGACGGCGACAATTTCTGGTCCTCGCCGTGGGGCGAGGGCCGTCCCGGGTGGCACCTCGAATGCTCGGCCATGATCCGGGAATACCTCGGCGAGTCCTTCGACCTCCACTCAGGGGGGGTCGATCTGGTGTTTCCCCACCATGAGAACGAAATCGCCCAGAGCCGCTGTGCCTGCGGTGGCAACTTCGCGGCGCATTGGTTCCACATCACCCATCTGCTGGTGGACGGGGGCAAGATGTCGAAGTCTCTGGGCAATCTCTACACCCTCGGCGACCTCGCGGAGCGGGGTCATGGCCCGATGGAGGTGCGCTACGTCCTGATCGGCGCGCATTACCGGAAGCCACTGAATTTCACTCTCGATTCCCTCGCGGGAGCGCGCGAGGCCCTGGCCAAGCTGGCCAAAGGTGCCCGTGCGCTGGCGGCGCGGGCGGGTGGCGACCATGTGCTCAATGCGGTCGGTTTCGGGCCGTTTCAGGCGGCTTGGGAGGCGCTGAACGACGACCTCAACACGCCCGCTGCGCTCGGCGGGCTGTTCACGGGGCTACGCGAGGCCTCCTCGCTCGAGGGCCAAGCCGCTGCGGAAGCCCTCGCGGCCTTCAACCGACTTTTGCGGGCCCTCGGTCTCGAACTGCCCGAACCCGAGCCGGACGCGGAGATCCCCGCCGACATCCAAGCCTTGGCCGACGAACGCTGGGCGGCGCGCTCGGCCAAGGACTGGGCGAAGTCCGACGCCTTGCGCGACGATCTTGCGGCGCGTGGCTGGCTGGTGAAGGATGGCCGCGAGGGCTACCAACTCGAACCCGCTTGATCCTATGCACATCCGCCCCCGCCGCAACCGCCGCAGTGCCGCGATCCGCGCGCTGGTCAGGGAGACTTCATTGAGTCCGGCCGATTTCATCCAGCCGCTCTTCGTGCATGAGGGCACGGAGGACGTGCCGATCGGCTCGATGCCCGGCTGCACGCGCTGGTCGCTGGCGGGTTTGGTGGCCGAGGCCCGCGAGGTCTTCGATGCCGGCGTGCCGGCGGTGGTGTTGTTTCCGGCGATCGCCGAAACGCTCAAGACCCCCGGCGCTGAGGAGGCCTGGAATCCGGAAGGCCTGGTGCCGCGGGCGATCCAGGCGCTGAAAGAAGCGCTGCCGGAACTGTGCGTGATCACCGACGTGGCGCTCGATCCCTACAACTCCGACGGCCACGACGGTCTGGTGGAAAAAAACGCGCGCGGAGAGCTGCGGATCCTCAACGACGAAACCGTCGGGGCTCTGTGCGAACAGGCCCTCAGCCACGCCCGGGCCGGGGCGGACATCGTTTCCCCGAGCGACATGATGGACGGTCGGGTGGGTGCCATCCGGCAGGTGCTCGATGAGGAAGGCTTCGAGGAAGTCGCCATCCTGAGCTACTCGGCGAAATTTGCCTCCGCCTACTACGGGCCATTCCGAGGGGCGCTGGATTCAGCTCCCAAGGCAGGGGACAAGAAGACCTATCAGATGGACCCCGGCAATGCCCGCGAGGCGATCCGCGAGGTAGGCCTCGACGAGGGGGAGGGGGCCGACATGGTGATGGTGAAGCCCGCGGGGCCCTACCTCGACATCATCGCCCGGGTGCGGGAAACCACGGTGCTTCCAGTCGCCGCCTACCAGGTGAGTGGGGAGTACCTGATGATCGAGAGCGCGGCCGCGGCGGGCTGGATCGATGGCAAGGCTGCAGCCTTGGAGTCGCTGACCGGCATCAAGCGCGCTGGCGCGGACATGATTCTGACGTACTACGCGAAGCGGGCCGCAGGCTGGCTGCGGGAGTAGATCACTCCACGTTCTGGACCTGTTCGCGGATTTTTTCGAGCTCCGCCTTGGCGGTCACCACCTGCTGGGCGATTCGGGCGTCGGACGCCTTCGAGCCGATGGTGTTGAACTCCCGGTGGAGTTCCTGACAGAGGAAATCCAGGTGGCGCCCGGCCGGCTCTCCGGCGGCGAGGTACTCCAGGAACTTGCGGAAGTGCGAGTCGAGGCGCGTCAGCTCCTCGGTGATGTCGACGCGGTCGGTGAAGAGCACCAGCTCGCGCAGGACGCGGTCGTCGGCCGGATCGAGTTCGAGGCCCGCTTCCGCCATGCGCTTGGCGAGCTGCTCGCGATAGCGGGCGGGGCGTGCCGGGGCGAGCTCCGCAATGGCGGCCCGCAGCTCCTGCAGCGTGGCGAGGCGGGCCGAGAGATCGTCGGCGAGGTGGCGGCCCTCGTTTCCCCGCATCTCGAGCAGCTGCTCGAGGGCGACCTCCAGCGCGGGCTCGATGGCGGTCCAGGCGAAGTCCGGGTTGATGGCGCGATCATCGAAGGTGACGATGCCGGGTGCCCGGAGGAAATCGCCGGCAGACGGGGAGATTTCCCGCTTGAGGTGTTGGGACAGGACCCGGAACGCCCGTTCGAGGTCGGCGGCGGCTTCCTTGTCCACCTGAACGCCGGCGCGGTCCTCGGCGGCCGGCTGGAAATCGATCGAAATCTGGAGCCGGCCGCGGGACACGCGGGTCAGGACCGCGCGCCGGATCAGGTTTTCCAGCTCGGGCAGGTCCCGGATGCCGAGAAGGACCACCTCCACCTGCTTGCGGTTCACGCCGGCGATTTCCACGGTGGCGGTGCCGTGGTCGGTGGTGGCCGAGCCCCGGCCGAATCCTGTCATCGAATGCATGGCGGAGAATAGAGTTCCGCTCCCCGGCAGGTCCAAGGCGAAAGCGGCGGATGACTCGCGAGAATGTCAGTCAGCGTGGGATGGCGGGTCGTCGTCGCCATTCATGACCTCGCCGCGATCTTCCTGCTCACCCTCCTCGGTCTCCAGCCCAAGCCGCTCGAGGTCGCCTGCGGCCTCCGCCGCCTCGGCCTGCCGCCGCTTCCGATTGTCCCACCAGGCCAGCCAGATGCAGGCTTCGTAGAGCACATACATGGGCACCGCCATCAGGGAAAGCGTGAGCACGTCGGAGGTCGGCGTGATCATGGCCGCGGCCACCACGATCGCGACCACCGCATACGAGCGGGTGCGCTTCATCATGTCGTAGGTCAGCAGCCCGAGCTTCACCAGAGCCATGATCACGACCGGCAACTCGAAGGAGAGGCCGAAAAGCAGGGTGAATTGGGTGGCGAAGGAGATGTATTCGCCGATCCGCCAGTCGTTGGTAACCCCCATGTCGAGGCTCCATTCGAAGAAAAAGACGAGCGTCTTCGGCAGGACCAGGAAGTAGGCGAAGCACACGCCGATCAGGAACAGGCCGAAGCCGACCAGCATTGAGGGCCAAAGGATCTTGCGCTCGTGAAGGTGGAGACCGGGAAGGATGAACTGCAGCACGAAATACAGCAGGAAGGGAAACGAAACCACCACGCCCGCGAAGAAGGCCAGCTTCATGGAGAGCATGAAGGTCTCCGTCGGCTTTAGCGCCGACATCATCATCAGGTTGGCCCCGGTCTGGGAGTCGGGGTCGGCTTTGGAGTCGCTGATGGCATCGAGGAGCCCGGTCAGGTCCACGTCGCCGCCCGCCTGCTGGTGCAGAAAAGGAAGGCGCTCGGCCTTGGGCAGGGCCTTGGCCGCCCGCAGGAGCCGCACGGCATCGACGTAGCGCCGGACTTCACCGTCGAAATGACCGAAAAAGGCTTCCTTCTGGGTGGAGGAAAGATCGCTGGAGCGGTCGAGAAGGTCCTTGGCCTGTTCCCAGCGGTTGACGTCCACTTGGCTCGGCAGGAGCCCCCGGGTGTGCTCTTTCCAGACGTTCTGGACGGGTGCCCGGAGGACGTTCATCAGGTGCCCCTGCAACGAGAAGCAGAGCAGCATGGAAATCACGAGGGTGATAATGACCCGCATGATCATCACCCGCAGATCCTCGAGGTGTTCGAGGAAGGGCTTTTCCATTTCGGGATTCGTTTTGTCCCGGAGCTGGAAGACCTTCTTGAGCAAAAACATCGGTTGGGGGCGGATACTTGCGGCAAGCGGAGATCTTTCGCAAGCGCCGAGGCGGAAATCGATTTCGCGCTGCTGCAGGGCTCACCCGGAAAATCCGGGGATGCGGATCGTATGCGGAGTCAAGCTATTAATTGCGTGGGTTTTTTGTATTTATTTGATTGCCCGTTTGCCCATATATCATGGACATCCAAATAATCACCCTCCCATGCGCATCCACCCCTCACCCCTCCGGGCGGCGCTCGCACTCTGTGCCCCTGCCCTCTGTTTGGCCGATCCGATCCTGACCACCCCCGGGACGGCCACGTGGGAAACCATCACGACCGACACCGGTTCCCGCACCGTCTTCACCATCACCGACGACACGATCTTCGAGTGGGGTGAGCTGGATCTCAGCGACGGGAGCGAGATGGTGTTCGACTTCATCGGCGGCAACCAGGTGCTGAATTACCTGCTCGGCGGGGGCTCCTACCACCTTGATGGGACCGTCACCTCGAATGGTTCGGTCAGCTTCATTGCGCCCGACGCCAATCTTTTCGTCGATGGCCAAATCACCGCCGAAGCGGTGACTCTTTCCACCCTCGATATCGACGCGGCCGACCTGCTCGACGGGAACGGCTTCGAACTCGGAGGCTCCGGCGATGGGGGACTGGTGATGATCAACGGCGGTGTCCACGCGACGAATGGCGACGTCCTGGTGGCCGGTCGTCAGGTGGTGGCCTCCCGCAACTCCAGCATCACCGCCAGCGGCGCGGCGCGGTGGGTGGGAAGCGACCATGCCGTGATGGGAGCATCCGGGCCTGAACGGGTTTCCGGGCTGGGGAATGAAGGTTTCGTGCTCCATCTGGGCTCGACCAACGCCGCGCGCATCGAACTGAAAGCCTCGAGCGAGATCCACAACGGGGGCACCCTGGACGCTGGTGCCGGACAGATTTTCGTGGAAGTCGGCAGTGACGGCGTGCTCCGGGAGTCGTCCGGTGCGATCGTGGTCTCGGATTCCGCGTTGCACGGATTCGAAGCCGCTCCGGAGGTAAAGCTGGACGATTTCGACGCCCCCTCCGTGGTCAGTGACTCGACCCTCAAGGTGCCGACTCTGAGGCGCCCGGACGGCACGCGGATTGCCGCCGCCAAGGAAGTGCGCACTTCGACTGCGGTCAGCGCCTCGTCCTCAGTCAGCCAGACCGGGAAACGTCGCGCGGAACCGGAAAAGAAAGCCTTGATGGTCCGCAGCTCGTTCTGGGGCATGCGGGGCGGTCGCGGCGGCAACCTGTCGAATCCCCAGCCCCAGCTGGAGGCGAAGCGCTGACGCCAGGAACTCGCACCGGCGTTTGGGTTGCGTTGATTGTTTGGATTTGTTAACGGATTCATCGCGTGGCCGGTGGTCCGAGTGCGGTCGCCGAAGAACCGTCCGATGAAGTATCTCTGGCCCATGTTGATGCTCGGGGCGGCGCAAGCCGATCCTTTGCCGGGCATCCTGCCGGTCGTGCCGGAACCCACCGAGGTGGAGTCGCTGCCCCGCGTGGAGGCGCAGGGAGCGGCTTCCGACGCGCCCGCGACGGTGTTGGTCGATCCGCTGCAGGGAATCCGCCTTCGGGACGGTGGGAGCGGCGACTGGAAGGCGATCGGCGAGGGTGTGGTGGCGAGTGCGGGCATGACGATTCCGTCTCCCGCCACCTTGGCCGCCAGGCTGCAGCCCTATCTTGGCCGTCCGCTTACTGATCAGGATCTGGTCGGCATGGGGGACGAGATTTTGGTCCACTATGACCTCGAGGGCTACCCGGTGGTGCTGGTCAGCGCGCCGGAGCAGGATTTTTCGGACGGGTGGCTGCTCATCGATGTGGAAATCGGGCGCACGGGGCGGGTCGGCGTCGGGCGGCCGAAGTATGGCAACCCCGAGGCGGTCCGCAACGGCCTGAAGCTGCGCCAAGGGCAGCTGCTGGAGCGAGCGGACCTGGAGGAGCAGCTCGCTTGGTACGGTCGCACGGGTTTCCGCCGTCCACGGCTGTTTGTTTCCCCTGGAGTGGAGCCGGCGACGGCGGACATCCTGATCGGGATCGAGGAGCGGCGCCCATGGCAGGCTTCGGTGGGTTTTGAAAACAGCGGGCCGGATCTGATCGGCCGGGAGCGCCTGGTCTTCGGCGCGGCAGGCATGCTGCCCAACGAGCATTTGCTCGCCTGGCGGGGCGTGGTGGGATTCCCCGCCTCGTCCCTGACGGCGAATGCGGTTCGCTGGGAGGTCCCGCTGCAACGCAGCCATCAGGTGATCCAGATCGATGCCGCCTACGCCGAGGTTTCGACGAGCTATCCCTTCCGGGGCCGCGTGCTGGAAACGGAGGGCACCTCCTGGTCGCTGGCGGTGATGGACCGTTGGATCCTGCCCAAGGTCCATGGCTGGGAGCAGACCTTGTCGGCTGGCGTCGATATCAAGGGCACGGACCAGTTCCTGCTATACGGGGGCTTGGCGGCGGCGGCCCCTGGCGAGGTGATGATGATCGATGCCCGCCTCGTCCATCATCTGGAGCGCGACTGGGAAAAAGCGGGCGTGGAGATCACCTCGACGTTGAAGGTTTCCCCCGGAAACCTCGGCGGGCGGAATGGCGATGCCGCCTTCCGCAAATACGATCCGGCTGCGGATGCCACCTATGTCATCGGCAACCTCGACCTCGATGCCTGGTGGCAGCCGGTCGATGACTGGCGGCTGGTCGGCCGCATCAATGTGCAGGCCACCGATTCCCGGTTGCTGCCGCCCGAACAGCTCGGTGCCGGCGGCTACCAGACCGTGCGCGGGGTGGACGAGCGCATGTATTCGATGGACAACGGCATCATCGGTTCCCTCGAACTTCAATCACCGGTGTTGACCTTCATTCCCCGATGCGATTTTCGCCTGCTGGCTTTCACCGACCAGGCATCCCTGCATGATGATGGCGGCAGCTCCGTCTCTCTCGGCAGCGTCGGGGTGGGATTGAGGGCGAGGATTTTCGATCACGTGGATCTTCGCTTCGACCATGGCTGGCGGCTGGATGATGACGAGCAACGCAGTCATATCGGACTGACGGTCAGTTTCTAAAAAACCATCGGCAGGGGTGAACATGACGGGCAGACGTCGTGTTAGGCCTTGCCCGCGCATCGGCCGTGCTGGCTGGTGAGGATCGAGGTGGGATGCTGGAGCGGACGAACTAATTGCGTCCGTCCAAGGGCTCCAGGTTCTTGTCGAAACGCTGGCCCTTGTTGAATTCGAGCACTCGCTTGATCAGGTCGGCGGAATCCCCGATGGCCGAGCGGATGCTGGGATCGGAGGTTTTGAACCCAAGCAGGCGGCCTTG
Source organism: Haloferula sargassicola (assembly GCF_040362925.1). Lineage (NCBI taxonomy): Bacteria > Pseudomonadati > Verrucomicrobiota > Verrucomicrobiia > Verrucomicrobiales > Verrucomicrobiaceae > Haloferula > Haloferula sargassicola. The sequence continues at coordinate 69,433 of NZ_BAABRI010000017.1, forward strand.
TTCGCCGAGGATGCCGACGATGTAGGAGTCGTACTGGAATCCGCCCACGTTTCCGTAGCCGTCGTTGTCGCTGTCGTACTCGGTCGAGAAGGACTTGGTTTCGAACGTGAACTCGCGGGAACTTTCGATCTTCGGCACCTCGAAGTCCTGGGTGCGGAGCACGGAGTAGACCGAATTGTCACGGCTGTTGCGGCCGATGAAGATGACCTTCGCCTTGCCGCCGGGGAAACGGAGGTCGCGGCTGGGGTTTTGAACCGTGATCTTGGCACTCACGGTCTGCCTGACCATGTAGTAGCTGATCTTTTTCCGCCGTTTGCTGATCGAGGCATCGATTTCGACCTTCGGCACGCGCGCCGGCAGGGAGGCTCCGGCATCCTTGATCTTTTTCTGCGAGCCCTCGTCAAACTGGGACAAGGGAAGCTGGTATTCGCTGTCACCCTTCCCGGGAACCGTGAAGATGGCCTTTTCGCCCTCCAGGGCGAGCAGCTCGATGGAAACGGTGCGCCCCTTGGTGTCGGTCACCTCCAAGGGCTCGCCGAGGACGGGCACGAGCATTCCGAACCCGATCGCGGTAATCCACTTTTGCATGTCCGTAGCTCATACTAACGGAGATCCGCGAGATAAAGAAAATATCGGTGCCGGATTTACCTCGGTTCCCGCCAGCGGGCGATCTCGGAGCGGACGTTGTCGATCGAGGGCGCGCCGGGATTGGTGCGGGCGGCGAGCGCGGTTTCCAGAGAGAAAACCGACTTGGCGTCCGGGGTGAAGGCGGGGTCGATGGCCGGCAGGTCGAGCTGGTCGAGCGGGATGCCGGTGGCCACGGATTCGGCCACGGCTTTTCCGACGAGTTCGTGCGCGTGGCGGAAGGGCACTCCCTGGCGGACCAGCCAGTCGGCGAGGTCGGTGGCGAGCAGCATGGGATCGGAAGCGGCGGCGCGGCAGCGCTCCTCGCGGACTTCCATGGCGTCGATCATTTCGGCGTTCACGGCGAGCGTGAGCTTGAGGGTGTCGATCGAGTCGAAAAGCGGCTCCTTGTCCTCCTGCAGGTCGCGGTTGTAGGTCAGCGGCAGGCCCTTGATGGCGGTAAGGATGCTGACGAGATTGCCGAGCAGGCGGCCGGTCTTGCCGCGGGTCAGCTCGCAGACGTCCGGGTTTTTCTTCTGCGGCATCAGCGAAGAACCGGTGGTGTGGGCATCGGAAAGCACGGCGAAGCCGAACTCGGCCGAGGTCCACAGGATGAGGTCCTCGGACAGGCGGGACAGGTGCACGCCGCAGAGGCTGATGGCGAAGATCAGCTCGGCGATGTAGTCGCGGTCGGCCACGGCATCCATCGAGTTGGTGGAAACGCGGTCGAAGCCGAGCTCGTCGGCGATCGCCTGGCGGTCGAGGTTGATGGTCGAGCCGGCAAGCGCCCCGGAGCCGAGCGGGGAAACGTTGAGCCGTGCGCGGCAATCGGCGAGGCGGCCGAGGTCCCGCTCGAGCATCTCGACGTAGGCGAGGAAATGGTGGCCGACGGTGACCGGCTGGCCGCGCTGGAGGTGGGTGTAGGCGGGGACCACGGTGGCGGCGTATTTTTCCGCGCGGCCGAGCAGGGCCTGCTGGAGGTCGCGCACGCCAGCGGTGAGGACGTCGATTTCCGCGCGGCAGTAGAGGCGGGTGTCGGTGGCCACCTGATCGTTGCGCGAGCGGGCGGTGTGGAGCTTGGCTCCGGCGGGTCCGATGCGCCGGGTCAGCTCCGACTCGACGTTCATGTGAATGTCCTCCAGCGAGGTGCGGAACTCGAATTTGCCGGCGTCGATATCGGCCTCGATGGCCTTCAAGCCGGACTCGATCTGCGAAAACTCGTCGGCGGTCAGCAGGCCGGCTTTTTCCTGGGCCCGGGCGTGGGCGATCGAGCCGGCGATGTCGTGCTTGTAGAGCCGCCAGTCGTAGCTGACGGATTCACCGATCTGCTGGACGAGTTCGGCGGTTTCCTGGGCGAAGCGGCCTTTCCACATGATGATAAGAATTCAGTTCGAAACGGGGCGGCCGGACGATGGGGCGACCCGGGACCGGTGGGAACTGAAAACTTGAGCCGGCAACGCTCAGCGTTTGCGTGCGGGCAGCCGCTTTTTGGAAATGCGGGCCTGGATCAGGTTCGGGCAGGTCCCTTTGGTGCGGAGCTGCTCGCAGCAGGCCTCGATCTTGATCGTCTGGGAAACCGGCCTGAATCCCATGCGACGGGTCAGGCACTCGTTGAGCAGGTCGACGTGGGAGTCCTCGAACTCCAGCACCTTGCCGCAGTCGATGCAGACCAGGTGGTTGTGCGAGGGCTTGTCGAGAAAGTTCGGATCGTAGGTGGTGGTGTCGTGGCCGAGGTCGATCTCGCGCAGCAGCTTGGCCTCCACCAGCAGCGCGATGGTGCGGTAGACGGTCGCACGGGAGGCATTGATGTTATGCTTGCGGACTCGCTCGAAGAGTTCCTCGGCGGTGAAATGGTCGTCCTCGGAAAAGGCGAGCCGGACGATGGCATCGCGCTGCGGCGTGCGGCGCAGGCCTTTTTTGCGGATGAAACTGTCGAGCTTGGCGGCGGCGCCTTGGTCCATGAAGACGAGTCTATGCTTTGATGGACATGGGACGAAAGGCATTTCCCTGTTCGTATCGCGGAGCCGGGCGAGCTTTCCGGATTGGCAATCGGGCGGGGCCGGCTTGAATGGCCGCCATGAAGCAAGCGTGGATCGTGATGGCGATGGGGTGGATGCTGGCCTCCTGCGGGACCCGGCCGCCGCTGGAGGTGCGCACCACCCACCTGCGGAGCCTCGAGCTGACCGATCCCCAGGACGAGCCGATGATCCGGGCCGAGCAGCGGCGCCTGCTGCATGGCGCGATCGGTGTCCGCGAGCAGGAGCAGGCGCTGGGGCAGTATTATACGGCCCTGTGGCACGATGGATCGACGGACGGACCGGTGAAGGTGGTGTTCCGCTACCAGCAGGGAGGCACAGGCAGCCGGATTCATGAAAAGACCGCCACCTTCGCCGCCGATCAGACCGAGGGCCGCGCGGAGTTTGAGGTGATCGGTGACGACTACCTCAAAGGCGGCCGCGTGCTCGCCTGGCAGTGCAAGCTTTTCCGCGGCGGCCGGGAGATCGCCAGCCGCCGGTCCTATCTGTGGGAATGATCCCGAAGTTTCCGAACTCCTTCACCGTGAAGCTGGCCAAGCGCCGCCCGACTTCCTAGCCTCGCCCGCATGCCGAAAGACCTCATCGACGCCCAGACGCTGATCAGCAGCGGTGGACCGATCGTCTATCTTCAGTTCGCGCTGGCGTTCTTCGGCGCGGTGTTCGTGGTCGAGCGGATGTTCTTCTTCCACCGTGCGCGGATCAGCGTGGGGGACCTGCTCGTCGGGCTCTCCAACCACGCCCGCCGCAAGGCTTATGCGGAGGCCTTGCACGAGGCGGCGCGGGCTCCCGGACCGGTGGCCCGCGTGGCGCACGCCGTGCTGCTCCGCCATCATCTTCCGCGGACCGACCTGCGCGATGTCGCCCAGGAGGCCGGCCAGCTGGAGGTGCCGCGCATTGAAAAAAACCTGCGCGGCATCCTGGCGGTGGCCCTGCTGGCGCCGCTGGCCGGGATGCTTGGCACCGTGCTGGGGATTCTGGAAATGTTCAACGAACTCGGTGCCGGCGACCAGGCCATGCCGGCCAGCGAGCTGGCAAAGGGCGTGTTCCAGGCGCTCGTGACCACGGCCGTGGGGCTGATGATCGCCATCCCGGCCTACCTGTTCTACCTCTACTTCGTCGGCCGGGCCAAGCGGCTGTTCCACCGCATCGAGCGGACCGGCATCGAAATGGTGAACATCATCTGCGACGCCCGCGCCGAGACCGGGATCGTTTCGATCCGCGATGAAATCGAATCCCGCGAGCGCCGCCAGCGTCCTTCCTCATGAAGCTGGTGTCCACGCTGCCCGATCGGGTCGGCTTCCTGCATGTGGTGCCGGTGCTGGACCTCCTCGCCCTGTTGCTGATCGCCCTGCTGCTGGGGCCCTCGTTTCTCAACCAATCCGGCATCCAGGTCGAGATGCCGGTCTCCCGCTACCAGCTCGCCCGCACCGCCGATGCGCGGGTGATCACCCTCACCGCGGGGGATCCGGTGGTGATCTGGCTCGGCCGCGACCGGGTGAGCGAGGATGAGTTGGTAAGCCGGCTGAAGGAAGAGCGGGAAGGTTCCACGACCATCCCCATCGCCTACCTGCGGAGCGATCAGGCCATCCCGGCCGGCGAGGAACGGCGGATCGCCGAGCTGGTGCTGGGCTCGGATTTTCGAGTGTATCTGCTGGGCCGGCCCAAGGAAGGGGAACGCTGATGTTTCGCCGCCGATCCACCCTCCAACGTCGCGACCGGGACTCGGGGCTGGCTTTCAACTGGCGGGTTCCGGTTTCCAGCATCGGCTCGTTTCTGGTGGCCTTTCTGGTGGTCGGCGCGGCTGCCGCCCTGCTGGCTCTGGGGGTCACGGTGAGGATCGGGAAAGACCGCGTGGTCGGCGAACAGCGGGCTTTGGTGACCCTGGTTCCCTCCGGACCCATCGGCGACTCCCTCTGGCGCACGGCGGTGGCGGCGGGCCCGTTTCCATTCCGGCACCTGATCGCGGGCGATGGTGGGGGGGACGAAGAGACGCCGACGCCCTTGTCGGTGGCGGATCCGCCCTATCAGCCCGAACTCTCGAGCGTGGAAATCAGCAGCGTGGACAGCGATCGGGTGCTCGGTCGCGAACTCCAGGTTTTCCCGCCCCTGCCCGAGCCGGTCGCAGCGTCGGCGGTGCCGGAAAAGCGCGAGGTTTCACTGGCCCTGGCGGCGGTCGGCGATCCCCTCCAGCCGGAGCTGGAGACTCCGTCCCGCCGGGTGCCGGTCGCGGAGGCGGAGCAGTGGCTGGGTCGCCGCTTCATGGTGGAAATCGGGCCCGCCGGCAGGGCCATCGACGTGGTCCCGCTGGCTCCCGGCGAGCAGGCCGCGGGAGTCGAAGCCTGGCTCCGGCGGGCCCGGGTGAAGGAAGGGCGCGGCCGCTGGATGGTGGTCGAATGCGTGCAGGGACGATGATTGCGATCGGCTTGGAAGAACTGGTGGGCTGGGTGCTGGGCGGCGCCATGGTGGCCATCGGCCTGTTCACCTGGATCTCGGCGGCGAAGCACGCCAAAAACGAGCGCAAGGCGCTGCGTCACAAGGCCGTGTGCCGGCTGTGCCTGGCGGTCTTCGAGGTGGACTCGCGCTTCGAGGAGCATCGCTGCCCGCATTGCCATGCCTCCACCGGGCCGGATGGCCCCACACCTTTGGGATGAGACTTGCCACTGCCCATGGCAGCCTCTAAGGACGGCGGACCCATAGAGGGCAGCGAGCAAGATGAGCGAACGACGAGTAGTGATCACCGGGGTGGGCTGCGTGAGCCCGCTGGGACATGATGCCGAATCGACCTGGTCCGGCATGAAGGAGGGACGGAGTGGCATCGCTCGCATCACCCACCTCGATCCATCGCCCTACGGCTGCCAGATCGCCGGTGAGGTGAAGGATTTCAACGCCGAGGCTTTTTTCAAGAACCCGAAGGATGCCCGCCGGGCCGACCGCTACGTGCAGCTCGCCGTCGCCGCCGCCCGCATGGCCCTCGACCACTCCGGTCTGGATGCGGTGGAAAACCTCGACCGCACCCGCGTCGGCGCGATTGTCAGCAGCGGCATCGGCGGGCTGGGGACGCTGGAAAACGAGCACACCAAGCTGGCCCACAAGGAGGGCGCGAAGGTGTCGCCGTTCCTGATTCCGATGATGATCGCCAACATCGCCAGCGGCGTGTTCTCCATGGAGTTCGGCCTCGGGGGTCCGAACATGGCGATCGTGACGGCCTGCGCGACCTCGAACAACTCGATCGGCGAAGCCTGGCGGATCATCAAGTTCGGCGATGCCGATGCGATGGTGGCGGGTGGCGCCGAGGCCAGCATCCTGCCCTGCGGCCTGGCCGGCTTTGGCAGCATGAAGGCGCTCAGCACGCGCAACGACGACCCCGAACGTGCCTCGCGGCCGTTCGACAAGGACCGGGACGGCTTCGTGATGGGCGAGGGCGCCGGCGTCGTGGTGCTCGAGGAACTGGAACATGCCAAGGCCCGCGGGGCGAACATCATCGCCGAGCTGGCCGGCTACGGAGCCAGTGCCGATGCCTACCACCTCAGCGCGCCGTCCCCGGACGGGTCGGGTCCGGCGCGGGCCATGGAAATGGCGCTGCGGCATGCGGGCGTGAATGCCGGGGAGGTCGATTATTTGAACGCCCACGCGACCTCCACCGGGCTCGGCGACATCGCCGAGGTAAAGGCGATCAAGCGGGCCTTCGGCGAGCACGTGAAGAACGGGCTCAAGGTCAGCTCCACCAAGTCGATGACCGGCCACATGCTCGGCGCGGCCGGCGGTGCCGAGCTGCTGGCCTGCCTGATGGCGATCCGCGACGGCGTGGTGCCGCCGACGATCAACGTCGAGAACCAGGATCCGGAGTGCGACCTCGACTGCGTGCCGAACACCGCGATCGAAATGCCGGTGAACGTGGCGCTCAGCAACAGCTTCGGCTTCGGCGGCCACAATGCCTCGCTGCTAGTGAAACGTTTCGTCTGATCGACGCGACGATCTTCGTTAGAGCCACGTTTGACATTTGGCGGAGGGCCTCGCAACGTCCGGCGCGTGTCCGACGAATTGCAGCATTCTCCGCTTGAAGCGCTTCATCGCGAGCTCGGGGGCCGCTTGGTGCCCTTCGCCGGCTGGAACATGCCGGTGATGTATGGCTCGATCCTCGACGAGCACCATGCGGTGCGGACTGCCGCGGGCATCTTCGACATCTCGCACATGGGTCAGTTCGTGGTGACCGGCGGCGGGGCGGAGGCCTGGCTCAACCGGATGCTGGCGAACGACCTCGCGAAGCTCTCCTGCGGCGAGGGTCAGTACAGTTTCCTGCTCAACGAACAGGGTGGCGTGATCGACGATCTGATCGTCTACCGCGAGTCGGCCGACGGTTTTTTCCTGGTGGTGAACGCCTCGAAGATCGACGAGGACGCCGCCTGGTTGAAGCGCCACCTCGCCGAAGGGGTCGATTTTTCCGATCAGAGCGCGGCCTGGGCGGGCATGGCGATCCAAGGTCCGGAGTCGTCTGCGGTGTTCGGGAAGGTATTTCCCGGTGTCCCGCTGCCGCCGCGCAACGGCATCGGGCGCAAGGACGGCGTGGTCTTTTGCCGGACCGGCTACACCGGCGAGGACGGCTTCGAGTTTTTCTGCCCGGCGGCCGATGGCGAGGCGTGGTTCCGCAAGTTCATTGATGCGGGCGCCAAGCCCTGCGGATTGGGCGCCCGCGACAGCCTGCGGCTGGAAATGTGCTACCCCCTGAACGGCAGCGATCTGTCTCCTGAGCGCACGCCCTTGGAGGCCGGGCTCGGGTTTTTCGTGGCGCTGGAAAAAGGGGACTTCATCGGTCGCGACGTACTCGCCCGGCAGAAAAAGGAGGGCCTTGAGGAGCGGCTGGCGGCGATCGAATACCTCGACAAGGGCGCCCCTCCGCGGGCGCATTATCCGGTTCTCGACGAAGAAGGAAATCCCTTGGGCGAATTGGCCAGCGGCGTGCTTTCGCCATCGCTCGGAAAGGGCATCGGCATGGCCTACCTGCCGGTGGCATCGGCCAAGCCGGGAACCCCGCTCCTGATCGACGTCCGCGGCCGGCATTTCCCGGCGCGGGTCGTGAAGAAACCGTTTTACAAACCAACCCCCGCCTCGGCATAAGCCGGGCCGTGCCATGAACGTACCAGACGACCTTCGCTTCAACAATTCGCACGAATGGGTCCGCCTCGAAGGCGACCTTGCCACCATCGGAATCTCCGATCACGCCCAGGAGGAGCTGACCGATGTGGTCTTCGTCGAGTTGCCCGAGGTCGGCCGGGCCGTCGATGCCGGGGATCCGACGGCGGTGGTCGAGTCGGTGAAGGCCGCCAGCGACATCTACTCGCCGATCTCCGGCGAGGTGGTCGAGGTGAACGATGCGGTGGAAGCCGATCCTTCGCTGGTCAATTCCGATCCCTACGGCCAGGGCTGGATTTTCAAACTGAAGGTGAAGGATGCGTCGCAGCTCGACGCCCTCCTCGACGCCGCCGGATATCGCGAACTCATCGGGTGATGGCTCGCCTTGCCTTTCCGCCGCGACCCCGCATGCCCGGGGTGGCGGCGTTTTTCTTTCCCCACTGACATGTCACTGCACGACGACTTCGCCAGCCGCCACCTCGGGTCCATCGGATCGGAGCGTGCCGCCCTCCTCGAAACCACGGGCTACGAGAGTCTTGATGAGTTGATCGACCGCGCCGTCCCGGCCGGCATCCGTTCCACCCGGCCTCTCGACCTGCCGGCACCCTTGTCGGAGCCTGCGGCGCTGTCGTGGCTCCATGGCATCATGGGAAAAAACCGGGTGCTTCGCAGTTACATCGGGCAAGGCTACCATGGCACCCACGTGCCCGGGGTGATCCAGCGGACCATCCTGGAAAATCCCGGCTGGTACACGGCCTACACCCCCTATCAGGCGGAGATCGCACAGGGGCGCCTGGAGGCCTTGCTGAATTTTCAAACCATGATCAGCGGGCTGACCGCGCTGCCGGTGGCCAATGCCTCGTTGCTCGACGAGGGCACCGCCGCGGCCGAAGCCATGAGCCTGGCCTTGGCGGGCATGCCGAAGGGCAAGGTGATGTTCGTTTCCGATGCCTGCCATCCGCAGACGCTCGATGTGGTCCGCACCCGCGCCGAGCCCTTGGGGATCACGATCCAGACCGGCGATTGGCGTGGCTTCGATCCAAGCTCTTGCGATGGATTCTTCGCCGCGCTGGTGCAATATCCAGACACCTTCGGGCGGGCCGATGATTTCGAGGAGTTCTTCTCCAAGGTTCACGCCGCGAAAGGCGTGGCGGTGGTCGCCGCCGATCTGTTGGCGCTCACCTTGCTCAAGCCGCCGGGCGAGTTCGGGGCGGATGTCTGCATTGGCAGTAGCCAGCGTTTCGGCGTGCCGATGGGCTTCGGCGGACCGCATGCCGGTTTCATGGCCTGCTCGGATGCCCTGAAACGGAAGCTTCCCGGTCGGATCATCGGGGTTTCCACCGACTCCAAGGGTCGGCCGGGCTTCCGTCTCTCGCTGCAGACCCGCGAACAGCACATCCGCCGCGACAAGGCGACCTCGAACATCTGCACCGCCCAGGTGCTGCTGGCGGTGATGGCCTCGATGTATGCGGTCTATCACGGGCCGGAAGGGCTGCGACACATCGCCGGAGAAGTAAACCACCGCACGGCCCGCTTGAAGGCGTCGTTGGAATCGATCGGGCTGGAGATCTCCAACGACAGTTACTTCGATACGCTGGTCATTGCATGCGATGGGCCGGCCACCCTGAGGGCCGCGGTTGATCGAGGAATCAACCTGCGCCGGATCGATGAGGCCCGGGTCGCGGTCAGTCTTGATGAAACGGTGACCGACCAGGATCTGGAGGAGCTGTGTGCGGTCTTCGGAGCGGAGCTCGTGGAGCAGGCCACGGTCCCCTCGTGGCCCTCCCGGCTCACCCGCACCTCGGATTTCCTCACCCAGAAGGTCTTCAACTCCTATCACACCGAAACCGAGATGTTGCGTTACATCCGGCGGTTGGAAACGAAGGACCTGGCGTTGAACGAATCCATGATTCCGCTGGGTTCCTGCACCATGAAGCTCAATGCGACCTCCGAGATGATGCCGTTAAGCTGGACGGAAGTGGCTTCGCTGCATCCTTTCGTCCCCGCCGACCAGAGCGAGGGGTATCGGGAAATGCTGTGCCTGCTGGAATCATGGCTGGCGGAGATCACCGGCTTCGCCGCCGTTTCCCTGCAGCCCAATGCCGGCTCGCAGGGGGAATATGCCGGCTTGCTGGCAATCCGGAGATATCATCTGGACCGCGGGGATGCGGATCGCGAGGTGTGTCTGATTCCGCTGTCGGCCCATGGCACGAATCCCGCCTCCGCGGTGATGGCCGGGATGAAAGTGGTCGGGGTGAAGTGCGATGAGCAGGGGAACATCGATGTCGGAGATCTCCAGGCGCGGCTCGATCAGCACGCCGACAAGATCGCGGCCCTGATGGTGACCTATCCGTCCACCCACGGCGTGTTCGAGGACACCATCATCGACATCTGCGAGCGGGTCCACGCGGCGGGCGGCCAGGTTTACATGGACGGAGCGAACATGAATGCCCAGGTCGGCCTCACCAGCCCCGGCCGGATCGGTGCCGATGTCTGCCACCTCAACCTCCACAAGACCTTCTGCATCCCTCACGGCGGCGGTGGCCCGGGCGTGGGTCCCATTGGCGTGGCCGCCCACCTCGTGCCCTATCTTCCAGGCCACGAAACACTCGGGGACGGCGCGGGTGCCGTTTGCTCGGCACCCTGGGGCAGCGCGTCGATCAACACCATTTCCTGGATGTACATCGCCATGATGGGCGGCGATGGGCTGACCGAGGCCTCGAAAGTGGCCATCCTCAACGCCAACTATGTGGCCAGCCGCCTGAAGCATCATTTCCCCATCCTTTACACCGGACAGGACGGACTGGTGGCGCACGAGTGCATCATCGATGTCCGGCCGCTGTCGGCGAAATCCGGGATCACGGTCGAAGATGTGGCGAAGCGCCTGATGGACTACGGCTATCATGCCCCGACCATGAGCTGGCCGGTGGCCGGGACCCTGATGATCGAGCCGACCGAGTCCGAATCGAAGGCGGAGTTGGACCGTTTCTGCGATTCCCTCATTTCCATCCACGGGGAAATCATGGCCGTGGCCAACGGCGAGGCCGATGCCCGGGACAACGTGCTCAAGAACGCCCCGCATCCGGCGGAGGATGTGTGTGCGGACGACTGGTCCCACGCTTATCCCCGCGAGGCGGCGGCCTTCCCCATGGCTTGGCAGCACCAGCACAAGTTCTGGCCGGCCGTGGGGAGGATCGACAACGTGGCGGGCGACCGCAACCTTGTCTGCACCTGCGACAGCGTCGAATCCTACGCCGCCGCGGGCTCGTGATCAGGCCGTCTCCCATCGACTGGTCGACCTGGAGTGCGCCGGTGCACGCCACGCTGATGTTCGTGGTGAGGGAGGGGCGGATCCTTCTGATCGAGAAGAAGCGCGGCCTGGGAGCGGGCAAGATCAATGGTCCGGGCGGCAAGATCGACCCCGGGGAGACGCCGCGTGAATGCGCGATGAGGGAGACCGAGGAGGAACTGCTGATCCGGGTGAAGGATCCGGTGAAGTTGGGAGAACTGCACTTTGCCATGTCCGACGTGCCGGACATCCTGTGCCATGTTTACCGGGCCGGAGACTTCGATGGTGTGCCGACGGAGACCGACGAGGCCGTTCCCCTGTGGTTCGCCACCGCCGACATTCCCTACCACCGGATGTGGAGCGATGACCGCTACTGGTTGCCGGTGATGCTGGAGGGACGCACCTTCCTGGGACGTTTTGCGTTCACCGGGGATGATGTGTCGTGGAACCAACTCGTCACCGATGTCGAGTGGCCGGAGGGGGAGTAGGGGCGTTTGATCCAGCAGGGCTGACCCCATGAAATCCAACACCCCGCGGCCGTGGGGAGCGGCGGCGGGGTGAGGAGTGTCGTGTGTCTAAAGAGTCGGGGGAAGACTGTGAAGACAGGGTATCAGGTCAGAGGGAACCCTTGAGGGCTTCGAACTGGGAGCGAAGCTTCGCGAGTTCCTTTTCCTTGTTCGCGATCTCACCGTGGAGGTCCTGAAGCCTGGCCAGCTTCTTGGAGATGGAACCTCCCACCGCGGCCGACTTGCCGCTGGGGACGGCATCGGTCTTCTTGAGCCATCCGGAGATAGTCAGAGGTGAGATTTTGAACTTCTTGGAGGCAGCCGACTGACCTCCGCGTCCCTTGGTCGCGTTGACCTGGTTCACGAAGTCGATCACCTCTTGCTTTTCAGCATCGGTGTATCGGCGGCCTTTGGCATTCTTAGCGGTTTTGGTGCTCATTGCGGGGGCAATCCTAGGAGCTAACATGCCTGACGGCAAGAGCCTTTGTTAGCTAGAGGGTTAAGTCAGGATTCGCCAAATACTCTGATTTCAGAGCTTATCGAAGGGGAAATCCGACATCTTCCGAATGTAGTGATCGGCTCCTTCGCGGACCGCTTTTCGCTCCACCACGCCACCGTAGCCGATGAAGAAGTCGCACGCTTCGCGGCTCTCCAGGTCCGAGATGCCATCGCCCACCATGACCACCTTGGCGGCATGGGTGGAAGCCCGCCAATCCCTGATGATATCGGGCTTTCCACCATTCCGGGTGGTGGGATAGTCGGCATCATATCCCGCATAATTTCCTTCATCATCAAAGTGGAGAGGCACGGCTTCGACATGCTCGATGGCGAGCCTTTTCGCCAAGGGTTCGATGAGCGGTTTGAAGCCTCCGGAGAGGATGACGACGGTCCAATTTTCGGCCTGCAACCGGGTGATCACGCCCTCAATTCCGGGACTAAGGGTTTCTACGTAAAGTTGCGCGATTTGGTCCGCGACGGCTTTGCTCGGGCGGATGATGGCCATGCGGCGGGGAAATACCTCGGCGAGAGGGATCTCGCCATTCATGGCGGCGTTGGTCAGGGCCTCGACTTCGCGGAAGACGGCATCGCCCTGGGCGCGGGCGAGTTCATCGATGCCCTCGATGGTGGACAGGGTGGAGTCACAGTCGAAGAAGATGAGTTTGCGTTGCATGATGGTGGGGGCATGGATGGTCACCGGAGTGCCTTCGGGGACCAGGTTGAAGAGTTCGATCACATCGGCGTTGGCCATGCGGATGCAGCCATGACTGGCGGGCTGGCCGAGCCGGTGTTCCTGATGGGTGCCGTGGATGTAGATGTAGCGTGAGTGGGTGTTGGCATTTTCCGGATCGAGCCCGTCGAGCCACAGGATGCGACTGAGGATGCCGTCGCCGCGATCCTCGTCCCGCCACAAGCCGACCGCCCGGCGGCTGCGGAAGGCGGTGCGGAGTGGCGCGCCGTGGCCGATCTTTTCGGAAATCCGGAACCGGCCGGTCGGCGTGCGGAAGCTGCCTGGCAGGCTGCCGTTTCCACGCGCCCCGGTGGAGACCGCCCAGGTGCGGAGCAGGCTGTCGCCGCGGTAAAGGGCGAGCGTCTGGCGGTCGATCGAGACTTCGATGCGAAGTTCGGGTGAGTTCATGACTTCCGGAGCCATGCGCAGGCGTGTTTGCCTCCCAGGGCGGACGCGATTTTCAGCATGGATGATCCTGCCGGCAGCCTCCGGAGCTGGTCCATGCCGAGCACCAGTTCGATCAGGGCGGAGGCTCCGACGCAGTGGCCGGTGAAAGGTTTCATCGCCAGGTGCTCGGGGTTTCCGAGGGCTTCCTCCAGTGCCTGCTGTTCGTGCAGGCGGTGCCGCGCGGTGCCGCTGGCATGGGGAATGAGCAGCGAGGGGTCGCCATGGCGCTGGCGCATTCCGGTGAGGGCGGCCGCGAGGCGCGGCAGCGGACGGTTGCCGCCGAAGCGGGCTTCGGGCTCGGAGAGCGACAGGGTTTCGACGATTTCAAGGAGCCCCGGTTTTGCTTCGAGGCAGACAGCGGCCGCGCCCTCGGACGGGTGCATGCCGGGGAGATCGCCGTGGGCGAGGATGCCGCTGCGATCGTAGTCTTCCAGCACCGCGGCGACCAGCGGCAGATCGGCAGCCACCACCAGCGCGCGGGAGGCCTCGCCGGCGCGCAACCACACGGCCGCCATCTGGAGCGCATCGAGCCCGGCGCAGCAGCCGCTGGAGAGCACCTGCCACGGCGCGCTGATCCCGAACTCCGAGCTGATCGCCGCGGCGGGCTCGGCGGGCAGGGAATTGCTGGCGGCCATCAGCCCGGTCGGCCGGCGTCCGGGCCAGGGCTCGCGCACGCCGGCTACGGGGCCGCGGCTGGTGGCGAAGAAGACCGGAACGTCCTCGAGGGAATCCCAGGCGGCCTCGGCCACGGCGCGGCGGGCGACGTGCAGGGCCGCCATCGACAGCGGCGCCCACAGCCGATGGGAAAGCAGGCTGCGAGGCTCGATCCAGCCAGCGGTCAGGTCCTCGTAGCCGGAAGGCGCCCCTTCGAGTTCGGACAGGGGGCGAAGGGTGGGTTTTCCCGCGAAAATGGCGGCCAGCTGGGCGTGGCGATCGTCGCCCAGGCAGGTCAGGCAGGCCGAGCCGGCGATGGAGAGGGCCGCGGCCATCAGATCATTTCCTCCAGGAAACGGCCGCGCTGGAAGAGGGCGAAGTCCTCCGGCTCCTCGCCGGTGCCGAGGAAGCGCGGCGGGACCCCGATCTGGTCGAAGATGGAGACCGCGACGCCGCCCTTTCCGGAGCCGTCCATTTTGGTGAGGATGAAGCCGTCGAGCGGCGAGGCCTTGTGGAATTCCTTGGCCTGTTGGAGGGCGTTCGCGCCGGTGTTGGCATCGACCACGAGCAAGGTGAGGTGAGGCGCGGCCGGGTCCTGCTTGGCCAGCGTGCGGCGGATCTTCGACAGCTCCTCCATCAGGTTGTGGCGGTTGTGCAGGCGGCCGGCGGTGTCGCAGATCAGATAGCGGGCGCCCTCGCGGATCGCCTGCTGGTGGGCGTTGTAGCAGACCGAGGAGGGGTCGGACTTCGCCGGGCCGGTGACGACCGGGATGTTGAGTCGTTCGCCCCAGCGCTGGAGCTGCTCGGTGGCGGCGGCGCGGAAAGTATCGGCCGCGGCCAGGTAGGTCGGGGAACCGCGGCGCTGCAGCCAGTGGGCGAGCTTGGCGCAGGTGGTGGTCTTGCCGACGCCGTTGACGCCGACGATGAGGAATACGAAGGGCTTGTCGGAACTCGGTGGCAGCGGCGGCGGTTGGTCCGGGGGCAGGCGGTCGGCGACATGACGGCGGGTGACCTCGAGCACGTCATCGGCCGTCACCTCGCGCCCCAGGTCCTTCAGTTCGTCGACCAGCTGCATGGCGAGGCGCGGGCCCAGGTCGGCGGCGACCAGCCCCGCTTCGAGTTCGTCCCAATCCACCTCGGCGGTGTTCGAGAGCTTGTGGTAGAGCGAGCGGAGAAATCCTGCCATGGCGGCGGGTTTCTAGGATCGGAGGGCCGCGCGGGCAAGGGTTTCACGAAGCATGCGGGGATTCCGAGCAGGGACGTTGCCAGCGGCGGACGAGTCCCTATGGTGCCGGCGTGATGATGAAATGCGTGTTGCTTGCCGGGCTGGTGGCCGTGCTCCAGGGCGCGGAGGAGGATCTTATGGCCAGCGAGCAGGTCCCGGGCCTGGAAATTCCTGCCGGCACCGTTGCCCGGGTGGTGGCGGACCACGAACATCAGGGCGTGACCTCCCCGACGGCTCTCACCGAGGACGAGCAAGGCCGCTGGTTTGTGGCGGAAACGGTCCGCTTCCGTTCCGGCGTAGAGGACAACCGGGATCACGACTACTGGCTGATGGATGACGCCACCGCCTCGACCACCGCCGACCGCTCGGCGATGTATCAGAAGTGGAAGGACAAGTTCCCGGCCGGTTATTTCACGGAAAAATCCGAGCGCATCCGGGCGCTGGCCAACCCGGGCGAAGAGGGAGTTTTCACGAAGTCGGAGGTCTACGCGGAGGGATTCAACGGCGAACTCGACGGCACTGCGGCCGGGATCTTCGCCTACGATGACGTGGTGTTTTTCGCCTGCATCCCAAAGATCACCACCCTGGCGGATCGCGATGGCGACCTGAAGGCGGACCAGCGGGCGGTGCTGCAGGACGGCTTCGGCGTGCGGGTCTCCTACTCCGGGCATGACATGAACGGCTTCACGCTCGGGCCGGACGGACGGATCTGGGGAACGATCGGCGACCGCGGTTTCGCCATCACCACCCGCGAAGGGAAGCGTTTTGAGTTTCCGGACCGCGGCGCGGTGTTCCGCTTCGAGCCGGATGGCAGCGATTTCCAGGTCGTTCACACCGGCCTGCGCAACCCCAAGGAAATCGACTTCGATGCGCATGGGAATCCCATCACGGTCGACAACAACGCCGACCAGGGCGACCGCGCGCGGATCGTTTACATCGTCGAAGGCGGCGACTCCGGCTGGCGGATGGGCCAGCAGTTGCTGATGAGCTTCGGCAAGCAGATCGGCGCGGGCGAGAACGCCCCGGCCGCATGGATGGCGGAGAAACGATGGGAGCTTCAGAATGACGAGCAGCCGGCCTTCATGCTGCCGCCCGTCGCCTACCTGACCAGCGGACCCTCCGGGCTGGCCTATCATCCGGGCACCGGATTTCTGGAGGCGGAAAAGGGCCGCTTCGCCGTGTGCGATTACCGCGGCGGCGCGGCCACCTCCGGGGTGTGGTCGTTCCGCTTGGCGGAAAAAGGCTCGTCGATGGAGCTGGTCGACGCCCGCAAGCTGGTGTGGGGGCTGACGGCGACGGACGTGGCCTACTCGTGGGACGGGCGGCTGATGGTGGCGGATTTTGAAGGCGGATGGGTCTCGCACGACGCGGGCAGGCTGGTCGAGGTCTCGGCGGCCGATCGTTTCCGGGGCGATGCGGCGGATGAGGTGGTCAAGGCGATGCGTGAAGGACTGGAGGACGTGGAGTCCAAGCAGCTCGCCGCCTGGCTGAACCACCCGGACATGCGCCTGCGGATCCGCGCCGAGCTGGAGCTGACGCGGCGCCCGGATGGGCCGGACATCCTCTCCCAAACCGCCCTCCGGGGTGAGGGCCTGGCCCGGCTGCACGCGATCTGGGGCATCGGCGTCTACCTGCGGCGGGGTGCCGCGGTGAAGCCGACGGTCGAAACGGATGAGTTCATGGACGTCCCGGGCAGCTCGCGACTGCGCGACCTGCAGCCGGTGCTGGTGAAGCTGGTCGAAGATCCGGACCCGGAGATCCGCGCGCAGGCGGCCAAGGTGCTGGGCGAGATCGGGGGCGTGGCCGACCGGGCCAACTTTGCATCGCTGATCCTCGATGAAAATCCGCGCGTGCAGATGTATGGCACGCTCGCGGCCGGACGCGCGCGGGCGATCGGCAGCCTGTCGTTCGTGTGGCAGATGCTCGCGGAAAAGGGCGCCACGGACCCCTACCTGCTCCACGCCGGGTCGATGGCCTTGCAGGCAATGTCGAGCGTCCCGCAGCTCGTGTCCCTGAGTCGCGAAAAGAGCCCGGCCGTGCGGTTGGCGGCCGTCGATGCGCTGGGCCGTCTCAAGGACAAGGGCGTCGCCGGCTTTCTGAACGATGCCGATCCGCGGGTGTTCGAGGAAGTGATCCGGATGATCCACGATGGCGGCATCGAGGCGGCCCGGCCGGCCTTGTTCCGCCGCTCGAAGCAGGGGATTTCCGCGGAGCACGATGAAATGACCTGGCGGCGGCTGATCCACAATGCCCTCCACCTCGGGGGAAACGAGGAACTCGAATGGGTCTCGTCGCTGCCGTTGAACGACGACCTTTCCCTTGCTGTGCGAAAGGAAGCCCTGCACGTGCTGGCGCAATGGGACGAGCCATCGCCGGTGGACGGAGCCAGCGGCAACCACCAGCCGCCCGTGATGGACGGCCGGGCCAAGGTGGCGTCGGTGCTCACGGGCAAGGTTCCGGAGCTGGTCAAGGCCCCTCCGGAGGTGCTGGAAGCGGCCATCCGCTTGATCGGCACGCTCGGCCTCGACGACTCGGCGGTGCCGGCGGCGGGCTGGATGGCGCTGGTGGAGAATACCGGCCTGCCGCCGGGCGCGCGGGTCGCCGCGCTGGATCGCTGGATCGCCCGCAAGCTCCCGCAGCGTGACCAGCGGCTGTCGGAGATCGCGGCGGGCGATGACGATGCGCTGGCGCTCGCCGCGCTCGGGCGCCTGGCGGAGCTGGCCCCCGAGGCGGCGGAGGAGGGAATCCGGCAGAGTTCGATGTCCGACGATCCGGCACGGCGCAAGGTGGCGTGGGAGACCGCGGAAAAAATCGGCGGCGAGGCCATGGCGGGCTTGATGGTCGATGGGCTGGAGCGCCTGGGAGAAGCCCACGGCAAGGACGCCGCCGGGCTGGAATTGCTGCAGGCGGCGGAGGCATCCGGCAGCCCGCAAGTCGCCCGCGCGCTGGAGTCCTATCGGGAAAAGACGGCCGGCGATCCGCTGGCCGGCTGGCTGGTGTGCGAGGTGGGAGGTGACCCGGATTCCGGAAGGGAACTGTTTTTTTCCGATGGCCGCGCGCAGTGCGCGAAATGCCACCGGGTCGGGGGAGATCACGGGGTGGGCGAGGCCGGACCGGACCTCGAGGGCGTCGCCGGCCGCGGCGACCGCCATTACTTCCTCGAGTCGATGATCCTGCCGGGCGCAAAGGTGGCGGCGGGCTTCGGCATGGTCACCGCGACCCTGCGCGATGGCAAGATCGTCGGCGGCCTGCTGATGAAAAACGACGACGCCTCGGTGGAGATCGATGTGGCCGGTGAGCGCCGGACTTTCAGCCACGACGAAGTCGTGGAGCTCAGCGATCCGCTATCGGTGATGCCGCCGATGGGTTCGATCCTCAACCGCGCTGAAATCCGCGACCTGGTGGCGTGGCTGGCGACGCTGGACAAATCCGAGTAGGACTGCCGCTTGCCGCTGGCGGAGACGCTGGCTAGTTTTCCGCCTGCCCGATGCCGAACGCTGCGCCGAAAAAGCCCGATCCTCATCCCGGAGTGGCCGCTGCGGCCATTTCCCTGATGGCCATGGCGGTGGCCGGCGTGCTGGAGCTGATCGGCCTGACGTCCGCCTGGGACCGGGCGTTGTTGGAGCGCATGAAGTCGGTCGGCCTGGAAGGCGGCGTGGCCCCGCTGGAAGCTTGGATCGGTTGGTTGTGGGCGGCGGTCGTCATCGTCCTGAGCACGTGGGTGCTGCTGCATGTCCGCGGCGGTTGGCGGCGCTGGGTGCTGGCCGTTTCGATGGCCGTCGTCAGCCTCGCCTGGATCCCGGTGATGGCCTTGTGCGGCCGGGTGCCGATGCTCAGCGCGCCCGCCGTGGGCGTGCTGTGGGCGCTGGGCGGCTCGCTGGTCTACGCCGCGCGGCACCGTGAACCGAAATGATTTCCTGAGGACATGGCTCGTATCGAATACCCCCAGGCGGTGGTCGCCCTGGTCAATGAACTCAAGCAACTTCCCGGCGTGGGCCCGCGCAGTGCCGAGCGGATCGCGATCTGGCTGGTGCAGCACCCGCGCGCCCACCCGGTCGCATTTTCCGAGGCCTTGCTGGGGGCTCATGAGAAAGTGGTGCCCTGCCCGCGGTGCGGGTTTTTCTCCACCCCGGAGGGCTGCGCCGTGTGCCAGCATCCACGCCGCGAGCCGGTGCTGTGCGTGGTCGAGCAGGCGACCGACGTGATTTCGATGGAGCGCTCGGGCGCCTTCCGTGGCCGCTACCATTGCCTCGGCGGCCGGCTTTCCCCGCTGGACAACGTGACGCCCGAGGACCTCCGCATCGGGCCGCTGCTCGAGCGGATCGGCAGCGAGGGGACCGAGGAGGTCATCCTCGCGCTCGGTTCGGACGTCGAGGGCGAGGCGACCGCCAACTATCTGGCCGACCTCTTGCGGACGAAATGCCGCGTCACCCGCCTGGCACAGGGGCTGCCGGCCGGCGGGGGGCTGGAGCATGCCGATGCCCTCACGCTGGCGCGTGCGCTGGAGGGTCGCCGGGGGCTCTGATCAGGCCCGGACCTTCTCGGGATCGGGGAAAACCCGGCGACGCAGGCTTTCAAAAACCACAAAGCCCGCGCAGGCCCCCAGGAAATCGGCGCTGAAATCGAAGGGATCGTTGCCGCTGCGGCCGGGGACGAAGCTTTGGTGGACCTCATCGGAGATTCCGACGAGGGAAACCACCGCCACCACCACCGCAAAGCGCTTCCAGAACCCGCCGGGTAAGGTGAGGGAAACGGCGGCAGCCAGCAGGCCGGCACCACCGAAGAAGTAGCCGAAGTGATAGAGCTTATCGACGCCGACCCAGCCGTCCGGCTGCGGCAGGTGACGGATGCCCGAGGACAACCACCACAGCGTCCCGATCCAGGCCACGAAGGCCCCGTACCAGAAGCTTCGGTGGCGGATCACTGCTTGCGGATCTCCTCTTCCAGCCGCTCCGCCAGCCACTGTTTCATCATGGATTGATAGTTGAGGAAACGGGAGCGGGCGATGCGCTTGATGCGGGAGAGCATGCGGGGATCGAAGCGCAGCGTGATGGTCGTGGACTCGCGCGAATCGGGCTGGTGGATCGAGCCGGCCATCAGGCGGCCGTCGAGCTCGTTTTCAAGCCAGAAGGTGGCCTCTTCTTCCTCGTCCTCGAAGTCCGGGATCTGGTTCCAGTTGGAAATCGTGTTCATCGTGGATGGGCTTATTTGAATTCCGCATACTTGCGCTCGTAAAAGCGCAGCTCGCCCTCGGCCATTTCGCGGGCGCAGATGATCCGGGCGGTCTTGCCGTTGGTCCAGAAACACAGGAACAACGGCCGCTCGCCGACGGTCTTGCCCAGCGCGTAGTAGCGGGACTCGCCGTCGTGGCGATCGTCGTCGGGCAGGAAACGCAGGGCGAAGGGGTCTTCAAGCGCCTCCTCGATTTCGCGAGGCTTGATGTGCTTGAGGTCGAAATTGACGTCGATCAGGTCCAGTTCCATGAGGCGTGCACGCGGAGCAAACCGCGGATTGCGGGCCGGGGAAAGCGGAAAGCTCGCGAAGCCTCATTGGCCGGGCACGTCGGGACGCTCGTAGTCGATGTAGGGATCGTGGGTCGGTAGGAAGGTGCGGATGTCGTCCAGCAGCCGTGTCCGGGGTCCGCGGACGACCGAGAGCGTCGGCTTCAGCGCCCCGGAGCGCTTGGCGGCTTTTTGCTGGGCCACGGTGTTCTGGATCGCCTCGGTGCTGGCGGCCGGCAGCGGGCCGAAAGTCCCCTTGCCGGCCAAGGGCGAGGTGGCGAGCAGCCGGGCGATGTCGATGGTTACCGGCTGCGGCACCACGCGGCCATCCGGCCGCATCACGATCATTTGCCCCGCTGGCACCAGCACGGGCGTCTTCGAGCCATTGATGTAGAGCTTCTGCGTGCCCTCCAGCGTCAGCAGTTTCACCGACTGGCCCGGACTGTACTCGAACATCGAGGTGGTGCCGGTGATGGCGGCCGTGACGGTGGCCGTGCGGATGGTCGCACCCCCGGCGTTTTTCGGGACCTGGAGCAGGATCGAACCCTGCTTGAGTTCCACGTCGCGGCTGCCGTTGCGGAAGCTGAAGACGGAGTTCTGCCCGAGACGGGTGAGGGTCTGGTCGGTAAACATCAGTTCGGCCCGCGACTTGCGGCCGGTCTGGACGGAGGAGGATCCGCCCACTGTTTCACCGACCGAGGCGGCGCGGGCATCGCTGCCGCCCAGCACGCGGACGTCGTTGATGGCCTGGGTGATCTTGGCCGAGGAAAGCGGCGCGGCGGTGGCGGCCACGGCCAGCGAGACGAGGACAAGGAGTGGTTTCATGGCGGTCAGAATGCGAGTTGGACTCCGAGGCCGATGCCGGAATGCCAGGATTCCGAATCGTTCACGCCGAGCGGCGTGTTGGAGTCGTGGTTGGAGTAGTAAACGTGGGCAAAAAGGGTGGAGGCGGGGCACGTCTGCCAGTCGAAGCGGAGGCCCACGGTGTGGTTCCAGTCCTCGCGACCTCCGTTGTCGAAGTCCCAGTAGGAGCCGCGCCAGGAAAGGGTGGCCCCGAGATCGCGGGTGAGCCACCAGGTGTAGGCGAGGTCGAGCGCGAACTCGTTGCGCTCCAGCAGCTCGGGATTGGCGTCCAGATCGAGGGCCGCGCTCACCCCGCCGAGCAGCTGGTGGTGGGAGCCGAGGAAAAGGACCTTCCGCAGGCCGGTGCGGATCCGCTGGGCCGAGTAGTCGCCCTCCGACCAGCTCCCGGTGACCAGTCGCTGATACTCGTAGCGGGCGTAGAAGATGGTGTCGCCGAGATCGACGAGGTTCTTCACCACCCCGGCGCGGACGGTGAGGTTCTGGAAGTCGATCGCCTGGTCGCGCTCGAATTCATAAAACTCCTGCGTGACTCCCACGTCGCCCGTCCAGCCCGCCGGCAGCCGTGGTTCCCAGATCGCGCCGAGCAGGAGGTTGGCGTACCAGGAGGAGTCATCGAGGGCCCGGGTCGCGCCCGGAGCATTGTCGGTCACGTTGGCGCTGATGCTGCCGAGCAGGTGGAAGGTCGGCGCGATGGTGGCATCGCCCAGCACCTGCTGGACGCCGAAGTCGGAATCGGCGGGTGAAAACGGGGCCAGCCCGGAGTCGCTTTCGCGGACCGCGCTTTTCCTCGCGGGATCCTCGTAGGCCGGATCCGGCGAGCCGAGGAAGGGGAAGAAATCCGAGAGGACGTCGCCGTGGGCGACGACAGCGAGGGCGAGCAGGGCCAGGCCGGTCGTTTTCATGAGCGCGGGATTGTTTCTAACCGGTCTTAGCGTAGGACTTGTGGGCGACGGATGACAAGGACTCTCCCACGGCGAGGACATGCTTTTTCCGGTGCCCTGACGGCGCTGGCCGCGGTGGGCCTCGTCGCGCTGCTCACCCTGGCCGGGCCGGGCGAGCGGTGGATCCGCCGGTCCGACCGCGCACTCTGGGATGCCTTCATGCGTTTTTCGGGGGGGCCGCCGGAGCGGCAGGACCTTGTGCTTCTCGGGCTGGATGAGGCCACGCTGTCGCTCGATGGCTTGAGCGAGGAAGAAATTACGGCGCAGCCGGTGCTGGGCATGATGCGCGAGCGCTTCCCCTGGGACCGCCGCGTGTGGGCGGCGGTGATCGATCGCCTGGCGGACGCCGGAGTGAAGGCCATCGTGCTCGATTTCGTGTTCGGCGAGGGCTCCGACCCGGTGGCCGACGACGCCCTGGCGGCGGCGATCGAGCGTCACAAGGACCGGGTGATCCTGACTTCGGCCTTCTCGATGGTCGGACAAGGGAGTGGGGTGACCTTGACCGAGCCCTACGACCTCTTCCTCGGCGAGAGCTACGACGTGCGGGTCGGCTACGCGAATTTCCCGATCGATCCCGACGACAACCTGTGCCGGGTGGCCCGCTACACGACCACGCTCGGCACGGAGGACGGCCATCCGCAGCCGGGCGAGCCGGAGTTCCGCTCGCTGGCGGCGGAAATCATCGACGCGATGGGAGGCGAGGTTCCCGCCGGCGAGCACGGCCTGCGTTTCGCGGTGCGGGAACACAGCGGGGCGATGGAGGTTTACGCTCCGCGCAGCCTTTACGAGATCTTCGTCGATCGCCTGTGGCGGGCGAACTACGATGAAGGTCGGAGTTTGGCCGGAAAAGTGGTGATGATCGGACCGGTCGCGCCGCGCTTTCAGGACATCAAGCCCAGCCCGGTCGGGCCGCTTTCCGGCCCGCAACTCCACCTGCAGGCGGTGGCCTGCGGGCTGGCCTCAGCCTGGATCACTCCCGTCGGTTCGCCGACGGCCGTGCTGCTGGGCATGGGAGCCCTCGGCGCGGCGATCGCGGGCTTCGTTCGCAGGCCGATGGCGGCGGTGGCGCTCCTCGGGGCGGCGGCCCTGGCCTTGTCGGGCGTGGCGTGGCTCGTCTTTGCCAGGGAATCGGTGGCGGTCGCCGTGACCGGCGGGCTGGCCGCCTCGGCGGCGGCGGGGGCCACCGGGCTGGGCTGGCGCTTTGCCCGCGAGCAGCTGGATAAACGGCGGCTCATGGGGCAGTTCCGGCGTTTCGTCTCGCGCGACGTGGCCGACCAGCTGGTCGCGGACCCGGAGCGCTGGCGGTTGATCGCGGCCGGCCGCCAACGCACGGTGGCGGTCCTGTTCTCCGATGTCCGCGGTTTCACCACCCGCTGCGAGGGCACCGAACCGGCCTTGTTGGTGCGCCAGCTCAACGAGTATCTGACCGCCATGGTGACCATCGTTTTCCGCCACGGCGGCACGCTCGACAAGTTCATCGGGGATGCGGTCATGGCCCACTGCGGCGCGCTCGAGGACGGGGACCCCGCCGACTTCGCCCGCGCCGTGGTCGCGATGGCGCGCGACATGCAGGGGGAGCTGGAAAAACTCAACACGCGCTGGCGGGACGAGGGTCTCGAGCCGATGACGATCGGGATCGGCCTGCATGTCGGCGAAGTGACGGCGGGCGAGATCGGTTCCGAGCAGCGGACGGAGTTCGGCGTGCTCGGCGATGCCGTGAACCTCGCCTCGCGGCTGGAAGGGCTGTGCAAAACCTTCGACTGCGGCCTGGTAGTCTCCGAGCCGGTGGCTGAGGCGGCATCGGACGTCCCGTGGATCGACCTCGGCCTCATCCGGGTGAAGGGTCGGCAGGAAGGAGTCCGCCTTTTCGCCGAAGGCGATCCGGCCCACATTCAGGCTGCGCTCGCGAAGCTGCCCGTCGAGGCCGACGGGATGCGCACGATGCGCTCGAAGTGATCCTTCAGGGCAACGACATCCCGCCCAGCAGCAGGCCGACGTAGAGCGCCTTGCAGACGAGGTGCAGCAGCTGATCGACGGTGAAGCTGGTCCAGCCCTCGCACTTGGCGAAGTCGATCAGCCAGTGGAGCACCAGCTCGACCACGCCCAGCGCCACCGAGCCCGTGATCAGCCAGACCGGTGCCACGTGGATGAGGGCGTGGGCCGTCAGGGCATGCACCCACACGCCCTTCGGAGCCGGGGATTTCCCGAAAAAGCGGTCCAGGCTGGCATGTCGGTTCTTGGCGATCGAGAGGAACTCGCCCTGCAGCGCGAAGTCGGCGATGGCGTGCCCGACAATGAGTGCGAAGAACATCGCCGCGGCCTCGCCCAGGCATTGGGGCGGGGGAATCACGACCAGAAGCTTTGGAAAGCGGCCTCGGCCTCCCGGGTGGCGAGCTTTTCATTCATCCGCCGGAGACGGGCGCTCATCCCGGCGAGAATGCCGGACAGCAGCTTCGCGGCGGCGGTGGGGTAGGAGCTCATGAACGCTTCGAGATCGGCCTTGTTGGCCTTCCAGACCTGGGCGAACTCGCGCGCGGTGACGGAGGCGCTGGCCGTGTCCGGGTCGAAAAGGTTGACCTCGCCGATGGTCTCGCCGGCGCCGATCCGGGCGACCAGCGTGCGCTTTTCCTTGGTGTCGGTGTGGACGTGGAGCACGCCGGAAATGACGAAATAAAGCGAGTCCTGCCCCTTGCCTTCGGTGATCAGGAGCTGATCGGGGTGGACGGGGAGGAATTCGCCGTAGTCGCCGAGAAGTTGGCGGTCTTCGGCGTCGAGTCCGGCCATGATGCCGGCGGCGGGGATTTCGGGGCGGTCGAAACTTTCGCTCATCGTGCTGAGAGATGCACCGTCGCTTCGCCGAGGGGAAGCCCGGAGTGATGCATCTGGACGGATGGTTCCTCGGCGCGCTGGCTTCAACCGGCGCGCGGGTCGTTCCCACAAAAGCCAGGCATGGGTTGCTTGCCGGTCGGTGCCGGGGGAATGCCACGCGCCCGCTGAAGCCAGCGCTCCGACCCGATTTTCCGCGGTTGCGGAAGTGCGGCGGATGAGGTGAATTCGGCGGCGAACACGAACGAGTTATGGGAAGAGCATTCGAATGCCGCCGTCGGGCGAAGGAAGCGCGCTGGGACAAGATGTCGAAGGTGTTTCCGAAGCTGTCGAAGTCGATCACACTGGCCGCCAAAAATGGCGGGCCGGACCCGGATCTGAACCCGGCGCTGCGGTTGGCGATCGCCACCGCGAAGTCGGAGAACCTGCCGAAGGACAAGATCGATGCGGCCATCAAGCGCGCTTCGGGCGCGGACGCGGCGAACATCGTGGAGGTGAACTACGAGGGCAAAGGCCCGCACGGTTCGCTGTTCTACATCGAATGCGCCACCGACAACTCCAACCGGACGGTCGGCAACCTGAAGACGATCTTCAACAAGAACGGCGGCCAGATGGTCAACAGCGGGCAGCTGGACTTCATGTTCACGCGCAAGGCGGTGGTCGAGTTCGATGCGGCCGGCCTGGAGCTCGAAGAGGTGGAGCTGGAGCTGATCGATCACGGCCTCGAGGAGCTGGAAGTCGAGGACGGGATCGCGCGGGCGATCGCTGACTACGCCGAGTTCGCCAACCTCACGGCCGGCGTGGAAAAGCTCGGCATTTCCCCGAAGAAAGCGGGCCTGGAGCGGATCCCCACCCAGCCCGTCGAGCTGACCGACGAGCAGATGGAGGAAGTCGAGTCGCTGCTGGAAAAGATCGAGGACGACGACGACGTGCAGGTGGTGTTCACGAATATCGGGTGAAGCCGACGGCCGGTCTCACGGCTCGATCACCTGCAAGTCAGGGATTTCCCGGAAATGCTTGTCGTTCGTCATCACCGCGGCCCCGGCGCGACGCGCGCAGCAAGCGATGACGATGTCCTGGAGCGGCAGGACGCGGCCTCTTCGGTCGAGCTGCCAGGCCAGGTGCCAGGCTTCGTCCCAGAGGCTGGCCGTGGTCGGGACCATCTGCATGACGTCAATGTAGCGCAGCAGGCCATCGCGCAGCTTCGGCTGCACGACGCCTCTGAGCACCTCCGCCTTCACCACGCCGCAGCAGACGAGATCGACCAGATCGAAGCGTTCCGAGATCCGTTTGAAGGGGTCGCGGCCTTCCCGCAGGGCGTCGATGTAGACGTTCGAGTCAATGAGGACGTTCGCTTCCATAAGGCGTGATGTCTTCGGCGACGCGCATGCGCATCGGATCGTAGTTCGGGTCGACACCTTCCTTCAACTCCTCCGGCGTCAGGCCCAAGCCCTCCTTCAACATGGCGCGCAAGCGGGCCTTCCGGTCCAGCTCGTTCAGGGCGAAATGGACGGCGTCCGTTTTGGTTTCCAAGTCGTAGGTTTCCATGACGCGCGCCAACAAGGCCTCGTCAATGTGCATCGTCATTTTCATGCCATACACGGTATGGTGCCATACCCGATATGGCAAGCGGTTTTCAAAGGGCCAACCGCAGGTGAACGGGATGCCGGAGGTTGGGGGCAGGCCCCCCATTCAACCCTGTGACCTCCTGCCTTTTCTCTGTGTCTCAGAGAAAATCCGGCCCGCGTCACCCGCCGAGAAAACACTCCCGAAAACGCGCAAGGTAGGCTTCCGAGAATTCGGCCACGCCCACCGGGCGGCCGGCTTCGTTTTCGACGCAGGTCATCACAACGCCGTCGATGCCGCAGGGGGTGATCGCAAAGAAGGGAAGCAGGCAGTCGCGGGTGATGTTGATGGCGAAGCCGTGCATCGAGATCCACTTGGTGACGCCGACGCCGATCGAAGCGAGCTTGCGGTTTTCGATCCAGACGCCGGTCATGCCGTCGCGGCGGCCGGCCGGGATGCCGAAGTCGCGACAGGTGAGGAGGAGGGACTCCTCGAGCAGGCGCAGGTGGTGATGGAGGTCCTTTCCTCGCTCGCGAAGGTCGAGGATCGGATAGCCGACGAGTTGGCCGGGGCCGTGATAGGTGGCCTGGCCACCGCGGTTGATTTCGAAAACGGGGGCCGGCAGGGCGGCGCGGTTCTGAAGCGAGGATTGGTCGCGGCGACGGCCGATGGTGTACACCGGTTGGTGCTCGAGAAGGAACAGCGTCTCGGGGCCGGAGCCGTCGAGGATGGCGGCGGCGGTCTTTTCCTGGAGGGCGAGGCCGTCGGCGTAGGGGACGGGGTCGGGGAGGCGGGAGACTCTCATGGTGCGGCCCCCTGAAGGGGAAACAACGTGCAGCCGGCGGCGGGCCGGCTAGATCGGTTTGCGGTCGAGGAGTTTCGCCTTGAGCGGGTCATTGGCCTGGAGGTGGGCCAGGCCGATGGCGAGGGCGTCGGCGGCATCGTGGGGCGGGGTTTCCGAAAGGCCGAGGAGGGCGCGGATCATGAAGGCGACCTGCGCCTTGTCGGCGCGGCCGTTGCCGACGACGGCCTGCTTCACCTTGCTCGGCGCGTATTCGTAAATGGGCAGTCCGGCCTCGGCCGCGGCGATCAGGGTCGCGGCGCGCGCGGCACCCATGGTGATCGCGGTGCGGTGGCTCTGGACGTAGATGATGCCCTCGACGGCGACCTCGTCCGGCTCGTGCGTCTTGATGACGTTCGAGAGGTGCGTGCGCACCGCGGCGAGGGCGGCCGACTGCGGGATCTTCGAGGGAATGGAGACCACCTCGTAGGCGAGCACGCGCGCGTTCCGGTGATCCCCCTCTAGTACGGCGTATCCCGTATTTCGAATGGCCGGGTCGATGGAAAGAACGCGCATGCCTTACATCAGCGAGCTGGGATCATCGGGATCGAAGCTTTTCCAATCGGTGTTGCGAAGAATTTTCACTCCACCCCAGATGCTGCCGGCGGTCAGGAGGAGGCTGATGCCGAGCCCTCCGACCAGCATGCCCAGCAATCCGTCCGGACGTTTCGAGGCCTCGATTCCCAACCATTTCCACAGCCCGTAGGCGAGCACGCAGGTAGCGGCGAAGGGAATCAGGAGCCCGAGCAGGATGACGGTGCATCCGAGAGGTGTGGCTCGGGTGGGCGACCTGTGGAACATCGCGTCAACGCCTGCGCTTCTTGCCGGGGCGCTTTTTCTTGCGCAGCGGCTTGCGGTCCTCGTCGAGGAGCGCGGTGTAGATGTAGTCGAAGTTGTCGAGCTTGCGGCGTGGGATGGACTTGTCGATGAAGACCTCGACGGACTTGGCGAAGTCGAGCTCGTCGGCGGTGAGCAGGGTGAAGGCATCGCCCTCGGCCTCGGCGCGGCCGGTGCGGCCGATGCGGTGGACGTAGTCTTCGGCGTTCTCGGGAACGCGATAGTTGATGACGTGGGACACGCCGGAAATGTCGATGCCGCGGGCGGCGACGTCGGTGGCGACGAGCACCTCGTATTCGCCGGACTTGAAACCGGCGAGCGCCTTCATGCGGTCGGTCTGGTTGATGTCCGAGTGCATGGCGATGACCTTCGGGTGGCCCTTTTGCGCCAGCATCCGGCAGACCTGGTCGGCCTCCTTGCGGGTGCGGGTGAAAATCATCACCGAGTGATAGTCGGTCTGGTCGAGCAGGGCGATGAGCAGCTCGTCGCGCTGGTCCATCGAAACCGGGTAAAAGGCGTGCTTGACGGTGGAGGCCACGGCGCGGCGGGCGATTTCCACCTCCACCGGATCAACCAGGCACCACTGGGCGAAGGTCTGGATGGCCGGCGGCATGGTGGCGGAAAAGAACAGCGTCTGGCGGCCGTCCCACGGACAAAGGTTCACGATTTTCCGCACCTGCGGCAGGAAACCCATGTCGAGCATGCGGTCGACCTCGTCGAGGATGAGGATCTTCAGCTCCCCGAAGCGCATGGTGGCGCGGTAGAAATGGTCGACGAGGCGGCCGGGGGTGGCGACGACGATGTCGGCCCCTTCGAGCTGCTTGTTTTGCTCGCCGTAGCCGACGCCGCCGTAGAGCAGGGCGACCTTGCAGCCGGTTTGCGCGCCGTATTTCTCGAATTGCTCGGCGACCTGGTGGGCCAGCTCGCGGGTCGGCTCGAGGACCAGGATCTGCGGCTTGCCGAGCGGCTGGATCTTCGAAAGCGCGGGGAGCGCGAAGGCGGCGGTCTTGCCGGTACCGGTCTGGGAGGCGCCGATGACGTCCCTTCCTTCGAGGATCAGCGGGATCGCCTTCGCCTGGATCGGCGTCGGTTTTTCGTAGCCGGACTCACGGACGGCTTGGAGAACGGCATCGGAAAGTCCGAGAGTGTCAAAACCCATAGGCGGCGTGCGTACTGGCGTGGGATGGGGCGGTCAAGGGCGCTCTGGGCCTATCTTGCGACAGGGGCCAGGGGGGAGTGGATCAGAAGGCACTCTTCGAGCAGGGGTTGCAATTCCTCCAACAGCGGCTCGGTGCGGGCGAGTTGGGCCCCGAAACGCGACTGGATCCGGCGCAGGATGCAGTCGAGATCGACGATCGCATCCGAGTCCGGCCGGCCGCGGAAAAAGGCCACCAGCCAGGCGTCATCGGCCGGCAGCAGGACACAGCGGTAGTTGTCCTCGAACTGAAATTCCTTCGGGCCGGCGGGATCGAGCGTGCGCAGCTGGCTCGACAGGCTGTCCACGGTGGACATCACCCGGCGGGGCTGGAGGTGACGCGAGAGGTTGGCACTGGCGTAGGAGATGAGGCTGAAATTCAGGTCATCGAGCAGGTAGACTTCTTCCACGTGGAAGCGATGGCTGCGATGTTCGACCACCTCCTCGTAGCTGCGGCTGGAAACCAGTGCATCGAACCGCCAGCGCAGCCGCTGGAGGAGATCCGGCTCCTCGAAGGGGCCGCGGGTGTGCTCGGCCAGCGTGCGCCGAAGGGAGGTGCGGAGGAGGGCTTCGAAATCGCCAGCGAATTCCGCCGCGGGCACCTGCGGGGCGACGGTGCGGACCAGAGGCGCGAGCGCATCGAGCAGGTCGGCATCGGTGAAATCCTCGTCCGGAGCCGGCGGGTCTGCTGCGGGGCCGGGGGCCGGCGGGTTTGCGGGAAGCGGCGCAGCGGGCGGGGCGGCGGCGCGTGGTGAGTCGAGATCCGACATCGGAATCGCCGCTGCCGGAGGGGCGAAGGTGCTGCCGCCGTGCGCATCCGGCATCGCGGGCAGGGGTGGCCTCGCTGCGGCGGGCGCGGCGAAGGTTCCGAGGGGCAGGGGCGAAAGGTCGGCCGTGGTCATGCGTCCTCGTCGGGGTTGAGGGCCTCGCACAGCTCGTGCGCCGCGCCGGCGAATTTCGCCAGGGCACCGCGAACCTTTTCTTCGAACGGGAACCGTTGTTCCGGCACCCGCTCGCGCAGCTCACCGATAGCCTGCTCGACGTCGTAGCGGAGCTTGTTTTCGCGGATCGCCAGGTAGCTCATGAAGCCCTCCTGCCAGCGGTCGAAGCCGGGCTTGAGCTCGGCGACCACGGCCTGGCGGGCTTCGTCGGCCACCTCGCGCCGCTGCCGGGAGATGGTTTGGATCTGGTGCGCGAGGCGACGCGTCTCCTCCATCTGGCGGAGCTTTTCAGCATCGATCTCGTCGCGCAGCGTGGTCAGCGAGTCGTTGAAATCCAGGCCGCCGGGAGCGGGCGCGCCACTGCCGAGGGGCATCGGCCGCAGCGTGCCTTCAAGGCGCGCCAAGCGCTGCTCAACCTGGTTGAGCTGGCGGCCGACGAGGATTTCACGAATCCGCTCGACCTGACGAGTGGGGGAAGATTCGGGGGGTGATTGTGGCATGGGTGATGCGCACGGTGGGGGGTGAACACCAAAGGATTACGCGATCCCGTAGAGTCGTGAAAGCTCAAGATTCGCGCTTCGTTTCACAGGATGGTCAGGAAAGCCGAAAAAAACTTTTTCGAAACGCGGCGAATGACGAGCCGGTGAAAGACAGCCGGGGTTCGGCGTGGTAGTGTCGCGCGCATGGCGGACGACGAGCAGGAGGACAAGGAACGCGCGAAGGTGTTGCAGGAAGCTTATGAGCGGACCCGCAAGAGCCTCATTGCCCGGCTCGACAACTGGGAGGACCAGCGCACCTGGGACGAGTTTTACCAGACCTACTGGCGTCTCATTTACGCGGTGGGAATCAAGGCCGGACTGCGGCCGGAGGAGGCCCACGACTGCGTACAGGAAACGATTTTATCCATCGCCAAGCAGAGCAAGAAGAAGCTCTACGACCCCGAGCAGGGCTCGTTCAAAACCTGGCTGATGAACATGACGCGCTGGCGGATCAACGACCAGTTCCGCAAGCGCAAGAAGGACACGGCGATGGCCGGCGGCGACTGGGATGACGATCGGAAGACGGCCGTGATCGACCGTTTCGAGGACCCGAAGGGCGACTTGCTGGAGCGCCTGTGGGATGTGGAATGGAAAAAAAACGTCGCCGATGCCGCTCTCGCCCGAGTGAAAGCGAAGGTTTCTCCAAAACAGTACCAGATCTTCGACTACTACGTGGTCAGGCAGTGGGACGCCAAAAAGGTCCAGGATCACCTGGGCGTGAGCATGGCCCAAGTCTACCTCGCCAAGCACCGGGTCGGGGCGGTATTGAAAAAGGAGCTAGCCCGCTTGGAGGAGAATGCCGACGACGAGACTCCGGCCTGATCCGGTCATCCCCGACCACGAAGTGCTCCGCCGGATCGGCGGGGGTGCTTACGGTGAGGTGTGGCTGGCGCGCGGGGTCACCGGAGCGTTGCGGGCCGTCAAGGTCCTGTGGCGGGAGGACTTCGAGGACGATCGGGGCTTCGAGCGCGAGTTCGAGGGCATCCTGAAATACGAGCCCGTCTCCCGCGACCACCCGGGGCTGGTGAATGTCCTGCACGTCGGGCGCGGGCCGGGCGAGCCGCCGTTTTACTACTACGTCATGGAGCTGGGCGACGACATCGTGGCCGGGTCCGACATCAATCCGATCGAATACGAGGCCCGCACGCTGCGCAGCGACATCAAGAACGCCGGCCGCAAGCGCTTGGAAACGGCGTTCTGCATTGATGTCGGCCAGCGTCTTGCCGAGGCGCTGCAGCACCTTCACGAGAGCGGGCTGGCCCACCGCGACGTGAAGCCGGCGAATGTCATTTTCGTCAACAATCGCGCCAAGCTGGCGGACATCGGACTGGTCGCCGCCCGCGGCCAGCGGACCTTTGTGGGCACCGAGGGCTTTGTGCCGCCGGAGGGGCCGGGATCGGCCCAGGCGGACGTTTATTCGCTGGGCAAGGTGCTCTACGAGATGGCGACGGGAAAGGACCGGCTCGAGTTTCCCGAGCTGCCCGATGAGCTGCCGCACGGTCCGGAGCGCAAGGAGTGGCTGGAGCTGAACCGCATCATCTGCGGCATCTGCGACCCCCACATTTCGCGCCGTACGATCACTTCGGCCGGAGATCTGGCCAAGGCGCTGTCCGACCTGCGGGCGGGCAAGCGGCGAAGGAGGCGGCGCCCGGTCGGCGCGTTCCTTTTTTTCCTGCTGGCAGGCGCCGGTCTGATGTGGGGCGGCTGGGAAATCTGGCACCGTACGGACATCGGCGAGCGCCTCGGTTTTGTGTCGCCCCCGCCGCCGCCGGAGCCGGCAAAACCGGCCTTCGTGAAGGTCAGCAGCACGCCGGAGGGCGCGGACGTGTTCGAGATCGATGACTCCGGCAAGGCGGTTTTCCTCGGTCGCACCCCGACCGAGCTGATCGAGACCCGCGTCGGCAAGCAGCTCTCGCTGCGCATGCTCAAGGACGGCTACCGTGCCTATCCGCTGGAGGCCCAGGTGCCGCGCTCGGCGGAAAACGAGCCGCTCACCATCACGGCCTTGCTCAGCATCTTCTCGCCGCCGGTGAAGGACATGCCGTGGAAGGATCACCTCGACGAGGAGTTCCGCCCGCTGGGTGAGGGCCACGAAAGCCTGCTGCCGGTGGAGCCGGCCGCGTGGCGACGCTTCGCAAGGGCCAACGACGAGTTTCGCGACCAGGGCGAGGTCTTGTCGGGGGTGGGGGAATTGCCGGAAACGGTGGCCGTTTCGCCGCAGGCGGCCCGCGCCTTCTGCCAGTGGTATGTCGCCACCGGAATCAAGGCCGGCTACCTGACCACCGAGCACGAGGCGGTCCCACGGCCGGTCGGATATTTCGACGATTCGATTCTTTCGGAAAACAACCGCGGCAAGGACTGGAAGCCCTTTCGCCTGCTGGTGCGGCCGATTCCCTACGGCCGCCTGATCGTCCGGACCATCCCCCCCGGCGCCGTCATTTACGTCAACGGCGCCAGCGAGGGCGAGGCCGAGGACCCGTTGGTGGTCGATCGCGTCAAGCCCGGCGAGGTGGAAGTCCGCGCCACGCTGGAGGGCCACAAGCCCGAAACCCAGGTGATCCAGCTGGAGGCGCAGGAAACGGAAATGGTTTCCCTGACGCTCAAGCCGAACATGAGCGCCGTGCTGACCCGGCCTTGGGAGAACTCCCTGGGCATGCAGCTGGTGCCGGCCGGGAAAGACTGGATGGCCTCCGTCTGGGAAACCCGCTGGTCCGACTTCCGGGCCTACTGCGAGGCGACCCGCGCGCCGATGCCGCCGCGCCCGGAGTGGGCCGACGAGCTGCCCGAAGGCGATTCGCTGGACCGCCACCCGGTGATCCTCGTCTCGCGCGACGAGTGCCAGGGCTTCTGCGCCTGGCTGACCCTGAAGGAGTGGGGTGAGGACCGGCTCGGGCCGGATCTGGAGTATCGACTGCCGACCGACTTCGAATGGAGCCAGCTGGCCGGGGTCGACGAGCCCGCAGGCGCCTCGCCGGCCCGCCGCGACCAGATGAAGGCCCGCATTTTCCTGTGGGGACCCAACTGGCCGCCGCCCGGGGTGGTGGGGAACCTCGCCGGCATGGGTGCCGGTCTGCCCAGCAACCGCATGATCCCCGGCTACGACGACGGTTTCGTCTACACCGCGCCGGTGGGTTCATTCGCGCCCACGGTGGACCACGGTATCTTCGACCTCGTCGGCAACGTGCAGGAATGGGTGTCCGATTCCTACAGCTCCACCACCCTGGCCATGGAGATCGGCCTGCTGCGGGGCGGCGGCTGGCGCAGCTATCTGGAAAAGGACCTCTACATCGGCGCGCGGAATCCCCAGCCGCCCACGGCCAAGGACTCGACCTACGGTTTCCGCGTCGTACTCGCGAAACGCGTTGTGCCGCCCGCCCGAACGCAGGAAGGTCCGCTCCAAGATGGTTAGCATTCAACTCGAATACCAGGGCGGCCTGCACTGCGCCGCGGTCCACGGACCCTCGAAGTCCACCCTCGAAACCGACGCGCCCGTCGACAACAACGGCCGCGGCGAGTCCTTCTCGCCGACCGACCTCGTCGCCACCGCCCTCGGCTCGTGCATGCTCACGATCATGGGCATCGTCGCCCAGCGCAAGGAGCTGCCGATGGAGGGCGCGAAGGTCGAGGTGCGCAAACACATGTCCGCCGACACCCCGCGCCGGATCAGCCGGCTGGAGGTCGATATGGAAATTCCGCTTGCCGCCGATCACCCGGAGCGCGCAATGCTCGAAGCCGCCGCCAAGGGTTGCCCGGTTTTCCACAGCATTCATCCGGACATCGAGGTGGCGCTCGATTGGAAATGGGTGGGGTGAACCATGGATCGAGGGGATTTGGGGATGCAGCACCCGAGGAGCCGCTTTCCAGCGCTCTTCATACCCACTCCCAAAATCCGTAAATCCGTGGTTTGAGATCCATGGTTTTGGACCACGGATTAAAGGATTTGGGGATTTTGAAAAACGGGTGCAGACGCATTCGGCGCATCTCAGCCCAAATCCCGAAATCCATAAATCCGTGGTTCAAAAACCTCTTCACGGCTTTTCGCTTGCACGGTTCCGCAGGGAATGCACAGTCCCGTCACACAAAAGATTACAAAACAAAGCAAAACACTAAGGTATGCTTCCGCCCAACGCTCCTTTGACCCCCGACCAGCGCGGTCGCTTTGACGCGCTGTTGATCGAACTTTCTCCGGACCAGCAGTCGTGGCTGGGTGGATGGCTGACCGCCCGCACCGTCGGCGCGCCTGCCGTGGCTGCCGCGCCGACGGCATCGGTGCCGCTGACGATTCTCTACGGCACGGAGTCCGGGAATTCCGAGGAACTCGCCGCCCGCACGGCCAAGGCCGCCAAAGGCAAGGGCTTCAAGCCAACCGTGAAGAACATGGCCGACCTCGCCCCCGCCGACCTGGCAAAATCCGAGCGTCTGCTGGTGATCGTGAGCACTTGGGGCGATGGCGAACCGCCGGAAACCGCG
Source organism: Haloferula sargassicola (assembly GCF_040362925.1). NCBI lineage: Bacteria > Pseudomonadati > Verrucomicrobiota > Verrucomicrobiia > Verrucomicrobiales > Verrucomicrobiaceae > Haloferula > Haloferula sargassicola. Next base: position 105,093 of record NZ_BAABRI010000017.1, read on the forward strand.
GTTTCTTTCTACAAGAGCCTGATGAGCGAAGCGGTCGACCTGTCAAAGGTTTCCTACTCGGTCTGCGCGCTCGGCGACACCTCCTACGAACAGTTCTGCAAGACCGGCAGGGATGTCGATGCCCGCCTCGCCGAACTCGGCGCCAAGCGGATCGCCGACCGCCGCGATTGCGATGTCGACTACGAGGATCTCTACACCGAGTGGGCCGACGCCGCGCTCTCGACGCTCGCGCCCGCCCAAGCGGCCACCGTTTCCGTGGCTCCGGTGCCGACCGCGATCGGCTCGCAGTTCGGAAAGAAAAACCCGTTCCCCGCCGAGCTGCTCGACAAGGTCCTCCTCAATGGCAAGGGCACGGCCAAGGAAACCTGGCACTACGAACTCTCGCTTGAAGGCTCCGGCCTCGTCTACGAGCCTGGCGACGCGCTCGCCGTGCTGCCGGTCAACGCGCCGGACATGGTCGAGGGACTGCTCAAGGCCGCGCGCCTCAACGGCTCGGAAACGGTCGAGCTGAAAGGCGGCGAAAAGAAGGTCCTCGCCGACGCGCTGCGCGAGGATTTCGAGATCACCACGCTCTCGAAGGCGGTGCTCAAAAAGCTGCACGAGGTTTCCCCGTCGAAAAAGCTCGGGGCGCTGATCTCGGATGAAGGCAAGGAAGACCTGCGCGAATACCTCTGGGGCCGCTGGATCGCCGACGCCATCGCCGAGTTCGCGCCCGACGGCCTGTCGGTCGAAGCGCTTGCCGGCATCATGCGCAAGCTGCCGCCGCGCCTTTACTCGATCGCCTCCAGCCCGCTGGAGCACCCGGACGAGGTCCACCTCACCATCGCCTCGGTCCGCTACGATGCTCATGGTAGTTCGCGGAAAGGGGTGGCCTCCACCTACCTCGCGGACCTCATCAAGAAGGGCGATACCGTTCCGGTCTTCACCCAGACGAACAAGAACTTCCGCCTGCCCGAGTCGGCCGATACGCCGATCATCATGGTCGGCCCCGGCACCGGCATCGCGCCATTCCGGTCCTTCATCGAGCATCGCGCGGCGACCGGAGCGACCGGGAAAAACTGGCTGTTCTTCGGCGACCAGCGTTTCACCTACGACTTCCTCTATCAGCTCGAGTGGCAGGACCATCTCAAGAACGGCACCCTGCACAAGCTCGACGTCGCCTTCTCCCGCGACCAGCCGGAAAAGGTCTACGTCCAGGACCGCATCCGCGAGCGCGCCAGCGAACTCTTCGCCTGGCTCGAGCAGGGCGCCCATTTCTACGTCTGCGGCGATGCCTCGCGCATGGCCCACGACGTCCATGAAGCCCTGATCGAAGCCGTCGTTTCGGCCGGCGGCCGCAAGCGCGACGAAGCCGAGGCCTACATCGAGGACCTCAAGAAATCCAAGCGCTACCAACGCGACGTCTACTGAACCCCATCTCCAATCTTCAATCGACAATCTTCAATCCGATGAGCGAGAAGAAACTTTCCGTCAACGAAGGCCTCAAAACCGCCTCGAACTACCTCCGCGGCACCATCGTCGAGGAACTGGCCGACCTTTCCACCGGCGCGGTGAGCGAGGAGAGCAACCAGCTTCTCAAGTTCCACGGCACCTATCTGCAGGACGACCGCGACCTGCGCGCCGACCGCCGCAGCCACAAGCTCGACAAGGCCTACTCCTTCATGCTGCGCATCCGCCTGCCCGGCGGCCTCGCGACGCCGAAGCAGTGGCTCGAAACCGACCGCATGGCCGACCAGTTCGCCAACGGCACGATCAAGCTCACCACCCGCCAGGCCTTCCAGCTCCACGGCATCATCAAGACCAATCTCAAGCGCACCATCGCCGAGATCAACGAGGCGGCCATGGACACCATCGCGGCCTGCGGCGACGTGAACCGCAACGTGATGTGCAACCCGAACCCGCACCTCAGCTCGGTCCACGAGGAGGTCCAGCGGGCGGCGCAGGCGATTTCCGACCACCTCACGCCGCAGACCCGCGCCTACCACGAGATCTGGCTGGATGGCGAAAAGCTCGCCAGCTCCGAGGAAGAGGTCGAGCCGATCTACGGCAAGACCTACCTGCCGCGGAAGTTCAAGATCACCATCGCGGTGCCGCCGTCGAACGACGTCGACATCTTCGCCAACGACCTGTCCTTCATCGCCATCGTCGAAAACGGCGGGCTCGTCGGCTACAACGTGGCCGTTGGCGGCGGTTTCGGCATGACCCACGGCAATGAGGCGACCTTCCCGCGGCTGGCCGACGTGATCGGTTTCTGCACGCCGGACCAGGTCGTGGACGTCGCGGAAAAGGTCGTGCTGGTCCAGCGCGACTTCGGCGACCGCACCGACCGCAAGCACGCGCGGCTGAAGTACACCATCGAGGACCGCGGCGTGGACTGGTTCAAGGCCGAGCTCAACAAGTATCTCGGCTATGACCTCGGGGAAGTGCGCCCCTACGAGTTCACCGACAACGGCGACCGCTACGGCTGGACCACCGACGAGCGCGGCGTGCACCACTTCACGCTCTTCGTGCAGGGCGGCCGCGTGGTCGATGACCACGGCTACCCGATGCGCACCGGCCTGCGGGAAATCGCCAAGGTCCACCAGGGCGACTTCCGCCTCACCGCCAACCAGAACCTGATGATCGCCAACGTCACCGACGAGCGGCGTCCGGAGATCGAGGCGATGCTCGAAAAGTACGGCATGCACCGTAGCCACGAGCGCAGCGCGCTGCGCCTGGCCTCGATCGCCTGCGTCGCCCTGCCGACCTGCGGCCTGGCCCTGGCGGAAGCCGAGCGCTACCTGCCGGACGTGATCACGCTGCTCGAGGAAAAGCTCGAAAGCTTCGGCCTGCGGCACGACGCGATCACCATCCGCATGACCGGCTGCCCGAACGGCTGCGGCCGCCCGTACGTTGGCGAGATCGCCTTCATCGGTCGCGGTCCGAACCGCTACAACCTCTACCTCGGCGGCGGCCACGCCGGCGACCGGCTCAACAAGCTCTACCGCCAGGACCTGCCGGCCGACGAGATCATCGACACCCTTTCGCCCATCCTCGAGCGTTACGCCAAGGAGCGGGGGGAAGGGGAGAAGTTCGGCGATTTCGTGATCCGCACCGGCTACGTTGTGGCCACCCGGCAGGGCTCGGATTTCCACGCCAACATCAAGCCCGAGGCGCTCGCCAACGCATGAAGACCGACACCATCAGCGCCGAGGAACTCAACGCCGGGCTGGCCCCGCTCGGCGCGGGGGATCGCTTGCGCCTGCTGGTCGACGTGTTCGGCGATGGCCTGGTCGCGTCCACCAGCTTCGGCCTGCAGTCGGCCGTCATGCTCGACCTCATCGCCGAGCACGCGCCGACCCTGCCGGTCGTCTTCATCGACACCGGCTACCTGTTTCCCGAGACCTACCAGTATGCCGAGGAGCTGGTGCAGCGCTTCGGCACCGACCTCCGCGTTTACCTGCCGAAGCTCAGCTCGGCGCGCATGGAGGCCGTTCATGGAAAACTCTGGGAGCAGGGGAAAGAGGGACTCGATCGCTACGGCGTGCTGACCAAGATCGAGCCGATGGACCGGGCGCTGCGGGACCTCGGTGCCACCGCCTGGATCAGCGGCCTGCGCCGCAGCCATTCCAGCACCCGCGCCGAGCGGCCCTTCGCGGAAAAGCAGAACCGGATGATGAAGGTCTATCCGATCCTCGACTGGGCCGACGCGCAGGTTTCCGCCTACATGCACGATCGTCGCTTGCCGCGGCATCCCTTGGAGGCTCAAGGTTACGTGACGATGGGCGACTGGCACAGCACCGCGCCCGCCGCCGACGGCCTCGATGCCGAATCGACCCGCTTCAATGGACAGAAATACGAATGCGGACTCCACCTCGAGTCCGGCGAAACCGACTTCCAGATCTGAACTGATGACCTAACAACGAAATCGACGAAATGGTCGAAATCTGAAGAGTCCGACCGAGACCCATTTTCGCCCCTTTCGATCACTTCGTTGTTCATTCAAAATCCACTCAACCCCAAGTTACCATGCCCATCGCAGAAAACATGGTTGCCACCGTCGGCAACACTCCGCTCATCCGCCTGAACAAACTGACCGCCGGTCTCGATGCCGAGGTTTGCGTGAAGGCCGAGTTTTTCAACCCGCTCTTCAGCGTGAAGGACCGGATCGGCAAGGCCATGATCGAGGCCGCGGAAAAGGACGGCACGCTCAAGCCGGGCGGCCTCATCATCGAGCCGACTTCCGGAAACACCGGCATCGCGCTCGCTTTCGTCGCCCGCGCCAAGGGCTACCGCTGCATCCTGACGATGCCCGAAAGCATGTCGGTCGAACGCCGCGTGCTGTTGCGCATGCTCGGCGCCGAGATCGTTCTCACCCCGCGTGCCAAGGGCATGGGCGGTGCCATCGCCAAGGCCAAGCAACTCGTCGAGGACAACCCGGGCTCCTTCGGTCCGGGCCAGTTCGACAACCCGGCCAACCCGCAGGTCCACCGCGAAACGACCGCCGAGGAGATCTGGCGCGACACCGATGGCAGGATCGATGCTTTCGTCGCCGGCGTCGGCACCGGCGGCACCATCACCGGTGTCGGCGAGGTGCTGAAATCGCGCTGCGACCTGAAGGTGTTCGCCGTCGAGCCCTCCGCCAGCCCGGTCATTTCCGGCGGCGCGCCGGGCCCGCACATGATCCAGGGCATCGGCGCCGGCTTCATCCCGGGCAATCTCAACGTCGACATCATCGACGAGACCATCCAGGTCAGCAACGAGGACGCCTTCGCCACGGCTCAAGCCCTGGCCCAGGAAGAAGGCCTGCCGGCTGGCATTTCCACCGGCGGCAATGTCTGGGCCGCCATTCAGGTGGCCAAGCGTCCCGAGTTCGCCGGCAAGCGCATCGTCACCGTCGGTTGCTCATCGACCGAGCGTTACCTCTCGACGCTGCTCGCCGAGAAGGTCCGCGAGGAAGTGACCAGCCTTCCGGTGGCGGAAGTCTGAAGGCCCGCCGCCTCCGTTTTTCCAAAGCCCGACCGGAAGCGGTCGGGCTTTTTCGTGATGAGCAACATGCGCGCCGGATCCGCCGTAGTGACGGAATGATTCGTGCCCTGGTTCTGCTGATCGGCCTTTCGCTGGCGGGATTTTCCGACGACTTCGATGGCAAAATCTTCTGCGGCTATCAGGGCTGGTTCCGCTGCGGGGGCGATGGCGGCGAGGTCGGCTGGCGCCATTATGGTGGAGCCGAGGGACCCACGGACGAAAACACCGGCATCGACATTTGGCCGGAGGTTGCGGAGATCGACCGACGCTACGACACCCGGTTGAGGAAAGCCGACGGATCGACCGCTCAGGTGTTCAGCTCGCTCGATCAGCAGACCGTTCGCACCCATTTCCGCTGGATGCGGGAGTACGGCATCGACGGCGCCTTCCTCCAGCGCTTCGGCACCGAGACCCGGGACCCGCGTTTCCGGGAAACCCTCGACACCGTGCTGCAAAATGTCAGCACCGCCGCGGCTGCCGAAGGCCGCGAGTGGTCGCTCATGTACGATGCCAGCGGACTCAAGCCTGGGGAACTCGGTGCCCTGCGCGACGATCTTGAGCACTTGCTGGAAACCAAGCGGCTCGATGTTTCCGCAGCGAACTACGGCAAGTATCGTGGCAAGCCACTCCTCACGACGTGGGGAATCGGCTTCGGCGACCGGGAGACCGACCTCGACGAGTGGTCGGCATGGATCGATCATCTCCACGAGCAGGGATTCGCGGTGATGCTCGGCGTGCCCTACTACTGGCGGACTCTCGACCGCGACTGCATCCGGGATCCGCGGCTCCACGAGGTCATCGCCAAGGCCGATGTCGTCAGCCCGTGGGCGGTCGGACGCTTCGGCACGCCGGACGATGCGGCCCGGCTGGGGCGGGAGGTGGTGAAAAAGGACCTGGCCTGGTGTCAGGAAAGAAAGCAGGGATACCTGCCGGTCGTGTTTCCGGGTTTCAGCTGGCACAACCTCATGAAGAGCCGGGGTACGGATGCGAAGTTCGATCAGATCCCGCGGCTCGGCGGTCGCTTTCTGTGGTCGCAGGCGGTGGCGGCGAAAAACGCCGGCTGCCGGTCGGTGTACGTCGCGATGTTTGACGAAATGGACGAAGGAACCGCGATCTTCAAGTTCGACCCCGATCCGCCGGCCGGGCCGCCGTTTCTCCATGAAAAGGAGGTGCCGGGCGATCGCTACCTCCGGGTCTGCGGGGCGATCGGTGAGTGGCTGCGCGGCGAGCGGGGTGCGGGATGGCCCGACTTTTGAGGCAAAGTCGAGAGGGCTGGAAAATCGTTGGGCAAGGCCGCGGGGCTGTGGTTGCTTGGCGCTGCCGCGATGCGCTGCTTTTATTCCCAGAACCTCGAACTCCAGCTTCCTTCAGGACACCCGTTTCCGATGGAGAAATTCCGCGTGTCCAAGGACATGTTGCTCGAGGGCGGAATCCTGAAGCCGGAGGAAATCGTCGAAGTCGGCGCGGCCGAGGCGCACGTGCTCAAGCGCGTCCACGATGAGGCCTATTTGGGCCGCATCTACCGCGGGCAGCTCGATATGAAGGAGCAGATCCGGCTGGGTCTGCCGGCCACGCCGATGCTCTACCAGCGCAGCGTGACGGAGGTCGAGGCCACCCGCCAGGCCTGCCACGCCGCGCTGGAGGAGGGCGTGGCGGTCTGCCTCGCGGGCGGTTCGCACCACGCTTTCCGTGACCATGGCGAAGGCTACAGCGTGTTCAATGATGTGGCAGTGGCGGTGCAGGACCTGCAGGCGCAGCGGCCGGGCATCAAGGTGATGATCGTCGATACCGACGCACTCCAAGGAAACGGCACGGCTTCCATTTTGGCGGACGATCCGAAGGTGTTCACCTACTCGATCCACGTCGGCATGAACTCGTCGGTCACCAAGGCCCACGGCTCGCTGGACGTTGAGACGGTCCGCTACGTCGAGGGCGTCATGTATTTGAAACAGCTTTTCAGCACGCTCGCCGCGGCGCTGGATACCTTTTCGCCGGACCTCGTCATCTGGGTCGCCGGGGCCGACAACCACAGCAACGACCGGCTCGGTCAGATGTGGCTTTCCCCGGAAGACATGGAGCGGCGCGACGAGGTGTTGCTCGGAGCCTTCCTTCGCAACCGGATCCCGGTCGCCGTGCTCTATGGCGGTGGCTACAACCGTGAGTCGGAGTTCACCTCGCGGCTCCACACCCGGACGGTGGCGGTGGCGAAACGACTCTCAGACGCCCTCAGGAAATCGTGACTTCCGAAGGCAGGATCGGCGGGCGGATCGCCTTGGTGGGCGCGGGCGCGGTGGGGCTCTACTACGGGGCGCGACTGGCGCAGAACGGCGAGGACGTATCGTTTCTCCTGCGCTCGGATTACGAGGCGGTGAAGGAGCGGGGGATCGTGGTCGAGAGCGTCGATGGCGACGTCACGCTGACCGACGTGCAGGCCTACCGCACGCCCGAGGAAATCGGGGAGGTCGACTGGGTAATCGTGGCATGGAAGGCGACGGCCAATGATCTTTTTGAAAAGGTCCTGACGCCGCTGGTTGGATCGAACACGACGATTCTCACGCTGCAAAACGGGCTGGGAAACTGCGAGAAGCTGGCGGAGTTGTTCGGTCCGGAAAAGGTCGGCGGCGGGCTGTGTTTTGTCTGCATCAACCGGATCGGAGAGGCCCACGTGAGCCACACCGCGGGCGGCAAAGTGACGATCGGCGAATGGCAGCCGCAGCCCGGCATTCCGCGCGCGGAACGGCTGGCGGCGGGCTTCCGGGCGGCCGGCGTGGTTTCCTCCGCGGTGGAGAATCTGCCTGCAGCGCAGTGGCGAAAGCTCATCTGGAACATCCCTTTCAATGGCCTCGCGATCGCCGAGGGCGGCGTTACGACCGACGTCTTGCTGGAGGATCCGGCGATTGAAAAGGAGATCGCCGCCCTGATGCGCGAGGTGATCGCGGCGGCGGGAGCGCTCGGATACGAAATCGATGACGGCGTGGTCGATTTCGAGATCGGCCGCACCCGCCCGATGGGCCCCTACCGGCCGTCGAGCATGATCGATTTCGTCGACGGCAAGCCGGTCGAATACGAGGCGATCTGGGGTGAGCCCCTGCGGCGCGCCCAGGCGGCCGGCGTGCCGGTGCCGGGGTTGGAGAAACTGGCCGCGCGCATCCGGCAGAAGCTGGCTTGAGTCGAACTCCGGGCTCTCCGAAGCTCCGGGCATGGATCGACCACCACGGGGCCGCGGACAATCATGGCAGGGGAAGAAACGCCCGGCGAAAAAGGCGCCGTCGAAGGGCTGGGACCCGGTCGCGGCGTGGTATGACCAGCTGGTCGGGAAGGGAGGCTCGGACTATCACCAGCATGTCGTTTTGCCGGCGACGATGCGGATGCTCGGCGCGGTGTCTGGGAAACGCGTGCTCGACCTGTGTTGCGGGCAGGGCGTTTTGGTCGCGGACCTGCTCAAGGCGGGGGCGAAGGAGGTGGTCGGCATTGATGCCAGCCCGCGCCTGATCGAGTCGGCCAGCCGGCGGTTTGAACGGGAGAAATCGGTGAAGTTCGTGGTCGCCGACGCCTGCGCGGAAAAACCGGATTGGGCGGATGGATCCTTCGATGCCGCAGCGTGCCTGATGGCGGTCCACGACGTGCCGGACCTGCCCGCGATGGCTCGCAACGCCGCGGCGGCCTTGAAGCCGGGTGGCGAGATGGTGGCGATTTTCATGCACCCGTGTTTTCGCATCCCGCGGCAGACGCACTGGGGCTGGGATGAGGGGCGGCGCCTGCAGTATCGGCGGGTGGACCGGTATGGCGTCGAGCTGGAGATCCCGATCAAGACGCATCCGGGAAAAGGGGGCGATTCCGAGACGATGTTCTATCACCGCCCGCTGGCCGATGTGTTGAACGCCTTCGGAAAATCCGGACTGGCCGTGGTGGAAACCGAGGAGCTTTACAGCCACCGCCGTTCCCAGGCCGGCGGCATCCGCAGCAAGGGCGAGCATCGCGCCGCCCGCGAGTTCCCGATGTTTCTCGGGCTGCGGGTGGTCAAGCTGTAGGGAGAGCGGGCAAGCTGCCCGCACGAGAAGGAGTATCACCGCAGCTTCACTGATCAGCGGTTGAGTTGAGGGAGGGCGAGTTCTCGCTTTGGGAGAAAGAAGCGTGACGGGTGGGCAGCTTGCCCGCGCTCCCTACCGGCAGCAGTTCCCGCCGCAGCCTTTGGCGCGCGGCTTTTTCCGCAGGACGCGGCGAAGTACGATGGCCAGCGTAGCCAGCACGATGGCGGCGGCGGTGATGGATTGCCAGTCGTTCATTTCGAAAAAAAGATAGCTCAGAATCCGAGCAGCAGCCCGACCTGATAGACGACCACCGATGCCACGAAGGCGAAGGCCGACATGAAGACGAACTGCCCGGCGGCCCATTTCCACGATCCCGCCTCACGGGCGACCACCGCGGAGGTCGGCAGGCACTGCAGTGCATACACGTAGAACACCAGCAGGGAAACCACGCTCAGCGGCGTGAACATCGGCCGCCCGTCGGGCCAGTGGGCCTCCGCCATCTGCTCGCGGAGGCGGATCTGGTTCTCGGCATCGTCGTCGCCTTCCTCGACCTGGAACAGCTGCGCCATCGAGCCGACGAAAACCTCGCGCGCGGCGAAGGAGGTGAGGATCGCCGTGCCGGTGCGGCCGTCGAAACCCATCGGCTTGACCACCGGCTCGAGCACGTGGCTGAGGCGTCCGACCAGCGAATGCGAGAGCTGTTCGGCGCGGTCGTCGCTGTCGCTCTTGGGATAGGTTTCCGCGGCCCATAGCAGGATCATCAAGGCCAGGATCACGGTCCCCGCCTTGCGCACGAAGGCCCAGCCGCGCTCGGCGAGGTGGCGGAAAATGTAGCTCCACTGCGGCGCGCGGTAGGGCGGCAGTTCGAGAATGAAATGGCTCGGCGTTTCCTCCGGGCCGAGCCTTTTGCGCAGCAGCTTGGCGACGAGAAACGCCGTCAGCGTGCCGATGGCGTAGAGCCCGACCAGCACCAGCGCCTGTTTCCAGCCGCCCTCGCGACTGCCGAGCAGCAGCGGAATGAGCAGCAGGTAGACCGGCAGGCGCGCGGTGCAGCTCATCCACGGCGCCACGAAAAGCGTGGTCAGCCGCTCCTTGGCCGAGTCGATCGTGCGGGTGGCCATCACGCCGGGGATGGCGCAGGCATACGAGCTGAGCAGCGGCAGGAAGGCCTTTCCACTGAGCCCCACCCGCGACATGAAGCCATCCATCAGGTAGGCCGCCCGCGCCATGTAGCCGGAGCTTTCCAGCAGCCCGATGAAAAAGAACAGCATCAGGATCTGCGGCAGGAAGATGACCACCGAGCCGACGCCGCCGATCACGCCGCTGACCAGCAGGTCGCGCAGGTCACCCTCGGCCATCGCATGGGTGACGAGGCCCTCGACCCACGCCTGTAGCGACTCGATCCAGCCCATCGGGATGCCGGCGATGGAAAAAATCGCCCAGAACACCGCGAACATCACGCCCACGAAGACGAACCAGCCCCACACCGGATGCAGCAGCACAGTATCGAGCCGGTCGGAAACGGTCACGCTGTGCGCATCGGCTCGCCGGGCGGCGGTCTCGCACAGGCGGTTGATGAAATCACGGCGTCCGCTTTCGCCCTCCGGCCCGGTTGGCCAGCCGATGCTCGGCGGGGTGGCGGGGAGGGGGAAACGCAGGGCCTGTTTGAGTTCGATGAGCCCTTTGCCGGCGCGGGCCTGCATCGGCACCACGGGAACACCGAGTTCCTCGGAGATTTTCACGGGATCGAGCCGTACGCCGGTGCTTTCCGCCACGTCCACCATGTTCAGGGCGATCACTACCGGCAGCCCGGCCTCGATCACGTCCAGCGCCAGCACCAGGTGCCGCTCGAGCGCCGAGGCATCGACCACGCACACGACGAGGTCCGCGACGCCGATTTCCGCGACCTCGCCGCGGAGCACCTTCCGCGCAACCTCCTGGTCCGGAGAACTACCCCGGAGATCGTAGCATCCGGGCAGATCGACGAGGCGCACCTTGCGGCCGTGGGGCGTGCGGGTGTGGCCGGTCTTGAGATCAACGGTGACCCCGGAAAAATTCGCGACCTTGGCATTCTGGCCGGTCAGGGCGTTGAAGAGCGTCGTCTTGCCGACGTTCGGGTTGCCGACGAGCAGCACCGTCTCCTGAATTTTCGCCTCGCTCACGGCGGCATCAGGCGGGGCAGACCTTCACTTGCTCCGCCAGTTCCCGGCTGAGCGCCATGCGGGTGCCGCAGACCGAGCAGATCAGGTTGCGGCCGTGGGCGAGCTTTCGGACCTGCATCGACTCGCAAAAGCCGAGCCGGCGCAGCTGCTCACAGGCCGGGCCCGAAAGGAAGCGGATCCGGAAATCACAGCCGACGCTCGCCTGAGACAAGCTCTGCAAGGTGTCGGCTTCGAGATCGTGCGCTTCCGCGTGCAACATGACGGCGGGAAAATCCGGCAAATGAGACGGTGTTGCAATAGTAAATCCTGCGAAATCCTCAGCCATTTCTCTGAATCGCGGCAAGCAGACCGGCGCAGGCGTCCTCCACGATGTCCGCCACCCGCTCGAAGCCCCGCTGGCCGCCGTAGTAGGGATCCGGCACGTGGTCGGCCTCGGTTTCCGTGCAGAAATCGGTCAGCAGTTGGATTTTCGAGTGGAAATCCCCGCCGGAATCGAGCGCGCGGGCGTCGGCGAGGTTCTCGCGATCCGCCACCAGAATGTGATCGAACCGCTGCAAGTCGCGGGCCTGAAGCTGCCGCGCGCTGCCGTGAATCGCATATCCGCGGCTTTTCAAGGTGGCCGCCATGCGGCGGTCCGGCCCGTGACCGGCGTGGTAGCCGATGGTGCCGGCGGAATCGACCTCGATCCGATCCGCCAGCCCGGCCTCGTGGACGAGCTGGCTGAAGACGATCTCCGCGGCGGGGGAGCGGCAGATGTTTCCCATGCAAACGAAGAGGACGCGGACGGGCGGGGTGGACATGGCGGGGAGGGTGCGGGCTTTGCGGGGAAAATCCAGCGCATGACAGCGGAATCCGCGCAACTTCGCAGGCGGGGTCGGGTTGCCGCGCCATGGCCATGAATCAATCCGTCACCATCGGTGTCGCCGCCCTCCTCATCGGTGGGGTCGGCGGATTTATCGCGGGAAAATCCGGCGGCTCCGATGCCGCGGGGGATTCCGCTTCCGTCGAGCGCGATGCCAAGTTCCGGCGCGAGGCGTCGGCCGTCCATCAAGACGGCACCGCCCCCGAATCGCGGGCCCGCAGCATCAAGGAAGCCCTGCGCGAGCCCGGACAGCTGGCGCGGCTCCAGTCGCTCGTCGATCTCTACGAGGGCATGAGCCTGGAGGAACTCGCCGCCGCGGCGGATTCGCTCGATGACCTGCCGATGGCCGACCGCATCATGGCCTCCATCCTTCTTTTCAGCCGCTGGGGTGAAGCGGATCCCCAGGGCGCGCTGGCCTACAGCGAAACGATGGGCTTCGGCGGCATGTTCGCCCGTCCCACGATTCTTCGCAGCTGGGCCAGCGTGGACCCGGTCAACGCCGCCAAGTATTACGCCGAGCACCCCAACGAATTCAACGGCCCGGGCGGACGCCGGGGACCCGGTGGCGAAGGCGGTGCGGACCTGGTCGCCCGTGAGTGGGCCAAGCTGGATCCCGACGCTGCGATGGCCTGGGCCAATTCGCTGGAAGGTGACGACAAGGGCAGCGCGATGATCTCCATCGTGGGCGAGGTCGCCGCGACCGACCCGGCCAAGGCGGCGACCATGGCGGCCACGCTGACCGGCGACGACCAGATGCGGGCCTACGGCGAGATCGCGCAAAAGTGGGCGGCTGAGGATTTCTCGGCGGCCGAGAGCTGGATCCAGACCCTGAGTGGCGAAGCCAAGGACCGCGCGATGTCCGAGGCGGTGCAGGTGCTGGCCCGCACCGATCCGGATGCGGCCGCGGCCAAGCTGGCCTCCATTTCCGAAGGCGGCGCCCGCGACCGGGCGGTGGCGATCCTGGCCGGCGAAATGGCGCAAGAGGATCCGGCCGCCGCCGCGAGCTGGCTGGGCAATCAGCAGACCGGCGACTACGGCGACGCGATGCGACGGATCATGACCAATTGGACGGCGCAGGACTCGGCCGGCGCGCTGAGCTTCATCGAGGCCCAGCCGGTGGGCGAGATCCGCGACTCCGCCACCCAGACCTATTTGTGGCAGAATCAGGACGTGGAGCCGAGCCAGGCGATGTCGTTGGCGGAAGCCATCACGGACGAGCGCAACCGCGACCGCACGATCGGCATGACGGCCCGCCGCTGGATGGAGACCGATGAGACGGCGGCCCGGGCTTATGTGGAATCGAGCGACCTGCTCAGTGACCGGGCCAAACAACGCATCCTGGACGGCCGCGGTGGACCGGGGTGGGGAGGTCGCGGCCGCGGTCGCTGATCCTGGCGGATCACTCCGAAGTTTCTTCCGGGGCGGGAGCAGCGGCATCGGCCGCCTCCCGCCCTTCTTCGTCGGCAGGGGCGGTGGTCGCCGCCGGCGGGGTGCCCTTGGTCAGATCATGAAGGAATGACCGGCCCGGGTGGTCGCCCGCATAGCGGATGCTGAGTCCGAGATAGAGCGCCACGAGCGCCAATAGCAGGAAGAGAGCGGTGGGCATCGGCTTGTTGAATGCCCCCATGTCCTTGCGCAGGGCCTCGCGGTCCTGGTCGCTGACCAGCTGGTGCTTTTTCGGCATTTCCTCGAACGACTCCTCGCGGATCACCGCCGGCGGGGCGTTGTCTTCTTCGGCCAGGGCCTCCTGCTCCTCCTCGGTCAGGGTGAAATGAAATTCCACGTCGCCGAGGTAGACCTTGCGCCCGTCAAGAAGCGGGATCGTCTCACGCGGGACGCCGCTGAGCTTGGTGCCGTTGGTCGAGCCGAGGTCGCGGATCTGGAAGCCGCCGGGCATGCGCTCCATCACGGCGTGGTTCACCGATACCGAGGTGCAGTCGATGACGACGTCGTTCTCGCTGCCCCGGCCGAGCGCGACGGCTTGGCGATCCAGGCTGAAGCGGTAGGGCTGGGAGTTCTTTCCCGGTGGGGTGATCGTGACGCGAGGCATGGGTTTGGAAACGTTGGATTTCGCGGGTTTCTAGCGACGCGTGACACGATTCGCACGGAAATTCCGGGTGCGGCGGGAGATCGCGGAAATCCCGATTGCCAAGGGTGGGTCGGTTTGCTGGATTATCGGGCCATGGCGAGCGCAACGAATGTTTTGTCGAGCGGGATCGAGATCACCGGTTCCATCCGTTTCTCCAACGACATGATCATTGATGGTCAGATCGAAGGGGAGATCATCTCGGAAAAGGGCAAGGTGACCATCGGCGAGAACGCCAAGGTCAAGGGCGACATCACCGCCGGCGAAGTGAAGGTGTTCGGCAACGTCGAGGGCAAGATCACCTCCGAGCGCTGCGAGCTGAAGTCCAAGAGCCGCCTCAACGGCGACATCAAGACCAAGAACCTCTCGATGGAGGAGGGCGCCTCGCTGTCCGGCCGCACCGAGATCGGTGGTTGACCGGCGGGTCCGACCGCACTTTTTGAAAAGCGTCCCGGTCGTCGGCCGGGGCGTTTTTTATTGGCTGAAGCGCTTGCAGATCCATGCCACGCGCGCGGCCACCGATTCCAGCTCCAGCATCGTCTGGCGCTCGTCGGGATCCTGGATGAATTGCTGCGACATCACATCGCAGAGGATGGCAGGATCGTCGATGGGATCGCACATCGAGCGGAAGGCGTCGCGAACCTCGTCGGCGAAGGGTGCGAGCGCCACCTCCGCGGCTTCGCGCAGGGCCTCGACCGCCGCCGCGGCCTGGCTCTCGGGTTCGAAGACCGAAGGAATGGGCTCGATCCGGGCCGTGGGGTAGTCGCAGCCGGCCAGCCACTCGCGGAAACGCACGCGGATCACCCCGTGGAGCAGCAGGTTCGAGGTGCCGTCCTCCATTTCCCGCGAGGCGCGGACCAGCCCGATGGTGCCGATCTCCGGCGTGCAGTGGGTGGGGTCTTCGGTTTCCTCTCCGACCAGCCGTGCGACGGCGAAAAAGCAGTGGCTGGCGAGGCTTTCGTCGAGCATGGCCCGGTAGCGCGGCTCGAAGACCCGCAGCGGCAGCCCGCCGTGGGGAAACACGACGCAATCGGGCAGCAGCATGGCACCGCAGGTTTCCGGGATCTGCAGGGACGACATGGGCCGAGCTGAAGCGCGCGGCCGCCGCTTGGCAACCGCTTTCTCGGCCTTACGGACGGCGGGCCCGGGTGGTCTCGCAAGGCTCGCCGCAGTAGGGGCAGCGGAAGTGGTTGCCGAAGGCGACCCGCGTCGCCACGTAGAGGCGCGGGCTGCCGAAAACCGTGCGGCGGTGGCGCGAGTTCATGGTGGCTCCGCTCCGGCGGAGGATGGGCACATGACACAAGGGGCAGCGGACGTTTCCCGACAGGGCAAAGGCGAGCACGCCCAGCAGGACCAGGCCTCCGATCAAGCCCAGCGAGGCGACCAGGCTCGGCGAATGGCTGAACACGAACCCCCGAACCAGGCAAAAGGCAAGCCCGGCCCACAGAAGGGGTGTAAGGAGATAAAGAGTGGAGACTGCTCTCAATCGGGCAAGCGACCTTGAGCTCGAAAATCGGTGCACGCGGAGAGCTAAGTCCGGGAACGATCGTTCGTCACTATGTTTTATCCTGTTTTCCGTACAAGATATGCCTACACATGCACGAATGACCCGCGATCGCGTGGGAGCCGGATTTTTTCCGCTAGCGCCACGGCCAGCAGGTCCCATGCTGCCGGTCCGCGATGAACCGGTTCCAAAAAATCGCCCTGGCGTCCCTTCTTTCGGTCCTGCTGCTTGTGTTCGTGGGTGCCATCGTGCGCGTCACCGGCTCCGGCCTCGGCTGCCCGGACTGGCCGACCTGCTGGGGCTGCCTGATCCCTCCGTGGAAGGTGGAACAGGTCGATCTGTCGAAGATCGACTTCGACAAGTTCCAGGCCAAAGCCGCCCGTCTCGGCCGTGATCCGGCCACCGTCACGCCGGAGCACATCCTGGAGTCCTTCAACCCGCGGCATGTCTGGACCGAGTATCTGAACCGGCTGACCTCGCTCCCGGTGGGGCTCTTCGCGGTGGCCACCTTGGTCGCCGCCTTCGGCCGGCCGGGCCGCCAGCGGGTGGTGGTGGGCACCGCGATGGCGGCCCTGATCGTGATCCTGATCAATGCCTGGATGGGCGCACGGGTCGTCTACAGCGGCATCAAACCGGGCATCCTGACGGCCCACATGGCGCTGGCCATGCTGTTGATCGTGCTTCAGGTCTTCACCTTGTGGCGGGGGACGGATCGCCCGAGGCGGTTGGCGCTCGATCCCCGCCAGGCCTCCCGTCTGCGCTGGGGGGTCGGCGCGGTGATCGTGCTGGTCGTGGTGGAAGGCATCATGGGCAGCCAGATCCGCGAACTGACCGACGAAATGGCGCGTCACCACGGCGGCGAGGACCGCACGGCGTGGATCGGGGAGCTGGAGAAATCCGGCCTCTATCTGGTCCATCGCAGCTTTTCGTGGCTGATCGTGGTCGCCACCGTGGCGGGCTGGATTTTCACCCGCCGCGGAACCCACGGCCGGCCCGGCAAGGCCGCCACCCTGGCGCTGGTGCTGGTCGGCTGCCAGATGGTGCTCGGCCTGATCATGGCGCAGGTCCGCGTCCACCAGGTGGCCCAGGTGCTGCACGTGGGACTGGCCGCCATCCTGCTGGCGGCGGTCGTCCACTGGTGGCTGACGCTTTCCGGAAGGCATGCTGCAACAGCCGGTCATTGACGCCCCTCCGCTCCGGTGGATAATCCCGCCGCCCCGGCGGCTGTGGGGAGTTCGGAAAATCCGGGTTCCCGACAATCTCCGGTGGTGAACCACGGGCATGGCACCGGACCGGTGTCCCGCCCGCTTGCCACAACCGCCGCCGCGGGGCGGCCCATCCCAAAACAGACATCATGACCAACATCGCCATCAACGGATTCGGCCGCATCGGCCGCCTGGTGTTCCGCGCCCTTGTCGAACAAGGCCACCTCGGCTCCACCTTCAACGTCGTCGCCGTCGGCGACATCGTGCCGGCCGACAACCTCGCCTACCTGCTCAAGTACGACTCTACGCAGGGCAAGTTCAACGGCACCGTTTCGTCCAAAAAGTCCTCGCCGGACGTCGCCGAGGATGACGTCCTCGTCGTCAACGGCAATGAAATCAAGGTCGTCAGCGCCCGCACCCCCGAAGGCCTTCCGTGGAAGGAACTCGGTGTCGAGGTCGTGATCGAATCCACCGGCCTCTTCGTCGAGGACAAGTTGGCCCAGGGCCACATCACCGCCGGTGCCAAGAAGGTCATCATTTCCGCCCCGGCCAAGGGCGACGTCGGCACCTTCGTGCAGGGCGTCAACGACGGTGACTACGATCCGGCCACCAACCACATCGTCTCCAACGCGAGCTGCACCACCAACTGCCTCGCCCCGCTGGTCCACGTGCTCCTCAAGGAAGGCTTCGGCATTGAGGAAGGCCTCATGACCACCGTCCACTCCTACACCGCCACGCAGAAGACCGTGGACGGCCCGTCCAAGAAGGACTGGAAGGGTGGCCGCTCCGCCGCGATCAACATCATCCCGTCGACCACCGGCGCCGCCAAGGCCGTCGCGCTGGTTTGCCCGGAAGTGAAGGGCAAGCTCACCGGCATGGCCTTCCGAGTGCCGACCCCGACCGTTTCGGCCGTCGACCTCACCGTCAAGACGACCAAGGACACCTCGCTGGCCGAGATCAACGCCGCGCTGAAGAACGCGTCGGAAACCTACCTCAAGGGCATCCTCGCCTACACCGAGGACGAAGTGGTTTCCACCGACTTCATTCACGACGCGCACTCGTCGATCTACGACGCCGGCTCGTCCATCGAGCTCAACTCGCGTTTCTTCAAGCTGGTGAGCTGGTATGACAACGAATGGGGATACTCCAACCGTGTCATCGACCTGCTCGACGACATCGTGAAGAAAGGCATCTGAGCCCGCTGCGACCGAGCGGATTTGAAAAGCCCGTCCCGGAATCCGGGGCGGGCTTTTTGTTGCGGAGTGCCGCGAGTTTACCGAAAGGGGCGGCTGCCATCGGCTGCCGGACAGGGAGGTGGAGCCAGGGGCACGGGATGGCCGCTTCGAGTTCCCAAGGGTGCGTCCCGGATCTCGATGGGCCTGCAATCGCCGGAAACGTGAAATCCGCTGAACAGGAACGGGGGTTGCTTTGAGTTCGAAAAGGGGGCGGCTGCCATCGGCTGCCGGACAGGGAGGTGGAGCCGAGGGGCAGGGGATGGCCGCTTCGAGTTCCCAGAAGTGCGTCCCGGATCTCGATGGGCCTGCAATCGCCGGAAACGTGAAATCTGCTGCACAGGAGCGGGGGTTGCTCTGAGCTCGAAAAGGGGGCGGCTGCCATCGGCTGCCGGACAGGGAGGTGGAGGCAGGGTCACGGGATGGTCGCTTCGAGTTCCCAGGGGTGCGTCCCGGATCTCGTTGAGGCAGCGAATTTTCCACCGAGGGTTTCGAGTCGAGTCCAGAGACGATTTGGCCTGCGGAGGACCCCGGGTAGGTGAGGTCGGATGGCCTCGTCGAGGCGCTGAAAACCGTCCCGCTGCGGCCCCCTTGTCCGGCAGCCGAAGGCAGCCGCCCCCCTTCGCAAGCCGGAGGCTTGCGCCACTTTCATCGAGCCTGCAGGGGTTGTTCGCGGATTTCGAGGCAGCGGGTTTTGGCGGAAAGCCAGTGATCTTTCAAGCTGCCGGGCGTTTCGAAGCGAGTTGAAAGACGAACTTGGGCGGAGGTAGGCCTTGAGCGATGAAGGGTCTTGGGCGACGGAGGGTCTTGACCGGCGGAGGGCCCCGGGTAGGTGAGGTCGGAGAGCCTCGTCGAGGCGCTCAAAACCGTCCCGCTGCGGCCCCCCTGTCCGGCAGCCGAAGGCAGCCGCCCCTTTCGCAAGCCGGAGGCTTGCGCCACTTTCATCGAGCCTGCAGGGGTTGTTCGCGGATTTCGAGGCAGCGGGTTTTGGCGGAAAGCCAGTGATCTTTCAAGCTGCCGGGCGTTTCGAAGCGAGTTGAAAGACGAACTTGGGCGGAGGTAGGCCTTGAGCGATGAAGGGTCTTGGGCGACGGAGGGTCTTGACCGACGGAGGGCCCCGGGTAGGTGAGGTCGGAGAGCCTCGTCGAGGCGCTCAAAACCGTCCCGCTGCGGCCCCCCTGTCCGGCAGCCGAAGGCAGCCGCCCCTTTCGCAAGCCGGAGGCTTGCGCCACTTTCACCGAGCCTCAGGGGTTGTTCGCGGATTTCGAGGCAGCGGGTTTTGGCGGAAAGCCAGTGATCTTTCAAGCTGCCGGGCGTTTCGAAGCGAGTTGAAAGGCGAACTTGGGCGGAGGTAGGCCTTGAGCGATGAAGGGTCTTGGGCGACGGAGGGTCTTGGCCGGCGGAGGGCCCCGGGTAGGTGAGGTCGGAGGGCCTCGTCGAGGCGCTGAAAACCGTCCCGCTGCGGCCCCCCTGTCCGGCAGCCGAAGGCAGCCGCCCCCTTCGCAAGCCGGAGGCTTGCGCCGCTTTGTCATCCTTCGCTCCCAAAGCTTCCGCTCCGCAAGAAGCGCAGCGTCAGCTCGATGACCTTCCGGTTTTTCATGAGATACGGATGGGTGGCGTGCACGACCACCTGCTCCTTCATGCCCTCGACCCCGGTCCGTTTCACGGAAACCTTGCCGTCGTCCGGCCCGGCGATCATCGCGCTGTTGATCCAGTTGATGGACCGGTCGCCCGCCACCACGCCCAGTTCGAAATCGACCGCCGGCAGGAGGTTCGGGGCCGAGTCGTCCCGCGTGCCGAGCATGCCGCCGGCGGGGCCGTTGAGCTTCTTGAATAGCCGCCACTCGCCGAGCCGATCGACCACTTCGCTGCCTTGGTTCGGCGGCCCGAGCATCACCACCCGCCCGGAAAGCTTTCCCGGATGCCGCGCGAAGTAGTCGCGAATGAGAATCCCGCCCAGCGAGTGCGATACGAAGTGGACCCGCGGACACCCCGCCAGACGCGGGTCCTGCAACGCCGTCCCGAGGGTCGCCTCGCTCAGGGCCTCGATCGTGGCGGTGCGCGACGGATAGCCGCGGTTCACCACCACGTAGCCGGCGGCGGCTAGGCTCGATGCCATTTTCCTCATGCTGGCCGGCGTCCGGCACAGGCCGTGGAGCAGGATCACGCCGTCGGCGGCCCGCGCAGGGGAGGGAAGGCTCATCAGCAGCAGGGCGAGCAGGAGTTTCATCACGGAACCACACGGCGGCTCACGGGCCGGCCTTTTCCGGGCTGCCCGACTTGAACAGATGGAACAGCTCGCTGTCGGTCGAAAGGATCAGCGTGGTGTCCTTGTCGATCACGTTCTCATACACGTCCAGCGTGCGGGTGAAGTCGTAGAGGTCCTGCGCCTGCGGGGTCTGGTTGTAGGCATCGGCGTAGATCGCCGTGGCCTTGGCGTCGGCCTCACCCTTGATCTGCTGCACCTCGCGGTAGGCGGTCGACTGGATCTCGCGCAGCTCGCGCTCCATGTTGCCGAGGATCTTGGCTGCCTCGCCCGCGCCTTCGGAGCGGAACTTCTCGGCGATCTGCTCGCGCTCGGTACGCATCCGCTCGAAAATCCGGTCCTGCACCGACGGGTTGTAGTTCACCCGCTTGAAGCGCACGTCCAGCAGTTCGATGCCGAACTCCGCCAGCTTCGGTGCCGCGCGTTCCAGGATCTGCTGCTCCATCGCGTTGCGGCCCACGTGGATCGGCTTCAGCACGCCGATGTTGCCGGTCATGTCGGCCTCGGCGATTTCCTCGGATTCCAGCGGCTTGCGGTCCTTCGTCGTGCGGACCACCTCGATCAGCTCGTGCTTGGCCACCGCGTTGCGGGTTTCCGAGCCGAGGATGTCGTCGAGGCGTGACTGCGCACTGCGCTCGTTCTTCAGGCGCTCGAAATATTTCAGCGGATCGGCGATCCGCCAGCGGCCGAAGGTGTCGACCCGGATGTAGGTCTTGTCCTTGGTCGGCATCTCGTTCGGCGTCCCGTCCCAGTCGAGGATCCGGCGGTCGAACACGTTCACCTTCTGGATGAAGGGCGTCTTGAAATGAAGGCCCGCTTCGATCTGGGCACCGCCGACCGGCTTGCCGAACTGGGTGATGATCGCCTGTTGCGCTTCGTTGATGGTGTAGATCGACGAGTTCAGCAGCACGATGAGTGCGAGAACGACGATGGCGGCCAGGCAGCCGATGCCGGCGGTTTTCGGGGAAGGATTCATCGCTTGGCGGGGGCTTGGAGGTTGTCGAGGTTGAGCAGCGGCAGCACTTGGGTGGCCTCCTCGTCGAGGATCACCTTGCGGCCGAGCCGGGGAATCACGTGGCCCATGGTCTCGAGGTAGAGCCGGCGCTTGGTCACCGCCGGGGCCTTCACGTACTCGTTGTAGAGGGCGTTGAAACGCGCGGCATCCCCCTCGGCTTCGTTGATCCGCTGGCTGGCGTAGCCGCGGGCGTCGCTGATCTGTCGCTGGGCCTCGCCCCGCGCCTTGGGCACCTGCTTGTTGTAGAGGCCGTTGGCCTGGTTGATCGATTTCTCACGTTCCTGTTGCGCTTGGTTGACCTCGTTGAACGAAGCCTGCACCGGCCGCGGCGGATCCACATTCTTGAGCTGGACCTGGTCGATCCGCAGGCCCATGGCGAACTTGTCCACCAGCGCCTGCAGCTTCTCGAGCGTTTCGGTTTCAATCTCCTGCCGGCCGATCGTCAGCACCTCGTCCACGGTGCGGTCGCCGACCGCCTCGCGCATGACCGACTCCGAGGCGTCGCGCAGCGTTTCGTCCGGATCGCGCACGCTGAAAAGATACTCCTTGGGGTCGTCGATCCGGAATTGCACCACCCATTCGACCAGCGCCGCATTCAGGTCGCCGGTCACCATCTGCATCTCCAGTTGCTGTTCCTGCGGAGCCGAGGCCTGGAAACGATAGGTGGCGCCGGGTGTGGAAAAGCCGAATTCCTGCTTCATCTGCCGCCGCACGGCGACCTTCTGCACCCGGTCGATCCCGAACGGCATCTTGAAACGCAGTCCTGGCTCAGTGGTGCCGACGTACTTGCCGAACCGCAGCACCACCCCGACTTCCTCGGCCTCGACCTGATAGAACGACGTCCACGCCCCGATCACCAGCAGCAGGGCGACGGGGGCCGCCAGGACGGCTTTGCCGGGGAGGTGGATTTTCGGCACGGTGATCACTTTGGGGGATCGGCCGCGGCGCGGCGGGAGGTCGGGTGGTCCTTGGGGTGCTGCCATCGTGGGAGAGGAAAAGTTCGGGAGCATCCTGCAATCCCACTCCGCCAGCGGCGAGTGGAAATCCCGACTGCAAATGGAAACGCCGCGCCCGACTCCGGATTGTGGAAAAACGTGGGGAGAAATGAGAACAAGAGTTGGCTGGAAACAATCCTGCGTTCCAATCGATCCCTCCAATCGTTTTCCAACATGGATGTGAATAAACCGCTAAGCCGCTACTGATAAGTAAAACGTCAAAGTTTTCCCGAAAAATCTGGGCCAATCAGCTCTCGGCGGGCTACGCGACTCACCCAAACGCGTGGGAACGATTTGCTCGAACAAGGCCTCGTTTGAATCAAAAACGACGATTCCTCGGCGGGGCCGATCGGCAGGCATTTCCGTGCGCGGCAGGCGGAGACTTGCGCGGAAGGGGCGGGCGGCCCCACAAACGGGTGTGAGATTTGCGGGTCTGTTGTTGCCGGTTTTCAGCGTGCGTCGCGATGGCGACCTCGGCATCGGCGACACCCGGGGCCTGACCGAGTGGATCGACCTCTGCGCGGACCATGAGGTGGGCTTCGTGCAGCTGCTTCCGATCCATGAGATGGGTCTCGATGACAGCCCCTACAACGCGATCTCGTCGGTGGCTCTGGAGCCGCTTTTCCTGACCATGGAAGAAGTGCCGGGCATCGATCTGGCGGAGCTCGATCGGGCCCGGCAGGGGGTCGGAGCGGGGGAGGTCGACTATGCCACCGTGCGCTCGGCGAAGGGAGGCCTGCTGGAATCGGCCTGGACCCGGTGGCCGCAGCAGGCCGGCGGGCTTCGCCCGGAGTTTGCTCGTTTCTGCCGGGAAGAGGAGGGCTGGCTGGCCGACTACACCGTGTTTCGCGTGCTGATGGAGGAGTGCCAAACGGCGGCTTGGGAGCAATGGCCGGAGCCGCTGAAGGAGGTTCACGAGGCGCGCTCGGCCGCCACGGCGAGGCCGGAGCGGCTCGACTACTTCGCCTGGCTCCAGTGGCTTATTTTTCGCCAGTGGCGGCAGGTCCGGGCCCATGCGGACCGCCGCGGCGTGCGGCTGATGGGGGACATTCCGATCGGAGTCAGCCGCTCGTCGGCCGATGTGTTCTTTCACCGCGACGATTTCGATCTCGGCTGGTGCGGCGGCGCGCCGCCGGAGCGGATGTTCGAGCACGATGAATTCATCCGCAAGTGGGGCCAGAACTGGGGCATTCCGCTTTACCACTGGGACAGGATGCGGGCTGGGAACTTTCCCTGGTGGCGGCGCCGGATCGGCAAACTGACCGATGTTTTTCACCTCTTCCGCATCGACCACGTGCTCGGCTTTTACCGCATCTACGCCTTCCCGTGGACGCCCGATCGCAACGGCGAGTTCCTCGCCCTCAATGGCGCCGAGGCGGCTGAAAAGACCGGCGGCCTGCTGCCCCGCTGGGTCCCGCGTCCGGACGACTACGAGACCAATCGCCAGGCCAACCTCGCGGACGGCGACCGCCGCCTGCGGATGGTGCAGGAAGCAGCCGGCGGAGCCGAAGTGGTGGCCGAGGACCTCGGCTGCGTGCCCGGCTACGTCCGGCCCCACCTCACCACCCTGGGCATTCCCGGCTTCCGCATTCCTCACTGGGATCTGGACGAGGAAAAGAACGTCATCCCCGGCGACCAGCTGCCCGAGTGCTCGTTCGCTACTTACGCCACTCATGATCACGATTCGATCCCGGCGATGTGGGAGGGCTTCCGTCGGCGGGCGGCGGAGAACCCGGCTGGCGGTTGCGCCGGGCGGGTCGAAACCGCATGGCAAGCGCTGGCTGACTTTGCCGGCATCCAGCCGGAAGGAGCCTTTGGAGACGATGTCCTCTGGCCTTTGGTCGAGGCCCTGATGGCCTGTCGCTCGCGCTACGCAGCGATCATGATCACCGACCTCTACCGCCTGTCGGCCCGCATCAACCAGCCTGGCACCCTCGGCGGGCGGAACTGGAGTTTCCGCGTCGCTGACACCGCCGCCCGCAGTGCGAAACGACCGCAGTGGGCGAAGTGGCGGGAGGCGATCCAAAAATCGAACCGGGGACTCTCGAAATGAAGCCACTCATCCTCATCGCCGCTGGGCTGCTCGCTCCGGCCGCCGCCCAGGACCCGTGGGGCGAGCGTCTCGCCTCGGTTTTTTCCTCCCGGCTGGGCGAGATCCGTCAGGAGGTCGCGCGTCTGGAGGCCGCCACCGAGGGACTGCCGCGGGTGCCGATCGATGACCAAGGCGGCAGCGGCGGATTCGCCACCCAGCATCCTCGCGAGCTGCCCGACGATCAGGATCGGCACGCGGTGGAGATCCGGTGGGGCTCGCTCGCCGCAGTCGATGAGGTCGTGCTCGTCCCGGCCCGCCGCTACGATGCCCAAGGCCTCGAGCCGCAGTTCGGCATGCCGGACTCCGTGCGGGTCGTGGGTCTCGGCGATGATGGAAACGAACAATTGTTGGGCGAATGTTCCGGCCTCTGGGCCGAGCCGGTCCGTGCCGGTCATCCGATCCGTTTCACGCTCCTGCAGCCTGTACCAGCTTCGGGCGTAAGAATCGAAGCAGGGCGTTTGCCCGCCGACCCTGACGAAGGCAGCAAGTTCATTCTTGCATGGTCGGAATGCCTCGTTTTCGCCGAGGGCCGGAACGTGGCGTCGAATGCCAAGGTCACGGCGCTGGCCGGGATCACCCCGCCCGCCCCCTGGCAGTGGTCGCCCGCCTTCTTGGTCGATGGGCAGACCCCTCTCGGGCTGCCGGAGGGTGATGATGAAGGCCACGTCAATGTCGGCTGGCTATCCAAAGCGCTGCCCTCCGCCGAGGCATCGGTGGAGCTGGAAATCGATCTCGGCAGGCCGGTCACCATTGACCACCTGCGCCTGTTTCCCGCCAAGCGCCCCACCCCCGACCTGCCGAGCGGCTTTGGTTTTCCGCAGCAACTCGAAGTCACGCTGGCCCGCGACCGTGGGTCGCTCGGGCGGGTCGACGGCGAGACCTTCGACATCCGCAATCCCGGCCACAATCCGGTCGTCCTGAAGGCCGCGGGTGACGGAGTCCGCTTCGTCCGCCTGCGCGCCACCCGCCTGTGGAAGCCCTTCGACAACTACCCGGCTTTCTGCGCCTTCAGCGAAATCGAGGTCCTCGACGACACCACCAACGTCGCCCTCGGAGCCCGCATTCGCAGTGCCGACGGCATGGGCAACGTGGTGGCACCGGGGGGCCGCTACTGGAGTTCGCAGAGCCTGACCGACGGCTTTGGTCCCGAAGGCCGCATCATCCCGGTCCAGCAATGGCTCGACCGCCTCGACCAACGCCGGGACTTGGAGCTGCAGGCCTACCGTCTGGGCGAGGAAGCCCGCGGGATCGTCCGTCGTTGGCGGAATCTCGGCCTCTGGACGGTGGTGCTGGCCAGCGCGGTCGGGGCTCTGTTGTTGGTGGTCCTGCCGATCCGTTTCCGCATCCGCGAAAAAAAGAAACTGCTGGAGGTCCGCGAGCGCATCGCCGGCGACCTGCACGACGAGGTGGGGAGCAACCTCGGCAGCATCCAGATGTTCGCCGACCTCGCGGAAACCCGCGGAGGGGCGACCGACGAGCTGAAACGCATCCAGCGCATCGCCTCGGAAACCGTCAGCGCCGTGCGCGACATCGTCTGGCTGCTGCGACCCGGCGGCGCCCACCGCATCGGCACCGTCGAGCACCTGCGCGAGACCGCTTCCATCATGCTCGAACGGCTCGACTGGCATTTCACTGCCGACGAAGCCGCTTGGGAGGTCGAGCTGTCCGACGACGCCAACCGCCATCTTTTCCTCTACTTCCGCGAGGCGCTGCACAACATCCTGCGCCACGCCAACGCCGCCCAAGTGTGGATAAACATCAGCGATGGAAACGGCCGATTGAATCTCACGATTACGGATGACGGCGTGGGAATTCCTGTGGAAAAGCGGGAGCGTCCCGCGACCCTCCGGGCGCTGCGGCAGCGCTCGGAGTCGCTCGGCGGGAGTTTCATCTTTGAGTGTGGCGAAGACGGCGGCACCACTCTCAGGCTCGGCTTCCCCCTCACCCCAAAGCCACGATAAAGTCAGTGGTGGATGTCAGGTGGACCCCGAAGTGGCGGTATAGGCCCGCCACTGGCTGCCCGTAGTTCCGCCTTCAGGCGGTTGCGGAGCCCGGGTCGCCTGCCAGCGAAACCGCCTGAAGGCGGAACAACGTACAGCCCGCGGCGGAGTCGGTGGTGGATGTCGGGCGGACCCCGAAGTGGCGGTATAGGCCCGCCACTGGCTGCCCGTAGTTCCGCCTTCAGGCGGTTGCGGAGCCCGGGTCGCCTACCAGCGAAACCGCCTGAAGGCGGAACAACGTACAGCCCGAGGCGGAGTCGGTGGTGGATGTCGGGCGGACCCCGAAGTGGCGGTATAGGCCCGCCACTGGCTGCCCGTAGTTCCGCCTTCAGGCGGTTGCGAAGCCCGGGTCACCTGCCAGCGAAACCGCCTGAAGGCGGAACAACGTACAGCCCGCGGCGGAGTCGGTGGTGGATGTCAGGTGGACCCCGAAGTGGCGGTGAAGGCCGCCACTGGCTGCCCGTAGTTCCGCCTTCAGGCGGTTGCGGAGCCCGGGTCGCCTACCAGCGAAACCGCCTGAAGGCGGAACAACGTACAGCCCGCGGCGGAGTCGGTGGTGGATGTCAGGTGGACCCCGAAGTGGCGGTGAAGGCCGCCACTGGCTGCCCGTAGTTCCGCCTTCAGGCGGTT
>NZ_BAABRI010000018.1:0-126159 GCF_040362925.1 Haloferula sargassicola
TTGCCGGAAGTCTGGGCTGCCGAAAACCGCGCCAAGCATCCCGCCGCCCGCGACCTCAAGCGCGTCGCCTGATCCATCCGACCCTCAGCGTCCACCCCAATCCAACGGCGGTCGCTCGGGGGCTTACGTCCGCTTCCCTGCGGGCCGGCTTTTTTCGTCGCTCAAGCGGTCCGCCGCGCGGAAATGAGCGTGTTTTTCATCAGCATCGCGATGGTCATCGGGCCCACGCCGCCCGGCACCGGCGTGATGGCGGCGCACTTCGGCGCGACCTCAGCGTAGGCCACGTCGCCGGTGAGCCGGTAGCCGCTTTTCTTCGAGGCGTCCTCAACGCGGTTGATGCCGACGTCGATCACCACCGCCCCGTCCTTGACCCAGTCGGCCTTGACCATTTCCGGCCGGCCCACCGCCGCCACGACGATGTCCGCCTGGCGGCAAATGCCCGGCAGGTCCTTGCTGCGCGAGTGGGCGACGGTCACGGTGGCGTCCGAACCCTTGGCCATCAGCAGCAGCGCCATCGGCTTGCCGACGATCATGCTGCGGCCGATCACCACCGCGTTGGCGCCCTTGGTTTCCACGCCCGCTTCCTTCAGCAAGCGCATGCAGCCGGCGGGGGTGCAGGGCACGAAGCCGGTCTCATCTTCGAGCGCCAGCTTGGCGACGTTTTCGGGGTGGAATCCATCGACATCCTTGGCGGGATCGATCGCCCGCACCACCGCGGCCTCGTCAATGTGCGGCGGCGGGCTCTGAGTAAGCGCTCCTGTTCGGCAGCGACGCCCGCACCATCGTCAGCGAAATCCTCACCGACACCCCGACGCCGGATTGACGGAGAAGCAATTCAAGCGCCGTTGTCAGCGCACGCTTCTCCGATCGTCCCAGCCTTCAAGACGCAGGATCATGGCAACGCCCCCCTTCCCTCCTGCCACCAGCTTCCGGTGACGTGGTGGTCGCCGAAGCGTCCCAGGCCCGAGCGGACCGAACCGAGCGTCACCACATCCTCCCACTTCTCCCGGTCCCGGTAGTAAACCGAAGTCACGGCATCCGGCCCGGTGGAAAACATCACGTCGTGGTCAGAGCAATCCTCCGCCTCGAAGGTCTCGGTCCGCACAATCAGCTCCTCGATCAACGCCTTCACAAACGGATGCCCCGCCTCGGCACCGAATGCGTAGTTCCCCATGATTCGGGGCTTCTCAACCGTGCGCAGCCAATCCGGAAATCGCTTCTCGAACCGCTTCGCACTGATCGTCTGTTCCCACGGAAAAACCGCGCGATGAACGCAAAGTGGATCCAGCGGATAGGCCGGCAGAAAGTCGGTATCGAGATAAAAGCCACCCAAGTGGTAGACGGCAAGCAGCCTGAAGCAATCCGCCCTCATGACCGGGCGGCGATACGCATGATACAACTCCTCGTATTCCGGCATCTCGCGGGAGACGAAGTCATCGCAGTCGGCATCCGAGAAAAACCGCCACTCCCACTCCGGATGCAGCTCCCGCATCTTGTTCGTGCAAAAGCGGAGCTTCGGCTCCAACGCGTGCTCCGACTGGTGGGTGCAAATGATTCGTTTCGGGATCATAATAAGCAATGACTCTTTACCTCACCCGCCATCCCATTCTCCCCGCCGTCGTTTCAGCAACCGCCGCCGCCCCCTCTTCCACCAGTGCTTTCACCAGCAGCTCGGGTCGGATCTCTCCGGGAGTTTCACTCCAGACAGCCAGAAACCGCCGTCCGAACTCCGCCCGCCACAAGGTGGCCGGTCCTTCCAGCTTCGGAACTTTCACCAGCATCTCCGGCTGCCAGCCATCGAGACCCCGCCCGCGCGCCCAGGCGAACATCTCTTCCGTAAGGCGCATGAAGAACGAACCGCAGACCACCAGATCCGCCCGATCATAGCTACGATCCAAAAACAGATCCGCTCCAAAGTTCCCCATTCGAATGGCAGGATTCAGATCGATCCACCAGGCCTCCTCCACCGACTCGCAGGCCATCGCCAGCCACGAACGAAGATCCCCTTCGTATTCAGACAGCTCGGCCACCTCGGCATCCACCTCCTCGTTGTAAATGGCCTGCATGGGTCCCAGACGTTTTCTTTCCCTCCGGAAAGCCCTCGCATCCGGCCGGACATGAAGAAGCGGACCGGACTCCATGCCGTCCCATGGCTTGGGAGCGGCCTGCGGTTCGTTCTTTATCCAGTCCTTCAGGAAACAATCGAAGATCCAGTCACGAAACACCGGCTCAGTCAGGGCCTTCCAACCATACTCCTGCTCTAGCACCGCCTGCGGGTTCGCCGGCACATGGACCTTGGTGCCGCAGAAGTCGGCTTCCGACAGAGGCAACAGATTCTTCTTGCGATACCGATGGGGGCATTTCGTCACCAGCAGACCTTCCTCTGACGCAAGCGCCGTGATGTCGATGAACAACCCGGTGTCCCGGTGGATGAAGCGGGCGTCGATCTTGTTCTGCTCGCGGTTCTCCTTCCAATGCCCGTTCGCACTCGTCCGGTTGAGGTGGTTGGGATTGATCTCGAAAAGATAGTTCAATTCATCGTAGCCCGACTCCCGGACAGTCCGCGCGTCGAGGCGCTTCAGATCCTCATGGAGGAGACAGAAATCCAGATCGTCATCCCACGGGAAGGGCTTGCCGGACCAGAACCACCCGAGCAACCCGCCATGCATCAGAATCGGCTGCACTCCGGAGGCTTCACACATGCTTACGAACTCGCCCGAAAGCTGCAGCAGGACCTCCCTCGCGGTCGTTGAGTCCACGACCTCCCGGAAATAGCGGGCATCGTAGTGACCACCTCCGGCCTCTTGGAAATGTTTCGGTGCCGAATGCCCGTTCGTGCCCGCCCCCGACTCTGTGAAAGGAGAGTCCCCCCTTGTGCCTACCCGCATCGCACCGCCGGGATTCTGGAATGCTCCCCCTCCCTCCGTCTTCAACCAGGTCCCGTTCCACAAGGTCACCGCATGGGAATCCGGATAGCGGGCGGCCAACTCCTCCACGCTTGCCTCCCGTGCTGCCTCCCGCTCCTCTTCGTTCCACCGAAAGGGATAGAACACCTCCTTCCGAACCACCGTCGGCCAGTCCTTCTTCTCAAGAAACCAGGTGCTGTTGCGGAGACGCTGACCCAGAAAACGGGGTCCGGTGGCGGCCAGAACCCCGTCTCTGGCGGACGCCATCAGATCCGCCTCGATTCCCGTCCAGAAAGGGTGCTCCGCTATGCTCGCCATCAGGGCATTGCACACGCTGTCTTGATGGCGCTCAGGCGAATCATATTCGGAACCGAACATCAGGCTCTGCCGCTTCAACAGATCGTCGAAAGGCTTGAGGCACACGAAATCGAGGTCCACGTAGAGGCCGCCATGCCGCTTGAGAATGAGATAACGTGCGGCGTCCACCCGTTTGATGGGCTGATCGTAATCGAGGTAGCAATCGATAAATTCAGGAAATTCCTCCTCCACCAAAGCCAGAAGATCCTCGTCGGTCCAGAAGCGGTATTCCCATCCGTTCGGACCGTTCTTCTCCATCCACGAATCGATCCACTCCTTCCGGAAGTCCTCCGGGATCGAGTGATCCTTCCAGGTTTGGTGAATCACCTTGGGGATCAACACCCGGTCGTTCGGGTCGGGAGCCTGCAGCAAGATGCCACCCTGATCCTCCAGCAGCTCGAATCCGTTTGCGAGCGCCAGCTTTAGCAACTTCTCCCGGGCTTCATTCGTCGCCCCCCCTTCGCCTGCCAGGCATACCAGCCCCTTTGGAGCGAAAAGCTGCTTCTCCAAGGCTACTTCAAACCTTCGCAGCGACTTCCCATCGTCATCGCCGATCTCCAGAAGACCGATGCGTCCACCCTCTTCGGGAAGCTCGCTCAGGCGGATCCGCTCCAATCCCTCGAAAGCTTCATCTGCGAGCCTGCAGAGCAGCGTCTGACTCTCCTGAAGAGAGGACTCCACAAACGAGCCCTCTTCCAGCTCCGCATACTCGGCCAAGGTCCGGCCGAGAAAATCGCTCCCTGGGTCATCTTCCGGAAGGATCTTGTCCAACCGCCGGTTCACAATGCGCCCATCGCTTTGGAAGAGCATGGAACCATACATCGAGATCGTGCTCCGTGGGTCATGGTAATTGTGCCACCAGTAGTGCGCCACGAAGGGATTCAGTTCCCAAGCCCAGTCTCCCCGGCGGATGAGTTCATCATACTCCCGCAGAGTCTCGCGCCCCCACGACGCGCTCATGTTCGGGAGAGGCGAGAGCCATTCCCAGGGAAGAATGGACAGCCCGAGCGCCGCCGGCGAGCCAGCCTCTTCCACCAACTCGGCGAAGGCTCCCGGTCCGGTAAGATTGATCACCCCGCCCGAAATCGGCCCCTCCCTCTCCGAGGCAATCCGCACCAAACGATCGATGTAAGCCTTGAAAAACCTCGCACCCGGCTTGGCGATCATGAAGAAATTCATGTACATTTCCCGCCCGCCATAGTGGCCTTCCTCGTGGACCGGATGATCCCGGGGAAGAAAGACTTCGGCATCGTTTCCATTCAGTCCGGCGGCATCGATCGCAGCCAGGAGATCATCAAGTGGCTGGATGCATTCGACATCCAGGTCGGCATAGACCCCTCCGAAACGGTAAAGCACCAGACACCGCCAGATGTCCGCAACGTAAACTCCGCCAGGAAACCGCTCGATGAGCTCTTTGAGTTCGGGAAACTCCGAGTCAATCAACGACGTAATTTCGGCATCCGTCGCAAGATCCACAGTCCAACCTGGATTCAAAAGTCCGAAACTCTTCGCGCAACGCATTAATGCCGACGGGATCCGCGAATGCTTCCATGTCTGCCAAATCTTCCTGGGCATGCCCTCATCGAAATCATTCACATAATTGCTCATGACATCAAACATCCATTACAATCTGGCAAGCAGCAGGACGTCGGACTCCAGACTTTCACAGATACCTCCGAGGCTTCAGAAACACAACACTCCGCCAGTTCGAGATCACCCATCTGTTCGGTATTGATACACATCTCGTGGCGATCAAACCATGGACACCGTCGTGTGAACTGTGTCAGCAGATCCGTGTAACCCAGACATCAAAGACGTCACCGTTCCTACTTCAAGCTCCCGATGCATGGTTTACTGCCCAGCCGCGTTCGCAATCTCTACGTCGATTCGCTCCTTCGTCTTCGGATCCTGAATGAATTCCGCCCACTGGCGCGCCGTTTCCAAATCTCCCTGTTCAGCGGATTGTTTCGCAAATGCCGCTGCAACGAACTGAGCCTTTTCTGGTGGAAGAGAGTCCCATTTCTTTTCGTACCACTCGGTGGCCGAAACAAAATCCATAGCAACCCAACTACCCATTGCTTCTTCAAGCCAAAACCCTTCAAAAGAAGATCTTCCGGAAGCGAGATCCGAAACTGTCGCCTCAGGATCACGGCTGACTTCCTTTTGGACTAGCGTCTGCTCCAATTTCCAAAGCCGTCCATTTAGCTCGTCTCTCAGATCTGGAGCGTCAATTTCGCCCATATAATCTTTTGCTGCCTTTAAGTCTCCGGAATCGACAGCACGAATCGCCATGCCCGCGATGATACCCGCTTTCCCTTCAATCGAATCGACGGGATTGTCTGCTAGCCAATTCTGGAAAGTTTGCGGGCTCATGGCTTCCCAAGCAGCTATCGCATGAGCTATCTCGCGATCTGGTGCATCATTGCCAATTAGGAATTTCGCGGCATCTCTCGGGTCATTCAACCGGAGCTGGATCGAAATCTTTATCCTCGCCTGTTCAACCCACTCCGGATCATAGTTCTCCGATCCACTTTTATTGTCGAGAAGAGACCAGAATTCCTTAGGTGATGCTTTGGAGGCCGCCTCTGAAAGGCTTTCGAAAAACTTCATCTTCGCATCCCCCTCCATGCCCTCAAAAAGTTTAGCGAACTCATGTAATCTGTCAGCATTTGCTGACGCATTACTTAGTTCGACACGCAAGGAATGGGTCAACGTATCGAGAATTTTCTGTTCAGGATTTTCGCTCAACAACTGCCCCATCAACTCACTACTTCTTTCCTTGTCGAGGATCCTAGGAATCAATCCTATTACAGCAACAGAAGCGGAATCTGGGGTTAAACCACTTACCACACTAATCAGCTTTTCCTCTGTTTCCGTTGACTCAGCGAATATCAAAGGCAACAGAAGATCTCGCTCACCTCCGTCTCCTAAATGCCCCGAGATCAAATCAATTACTTCGCTCGCAGGCAAGAGCTTTGCCAGTTCTTTTATAATCGGAGCTGCCTTCTCGGCACGATCGTCAAACGCTTCTTCTGAAGAGAGCAGCGAAGCCAAGCTTTTCCTCAACGCCTCAATATCATTAACTTCTCGCACGCCACCTCCTGATTGGCGCGGAATTTGGCCACTACTCCCATGTGACAATTTCTCGAATGGCTCCTCATTGTCACGACCGCCCCCAAGTAATTGACCTTGATGCCTTTGTTCTTCTTGGTCTCCTTTTTTGATAAGCAGCACCACCGAGACAGACCCAGCCAAGATTAAGATAGCGAGCGGATACTTTTTATTCATTCGCATAAGAAACCGAACCTGTTATCCAAGAAATCCATTAGCAGGTTTTCGTGCCATCTTTATGGCATGTCGCGAAACAGACTCCAATATTTTTACCATTCGCATCATATTTCGTCCCCACACAGGAGCGAGGCCAAGAACCGACAGGGTTCGACCCACAAAAGGTACCCGTCGCGACCTTACATGTATAGGAAGGAGATGAGGACATAGTCTGCGCATTTACCAAGCCGGAAAAGATAGTCATGCTCGACACCCCGACGGCTGTCACGACACTTTTCTTAATGAACGAACGACGGGTGGTTCCAAGAGTTTGATTGGTTGGATTCATGGAATTATGATTTAGGGATTTGCTGAGCCAATAAACTACTTCAATTGACATTTGGTGTTTGACACAAGGAAGCGGGGGAGGGCAAGGATTTTTACACATGGACGAAAACTTGTTTCTTGATGGCGTTTCCAAGCGCTTTGTCGTGGTTGGCGGCTTTCTCGGAGCTGGGAAAACCACGTTGATTGGCAAGCTCAGTCAATGGCTTGAACAGCGAGGCCTTCGGACCGCTCTCGTCACCAACGACCAAGGCGACGGGCTGATGGACACGGACTCCGCTCGCAACTCCGGCACAGCGGGAGTCGAAGAGATTACCGGCGGATGTTTTTGCTGTCGGCTCGATGATCTGGTCTGCGCGGTGAAAAAGCTCGATGCCGAAGCCCGGCCCGACGTTATTGTCGCAGAACCGGTGGGAAGCTGCACCGACCTGATGGCCACGGTCGTGCTGCCCTTGGAGACAGTTTATCAGCTACCTTTCAGCCTCTCTCCTCTCTCGGTGGTCCTTGATGCCCGACGGGCTCTGGCAGCTCTGGGCGGGCGGCGGCAGGCCAGGGATTTCCATCGCGACGTCGGCTATGTTTTCCGCAAGCAGGTTGAGGAGGCGGAGTGGCTGGTGGTGAACAAGATCGACCTCATTTCAACGGAGGAACTCAGTGATCTCAAGCAGCGCCTCGCCACGGAATATCCTGACAAACGGATCTTCATCGTCTCGGCGAAGACCGGTGAGGGGCTTGAGGCATGGTTCGAGGCCTTGATGGGGCATGCCGCCAAGCCCGAGCGACTGATGAAAGTGGACTATGAGCGCTACGCCATCGGCGAAGCGATGCTGGGATGGGTGAATTCGGAGGGAAGCTGCGTGGCACAAGCCGCGGATGTCGATTGGGGTAGTTGGCTTGGGAATCTTGGCGATCGTATCGCCTCTCAGCTTGATGAAACGGGCGCGAAGATCGGCCACTTCAAGATGAGCATCGAATCTGATGGCCGGCGCTGGCGCTTTCATCGGGTGATGTCGGGCGAAGTTTCGGAAATCATCGAGGAGCCAGGGGTCGACCGCGGGGAGGTGCGGTTTCTCGTCAATCTCCGGGCGGAGGGAGATGCGGGGGATTTGGAAGCCATCGTGGATGCGGCATTGGCGGAGCAGAGTCAGGTAAAGGTCACCTTCAAGCATCGCGCCGCCTTTCAACCGGGAGAGCCGAGGCCGACGCATCGGGTGACGGAGTTGGCCGGCTGACGGAGCCTGTTGGGGATGCCAAGACGGTCTAAGTTCACAGGCGGGAAGCCTGTGCTCCCTTCTCGGATCCTCCATCTAAAATCCATTATCTACCATCTAAAATATCCCATGGGCTGGACGGATGTATTCCCCGTGTTCACTGAAGAAATGGTGGACGACTTCGAAGCGCAAGTGACGCCCGATGAACGGGCGGAGCTCGAAACCTGGTATGGCACCGAGCGGGTTCTGAACGCCCAGCCGGACAAGCCGGACATCGTGAGTGTGTCGCTGTTCTGGAAAAACGTGCGCGAGGGTGACCCGGAACTTCCCACGCCGACCCGTGAGATTCTGCAGAACGCGCAGGAACTCGGATTCGCCAAACGCTACTGTCCCTGGGACCACTACGTGAAACCCCTGCTGGAGCTGGCTCCGGAATTGATGGCGAAGTTTCCGGACGCCGTGGTGCGCGTCTACCTGGCCAGGGACATGGAGTTTCTGGCCGAGGAGTTGGCGGAGGTTGGCAACGAGGTTCATGTGATGAAGAGTTCCTCCATC
This sequence comes from Haloferula sargassicola, assembly GCF_040362925.1. Classification (NCBI taxonomy): domain Bacteria; kingdom Pseudomonadati; phylum Verrucomicrobiota; class Verrucomicrobiia; order Verrucomicrobiales; family Verrucomicrobiaceae; genus Haloferula; species Haloferula sargassicola. The sequence goes on from NZ_BAABRI010000018.1 coordinate 8,642, forward strand.
CACTTCGCCCCGGCCGGCCTCTGGCGTTTTCTTCCCTTTTCCGAATCGGGGAAGCGGGTGACGGTGACGGACATCGATCGGCTGAATGAGCTGGAGAGCGATCTTCTGCGTTCGAAAACCATGGAGCAGGCGGGACTGGGTGCTTGGCGAGTGCCGGTGCCGATCGATCTCACCGACGACCGGCGCATCAGTTATCTCCCCTTCATGGGATGCCAGTTCGGAGTTCAGGGTGGGCAGTTGGATGCCCGCCAGCTTCTCGACGCCTTCACGTGGCATGCGACGAAAGGGCTGCTCGATCCCATGGCGATCTACCCCGCCTGCGGGCCGCTGGCGATCGCCGGCAACCGCTGGCCAAGCTACGGCTTCGACGAGTATTTCATGACCTTGGCCGCCTACCCCCGGCTGGCCCAACAGGGCATGCTGACCTTCGTTCCGACCTTTTCAAAATCGCAGTTGCTGACCTTGGACATCGAATACGTCACCTGGGGGAACCCGAACAGCGAACTGGTGTATTTCCCGATCGGCTCCTGCTGTGGTGTGCAACGCGAAGTGAAGCCGGAAGAGACCACGGAGGCGGACGAGGACAGACCTGAGGTGATCGAGTTTCCTTCCCCGACACTGTCTCCTGAAGAGGAGCAGGAACCAGTCGAAGCCAAGGTGGCCTTGCTGTTTCTCACGACCGAAGAGCTGGCGCATCCCGGCATCTGGCAGGAGTATGTGGAGGAATCAGAAGGTGTTGGGGTCTTCGCCCATCGCCCAGACGAGGAAGAGCTGGAGAAAGATTCATGGCTGCTTCGACATCAGATTGACGAACGGGCCGATACGGCGTGGAGCAACATCTCGCTGGTTCGGGCGACGCTCGCTCTGCTCCGTGCGGCCTGCGAGGCGGACGATTTCACCCATTTCATGCTCTTGTCCGACACCTGTGTACCCGTGCGGCCCTACGGCGAACTGGCGCACTCGCTCACCCTCGATTCTCGTTCGCGGATGAGCGTCAAGCCTTGGACGGAGGTCCGCAAGTGGGAGATCCTCAGAGCCCAGCGGCTGGAGAACATCGCTGGCATCCGCAAGGAGATCGCGCACTTCCAGGAGCCCTGGATGTTGCTGAACCGCAGCGATGCGGAATTCATCCTTTCCCATGACCGCACCGACGCCTTCGAGCACGTACGCGCGCCTGAAGAAGCCTACTTTGCCACCATCATGGCTGCGGCGGGCCGGCCACCCCTTCAATCGCTGGCGAATCGACGGGTGACGTGGACGAACCGAAACGAGGCCGATTCGAACCCACTCACTTATGAAAAAGTGAGTGGTCAAGTGGCGGCACAGATTGCGGAGAGCGGGTGTTTCTTCGCGAGGAAGTTTCCGGTCGGTTCGGACATCGGCCGCTGGGGATTGCACCGGCGTGAAAAAATGGCGGCGCACACGGCATGACGAACCTCTGCGAGACATGTTCTCCATCCGTGCCCATCCATGAAAATCCCACCTTGGCTCGTCGGCGAATTCACCGGGACCTTTCTGCTTGTCTTTTTCGGCTGCGGCAGCGTCGCCGCGGCTGTGCTGACCGGTGCGCAGATTGGAATCTTCCAGGTTGCGATCGTCTGGGGCATCGCAATCGCTCTGGCGATCCATCTCACGGCCTCCCTTTCCGGGGCTCATCTGAATCCCGCCGTAACCTTGGCGATGGCTGCCTTCGCGAACTTCGAACGGAGGCGGGTGCCCGGCTACCTCTTGGCGCAATTACTGGGAGCTTTCGCGGCCGCAGCAGTGCTGCATGTTCTGTTCGGCTCCGCCCTCCAGACCTTCGAGACGACCCACGGAATCGTTCGCGGCGCTCCGGGGAGCGAGGCCTCGGCGATGATCTACGGCGAGTATTTCCCGAATCCGGGTGGCAAAGCTCTGGATCAGGTCACGCGTGAATCGCTGCCGCTATGGCGGGCTTTTCTGGTGGAATGCATCGGCACGGCGGTGCTGCTGCTTGCCATCTGCGGACTCACCGACGAGCGAAACCGAAGCCGTTCGCCTGTCCTTACCGCCACCGGCATCGGACTCACGGTGACGATCCTGATTTCGTTGCTGGCTCCCCTCACCCAGGCGGGCTTCAACCCGGCGAGGGATCTTGCTCCCCGCCTGTTCTCATCGCTGGCCGGGTGGAAATCCCTGCCCTTCACCTTCAATGGACAGGGCTGGTGGCTCGTTTACGTCGTGGGTCCGATCCTCGGTGGCATGATCGGCGCGGCAGCACATCGCCATCTTCTGGCACCGGCATATCGCATGCCGGATCATGCTCCAGAAGCGGCTTGAACTCGTAAAATTCAAGACTTGCCGAGCCGCTCGGATCGCGGGAGAGGTGGAGCTGCACGATGAAGCCCGCAAAGGACGGCGGTCGCTCCTTCCCTCCCGACCCGGGTCATTTTTCGAGCATCCCCCCCTTACAAAGCAACGACCAGGGCGATCTTCTCACAAAGTCCGCCGCGCGGAAATGAGCGTGTTTTTCATCAGCATCGCGATGGTCATCGGGCCCACGCCGCCGGGGACCGGCGTGATGGCGGCGCACTTCGGCGCGACTTCTTCGTAGTCCACGTCGCCGGTGAGTCGGTAGCCGCTTTTCTTCGAGGCGTCCTCAACGCGGTTGATGCCGACGTCGATCACCACCGCCCCGTCCTTGACCCAGTCGGCCTTGACCATTTCCGGGCGCCCCACGGCGGCCACGACGATGTCCGCCTGGCGGCAGATGCCCGGCAGGTCCTTGCTGCGCGAGTGGGCGACGGTCACGGTGGCGTCCGAGCCTTTGGCCATCAGCAGCAGCGCCATCGGCTTGCCGACGATCATGCTGCGACCGATCACCACCGCGTTGGCGCCCTTGGTTTCCACGCCCGCTTCCTTCAGCAAGCGCATGCAGCCAGCCGGCGTGCAGGGCACGAATCCGGTCTGATCCTCGAGCGCCAGCTTGGCGACGTTTTCGGGGTGGAAACCATCGACGTCCTTGGCGGGATCGATCGCCCGCACCACCGCGGCCTCGTCGATGTGCGGCGGCGGCGGGCTCTGGACGAGGATGCCGTGAATCGCCGGATCGGCGTTGAGCCTGGCGACCACGGCAAGCAGCTCCTCCTGAGTCGTCTCCGCGGGCATCTCGATTTTTTCCGAGTGAATCCCCAGCTCGGCGCAGGTGCGGGCTTTCGAACCCACGTAGACTTTCGAGGCCGGGTCCGAGCCGACCAGCACCACGGCCAGGCCGGGCGTCACGCCACGGCTTTTGAGTTCCTCGACTTCTTTGCGGCACTCTTCCAGCACCGCTGCTGCCACGGCTTTGCCATCGATGATCTTGCTCATGCTTCTTCAGGGAAAAAATCGTCGGTTCCGGCGCGGAGCAGGTCTTCGAGCTGCTTCCGACACCTTTCGAAATCATCATCGGAAAGCCCGGCCGGCACGGCAAGCGCCGCATCGAAAATGACCCGCACGCGGCTGAACGGCTTCGGCACCACGAAGCGGTCCCACGATTTCAGCCGCCAGGCCGAGGCGAAGGTCACGTGGATCGGAATGATCGGCGCGCCGGTGGTTTCCGCGAGTTTCACGGTGCCGGGCTGCACGACATATCTTGGGCCCCGCGGGCCATCAGGCGTGACGCAGCAGTCGGAGCCCTCGCGCATCGCCTTCCTCAGCGCGACCAGGGCCGCCACCCCGCGGCGCGAGCTGGAGCCACGCACCGAGCCGAGCCCGAACACGCCGACGGCGCGGGCGAGCATGGCTCCATCGTGGCTGGCACTGGTCAGCACCACCGTCCTGCGCCGTCCGCGCACCAGCCGGTCCCAGGCATCCGGCACGGTGAAAATGCGGTTGTGCCAGAGTGCGTAGATGACCGGCTTTTCGGCCGCGACGAAGCCCGCGCGGTCCTCGATTTCATACCGCAACGTGGAGCACCACACCCGCATCAGCCAGCCGGCGGCGGTGCCCAGCACGGTCGCCTTGCGGCTCTCGCGGATTTCCGAGCGATCGCCCATGGTCAGAGGAAACCGCCGGCGTGCAGGGTTTCGACCAAGTACTGCTGGCGGGCCAGCAGGTCGGCGTAGAATTCCTGCCGCCCGGGGTCCGGCTGGATGCGCGACTCCTCGTTGGCAGTGACCACGTAGCCGGCGATCTCGTCGAAGCCCAGCTCCTCGCCCTGATCGTGGAAATACACCGCGGCAGCCTGCATCGCGGACCCCAGCAGCGCGCCGCCCACGCCTTTCACGGTCAGGGTCGGGAGGCCGCAGGCATCGGCCAGCAGGGCGCCACCGGTCGGGCCGGGATCGTGCACCAGCCGCAGCTCCACGGGCTCCAGCCCGATGTCGCGCAGCCGGCTCATGGCATAGGCGAAGCTCAGCGCCACGCCTTCCGTGGCGGCCCGCGCCAGGTTGCCGGGGGTGAAATTGTTGAGCGTGATGCCCTGGATCGCGCCCTGCGCCTCGGGCAGGCGCGGCACTTCCTCGCCGCGGAGATACGGCAGGAACATCAACCCTTCGGCTCCCGCGGGAGCATTGGCGATCTTCGTTTCAAACTCCGACTTCGACCAGCCGTAGTGGCGTCGCACCAGCTCCGGGGCGGCCACGATGTTGCGCAGCGCCATGCGGGTGAAACCACGGCCGGACACATCGCAGCCGACCACGCCCTCGCCGAGGAAATCGACCAGCGGATCCTCACTGACGGCTGCGAGGGCACCATCGGCCGAAAGGTCCGCCACCACCTCGCCGGGCCGGGCGGCACCGCTGGCGAACAAGGCCGCTGCCCGCGCCCCGAGACCCGGCGCGACCAGCACGCCTTCGTCGAGCCCCCACGCCGCGGACAAGGCGCTGCGCAGCTTGCCGCGGGGCGAGGTCGCCGCAAGGCCGACGGGCAGCATTTTCCCGACCGCGGGGTCGATCCACTCCGCCATCTCGCGGCACCACGAGCGCCCGGGCACGGAAAACAATCCGGTGGTCGCGGCCGACGAGGCGGAGCTGCCGTCCTCGCCGGTGAGCCAGTAGCCGATGAAATCCTGCGGCGTAAGCACCCGCGCCGCCTTCTGGAAATGCCGCGGTTCGTGGTCGCGCAGCCACAGGAGCTGGGCCGCCATCGAGCCCGCATCCGGCGCGTTGCCGATGAGCTCGATCACCCCCGGCATGCCGCCGAACTCGCGGCCGATCATTTCCGCCTGCCGCCGGGCGGACTGGTCGCTGCCGAGCTTGGCGGGCCGGATCACGTGGTCGCCACCGTCGAGCACCACCATGCCGCCATCGGCCGCCGTGACGCCGATCGCCACCACCGAACCGCGGGCGTCGCCGAGCTTTTCGAGAACCTCGCGCACGGCCTGGTCGACCGAGCCCAGCCATACCCCCGGATCGACTTCGGCGAAGCCCTCAGGCAGCCCTTCCGTCTCCGGATGGCCCACCGAGGCGAGGGCCGCCGTGCCTGCGCTTTCCAAGTCGAGCGCCATCGCCCGGGTCATCGTGTGACCGATCTCGATTCCGAGAAAATGCATCGTTTCCGTGGCTCCCAGCCTCCGCTCCGGTTAGGTGCTTGGCAAGCTCCGGCTTGCTTCGATGCCGCGCCGCGCCGATGCTCGCCGGCGATGAGTGATTTCGAGGAAAAGGTGCGCGAAGCCCTGTCCAGTCCGCAGAACCAGGGCGAGATGTCGGACGCCGATTCGGTGGGCACGGTGGGCTCGCCGGACTGCGGCGACATGCTCCGGATGTGGCTGAAGTTCACGGAAAAAGACGGTCACCGCGTGATCGACCGGGCCTCGTTCCAGTCCTTCGGCTGCCAGACCGCGGTGGCCGTGGCCTCGATGGCGACCGAGCTGCTCAAGGGCAAGACGCCCGAGGAGGCGGCCCGGCTTTCCGCCGACGAGCTGACCGGCGATCTCGGCCCGCTGCCACCGATGAAGATCCACTGCGGCCAGCTGGTCGAAGGTGCCCTGCGGGATGCGCTCGGCCAGGGCGGCGGGGAAACTCCGCCCGCCTCCACGGCCCCGACGCTTTCGTCCCAGCTTCAAGCCCCCCAGGGAAAAGTCCGGATCGTGCCGCTGGAGGACTGAAGGCTCTCCGCAAAAAAACTCCGGGGATCTCCCGGAGCTTTCGAAATGAATCTACGGCAGGCTTAGTATTTCACACCGCAGCCGTATGGAGCCGCCTTCTTGGTCTCGACCTCCTTGCCGGCCATCAGGCTGTCGAGCGCGGCGGACACATAGTTGGTCGCGCTTTCGATGCTTTCCTGCTTGGTGTCCGGCTTGTCGTCGATGCCGCCCTCGTAGGCGATCTTGCCTTCCTTGGTGATGACGAACATGTGCGGCGTGGTCTTGGCGCCGTAGTTCTTGCCGACTTCGCCGCCCGGATCGCGCAGGATGGCGTTGGCCCGGTTCTTCGCTTCGCCGGCCTGCTCCGCCAGCTTTTCCGCCGAAGGAAAATTATCGGCGCCCTCCTGGCCGGACTCGATCGAGAGCCACACCACGCCCTGGTCCCGGTATTTTTCCTGCAGCTCCGGCATGTTGCCGCTCTGGTAATGCTTCTGCACGAAGGGGCAGCCGAAGTTGACCCATTCGAGGACCACGGTTTTCCCCTCATAGTCGCTGAGGGAGACCTTTTTCCCATCGACGCTGGTCAGGGTGAAACCCGGGGCTTGATCGCCGGGCTCGAGGGCGAAGGCGGAGCCCGCCGACAGCGCGGCGGCGGCAAGGACGGCCAAGGATGCTTTCAGTTTCATATCGGGATCGGAGTTTGAAGATTCAGCCTAGACCCTGCCGAGAAGCGGCGGGCTGTCCACGTGAATCGTCAGTTTTCCATGATCCACGAAAGCATCAGCGGAGCCTCGAGCTTGCCGCCGGTGAGCAGGACCTCCAGCTCGTCGATGGTTTTCTTCGCATACTCGTTCTTCGGCACGATGGCTTTCCAGCTGCCTTCCTCCGAGGGGCCGAGGATCACGCGCTCCTGCGTGGCCAACACGTTGGGGGTGGCGGCGATGAGTTCCGCGCCCTCGCCATCGACGTCGTCCGGCAGCGTGATCGTGAGCGTCAGCGTCTTTTCTCCGGGCTCGACCTGGAGCGTGGCGCCATCGACCGGCTGGGGCACGGTGCGGTAGGCTTTTTCGATGTCCTTCGCCTCGGGGGTCGGATCGCCCACGCCGTCCTTCAAGTCGAGCGTCAGCTCCGCCTCGCCGGGCACGCAGGCGCTTGGATCGCAGGTCAGCCAGTCGATCGCGGCCCTGACTTTGACCTCCCCGCTGGCATCTTCGGCGGGGGTGAGGAAGACGGGCATGATGACCTCGTCATCGTAGCCGTAGCCGACCATGCCGGCGGTGGAAAAGCGTTGCGGCACCGGGTAGAGGAGCGGACCGGCCACCCAGCCGTCGGGAAGCGTCCAGTCGATCGAGACCGGCGCGCCGGAATCGCCGGGATTGAGCCAGTAGCTGTGCCAGCCGCGATCGAGCTTCAGCTTCAGGGCGAGCTGGACGGGCTGGCCGGCGCTGTAGCCATCGGAGGCGCTGAGCAGCTCGGCCTCGGCGTGGCCGGATTTTACCCCGGCCCGGGCCATGGCAGCGCAGAGGACGATCGAGAAAACGACAGAGCGGATCATTTCCGATCCTAACATGGATCGGCGGTCGTGCCAGCGGGCGGGAAGAAATGTTCCAACGCCTCCACGCAGGCCTGCGAGTGGGCCAGCGTGCACAGGTAGCCGCCCACCGAGGAAACGTGGGCCCGCACCTCGGCGACCGCGTTTCCGGGGCAGGCGACAAAGGCCGCCGAGTCGGTCGAGAGCATTTCGAAGTCGTTGTGGCTGTCGCCGATGGCAAAGCACTGCTCCGCCTGCAGGCCGGCGTTTTCCGCGATCCGGCGCAGGCTCGAGCCCTTCTGGTAATGGCGATGGCCGAAGCGGAGATAGATCGAGTTCCGCTGCCAGCCGAGCAGCGGCTCGCCGGCGGCCAGCTCCACCACCCGCCGGACGATCCACTCCATTTCCTCCTCCGTCCGGGAAATGAGGCCCGCGGGGTCGCCATCGTGCTCCACCCAGGTGGCACCGGTGTGCTCCTCGACCTCCTGGCGGATGCGCTTCAGCACCTTGCCGATCTTCTTGAAGAACTTGCGGTGGTCCTTTTCGCACCGGCGGTTCCACTTCTCGTCGCCGGTCCAGCGGCCGAGCGGGTTCGGGTACCAGACCTCGCGCTCGCGGGCGACGACCCAGTCGGGGCTGAAAGGAAAGCGGGCATCGATGAGGCCCTCGATCACGTGGTTCATCGAGCGTCCCGTGTTGATGCCCCAGAGGGCTCCCCTTTCCCGGCGCAGGCGACGCAGGGTGGCGAAAAGCTCGTCGGCCACCGGAGGCGTGGCCGCGGGATCGTGGAGGGTGCCATCGAAGTCGAAGGACAGCACCAGCTGCGGGCTGTCGGGCGGATCGAGCGGTTTCACGTCCCTTGGTTAGCACGCACCCGCCGGCCCGCGAGTCCGGATCGGCATTATTCCTCCACCGGCACCGCGCGCGGGGCGGGCTCCTCCTCCACCACCCGCGCCCGCGGTGGCGGCTCCTCGACCACCGTCGCTTTCGGCGGCTGGCCGGGCTCGTCCGCGGGCTCGATCAACAAGGGCCGCGCGGGCTTTACCAGAATCGCCTTCGGCGGGCTTTGCTCGGGCATTTCCTGCATTGGCTCCGGCTTGGGAGGCTCCGGCTGCGCTTTCGGCACCTCGATCTGGGCCGGGGGCAGCTGGCGCCGCATCTTGATTTCCACCCGCCGGTTCGGGGCCTGCTCGTCGATGCTGCCGCTGCGCACGATTGGCTGCGACTTGCCGAAGCCGCGGGTGGCGATCTTGTCAGGGGCGATGCGCAGCGAGTGGGTGAGGTATTCCTTCACCGATTCCGCCCGCCGGCTGGACAGGTCGAGGTTGTAGGAATCGGTGCCGTAAAGGTCGGTGTAGCCCTCGATCCAGCAGTAGAGCCCGGGATTGCGCTCGACCAGCAGCGCCAGCTTCATCAGGCCGACGCGGGCGCTTTCCCGCAGCTCGGCGCTGTTGTATTCAAAGAGCAGATCGCTCGGCAGCATGGTCTTTTTCCCGACCAGCACGTTTTCCGGCAGCCCGACCATGTCGTCGAGCGAGACCACGCCGTCGAGGGACCCCTCTTCCGCACCCCCCTCCTGCCCGCGCCGCAGGATGTCCGCGGTGAAGGCATCCAGCGAGGGATCATCCTCCAGGGCCGCGCCGGGATCGACGATCACCTGCCCTTCCTCCGCCGGCGGCAGGGGGTTCTCCGTGCGACCCATCTCCGGCAGCTCGGATGCGAGGTCGAAATCCACCGAAGCGTCGAATTCGAGCGGCGCCTCGGGGGCTCCCTCGGCCGCCGGCTGGGCGGGCTTGATGGCGAATTCCGGGTCGATCGTTTCCGGCGAAATGTCCAACTCGTGGTCCTCGGGCAGCTGCGTGAGCACGTCGATTTCCTCCAGCAGCTGGGTGGCGTTTTCCACCGGCCGGGCGTCGGGTTCCGGGGCGATGTCGTCCATTTCCGGAGGCAGCACCTCCACCCGGTCGAACTGGATCGGCTGCGTGCGGATCTCCTCGGCCTCCTGGAAAGGCAGCAGGATCTTCACATGTCCCAGGACCAGGAAGGCCAGCCCGTGCAGGATCACTGCCAGCAGCAGGGAAACCATGACCCACCAGCCGAGGTGGTCCGGGCCAGGGAGCCGGGCCGGCCCCTCGTCGCGGAAATCCTGCCATGAATAATCGTCGGCCACGCGCCGAAGATACGCCGTTACAGGCCCGAAACAATCACGACCTTCTATCAGGTCTCGCTCTTTGGCATCGGGCCTGCTCATCTGCGCCCCGAACCATGCCAGCGAAGAAGACCACCAAAAAAACGGCCAAGAAGGCCGCCAAGAAGGCCCCTGCCAAGAAGGCCGTGAAAACGGCGGCCAAGAAAGTCGCCGCCAAAAAGACCGCTGCCAAGGCACCCGCCAAAAAAGCGGTCACCAGGGCCGCGAAAACGCCGGCCGCCGCAGCCGCGCCTGCCACCCCGAGCCACAACCAGATCCAGGAGGCCGCCTACTACAACTTCCTCGAGAGGTCCCGCGGCGGCTCCCCGGGCAACGAGTGGTCGGACTGGGTCCACGCCATCGACCAACTTGGCAACTGACCCGGATTTGCCCTTTTCCCCGCGGCGCGGCGGGGCACACTCCGCGCCATGCAGTGCAGCACCTTGGGAATCGGCCTCGCCGGAGTCGGAACCGTCGGTTCCGGCGTCATCCTCGCCCTCCGCAGGAACGGTGAACTGATCCGCGACCGCACCGGCGGCACCGTGGAAATGACGGTCACCAAGGCCCTGGTGCGCGATCCCGCCAAGCCGCGCGCCGTTTCCCTGCCTGACGAAACGCTGACCACCGACTGGCACGAGCTGGTCGAGGATCCGGCGGTCGATATCGTGGTCGAGCTGATCGGCGGCACCACCGACGCTTTCGACATCGTGGCCGCCGCGCTGCGCGCGAAAAAGCCGGTCGTCACGGGTAACAAGGCCCTGCTCGCCGAGCGCGGCATCGAGCTGTTCGCGCTTTCCAGGGAATTCGACACGCCGGTCCACTTCGAGGCCGCGGTCGCCGGCGGCATCCCGATCATCAAGACCGTCCAGGAGTCGTTCATCGGCAACCGGATCCACTCGATGAGCGGCATCATCAACGGCACCTCGAACTACATCCTCGAGCGCATGACCACCGCCGGGCTGGATTTCGAAACCGCGCTCGCCGAAGCCCAGCAGCTCGGCTACGCCGAGGCCGATCCCGCCCTCGATGTCAACGGCTGGGACGCCGCCCACAAGGCCATCCTCCTCGCCACGCTGGCCTACGGATTCCCGATCGATCCGGAAAAGGTCCACGTGGCCGGCATCGAGTGCGTGCGCCCGATCGATATCGATTTCGCCAAGCGCCTCGGCTACGTGGTCAAGCTGCTGGCCGTGGTGCGCGAGCACCCGGACGGCTCGGTCGAGCTGCGCGTCCAGCCTTCGTTCATCGCCAAGAGCCACATCCTCGCCAGCGTCAACGGCGTCTTCAATGCCGTCGCCGTGCATGGCGATGCCGCGGGCGAATCGCTCTTCTACGGCCGCGGCGCGGGCCAGGACCCGACCGCCTCCTCGGTCGTGGCCGACCTGGTCGAGGCCGCCCGCTCGCTCCGCCAGGCCACCGGCCACCGGGGTTTCCTGCCCTATCGCGAAGGCGGCCGGCTGATGCCAATCGAGGAAACCGAAACCGCCTATTACGTCCGCTTCGACGTCACCGACCGCCCGGGCGTGATCGCCGAGATCGCCGCCGCCCTGGCCGGGGCCGGGATCGGCATTTCCGGCACCCACTCGCCGGTCAACCCGGAGACGCCGGACGCCGAATTCGTCGACATGGTGTTCCTGCTCCACACCTGCTCGTTCGGCCGTCTGCAGCAGACACTTTCCGAGATCGAACAACTGGACTGCGTCAACAGCACGCCGGTGGTGTTCCGGATCGAAAAGCTCTGAGGTTCAGCCGCCGCTTGACGACGGACGAGGCCGCGCTTGGGTGCCGGGATGAAATGGCTCGCCCCCCTGCTTCTCGCGTCCTCGTCCTGCTTCGGTGCTCTCGTGGAAAAAACCGTCGACTACGATCATGATGGAACCACCCTGGAGGGCTTCCACGTCTACGACGACGCCACCGCCGGCAAGCGGCCGGGCATTCTGATCATCCACCAATGGACCGGCCTCACCGATTACGAGAAAGGTCGTGCCCGCCAGCTCGCGGAAATGGGCTACAACGTCCTGGCCGCCGACATCTACGGCAAGGGCATCCGCCCCCAGCCGCCCGAGGCCGGCGAGTATGCCGGGAAATATAAGAACGACCGCGAACTTTACCGCGGAAGACTCAAGGCCGGCCTGGAGGTCCTGCGCGCCGACGAGCACACCGATCCCTCGAAAATCGCCGCCATCGGCTACTGCTTCGGCGGCACCGGCGTGCTCGAACTCGCCCGCAGCGGTGCCGACATCGCGGGCGTCGTTTCGTTTCACGGCGGACTCGATGCCGGCGAGGGCATGCGAGCCAAGGCCGGCACCCTGAAGGCGAAAATCCTCGTCTGCACCGGCGCCGATGATCCCCACGTCCCGCCGGCCCAGGTGATGGCCTTCGAGGAGGAGATGCGGCAGGCGGAGGCCGACTGGCTGCTCGTCTCCTACGGCCATGCCGTCCATGCCTTCACCCAGAAGAACGCCGGCGACGACCCCTCGAAGGGCGTCGCCTACAACGAGGCCGCCGACCGCCGGTCCTGGCAGCACATGAAGGATTTCTTCGCCGAAATCTTCTGAACGGCTCAGCGGCGCTCCATGCCCTCGGGCATCCAGTCCTTCTTCATCGGCTGGATGATCGGCTCCGCCGACTTGTCACCGCCTTCACCCGCAGCCGAAGCGGCCGCATCAAGGGCCGCCACCGCGAGTTGGACCTTCTGCCGGACCGCAGTCTCGGCCTGATCACCGATGATCTGGTCGGTCTGCGCGCCGCCGACGAAAATCCTGACGTCGGGGATCCCGCTGACGCCCAGCCGCGAGGCGAGGCTGCGGGCGTTGTCGACGTTGACCTTCCCCATCACGACCTTGTCGCCGAACTCCGCGGTGACTTTTTCCAGCTTCGGACCGAGGTTGCGGCACGGGCCACACCAGTCGGCGTAGAAATCGACGACCACCACCTTGCCGGCGGTCGCCTTGAAGTTCTCGAAGTCCTCCGGCGAGAGTTCATGACCCTCGCCGAGGGTGACCGGACTTCCATCGGCAGCCGCGACGTCCTCGGATTTGGAGGAATGCAGGGCCTGCTGGATCTTCTCGCATCCGGCCAGGGTGAGCATCAGGGCCGCGGAACAGAGGAGCGGGTAATTCACAGGATCAGGGATTCGGTTTCTTCGCCGAAGGGATGCGTTGCAGCCCCGGAGGCAGGGCCTCGGAATCCGCGGCGATCGCGGATTTTTCCGCCGCCACCGCCGGCGCCGTCCGGGCGGGCGCAGGTGCGGCCGGGGGCTTGGCTGCCACCGGATGCTCGCTCCAGCCGAAGGGATCGAAGACGAGGCCCGCGGCCACACCGGCCACCAGCATCAGCAATAGAATCACCTTCTTGATGAAATCCGCCCGCTCGTCCGAGGTCATGGCCGAGGCCTATAACAAAGATCACCGGAAAAGAAAGTAATCTTTAGTTTTGCCCCATGCCCGCCCTCTGGACCGGGAACCCTTCCGCTCCGGCCCCGCGGGACCCGGTGAGGGGGCGTCGGGACTCCCCCTCCCGGCCTCAATGGCTGTCCGCCGTTTCCTTGATGTCGGTCAAGGCCGCGATGAAGTCGCCCAGAATCTCCGCCGGAACCATGATGGTATCACGGTTGCCGCCGACATCTTCGGTGATTTTCACCACCTTTCCACGAGCATTCTCCTTGAGATCGAGAAAGAAAATCTTGCGATCCGCGAGAATCTTCTCCGTGTGCAATAGATCGTTGTTGTGCACCTTTCCTCCTTTACTGCTATTCGGTGGCGAGCTTCTCCACCGCGCCTTGATTGTCAAGGCAAAGGCCCCGAAGCTGCTCGGCAACCTGCCTCTCCTCATGGAACTCGACCTTCTCGGCACCCACGCCGACCGCGCCTATCCGATCCTCGCCAGCCTGGTGACACCCCGCCCGATTGCCTGGGTTTCAACCACCCATGACGACGGCTCCGCCAATCTGGCACCCTTTTCCTTCTTCAATGTCTTCGGTGCCGACCCGCCTCTGGTTGCCTTCGCCCCGGGCAACAGACCTGACGGAAATCCGAAGGACACCGCCCGCAACCTGGCGCGAACCGGCGAGTTCGTGGTCAACCTCGTTTCCCCTGAACTGGCGGAAAGCATGGTCCAGACCGCCGCCAGCCTGCCCCCCGGCGAAAGCGAGCCGGACCGGCTCGGGCTCGCGATGCTGCCCGGCTCGTGCGTCGCCGCTCCGCGCGTTGCCGCCGCACCTGCCGCCTTGGAGTGCAAGGTTCACTCGATCCAGCAGATCGGTTCGAACCGGCTCGTGCTCGGCATCGTGCACCTCGCCCACATCCGCGAGGAGATCATCGATCCCGCCACCCTGAGGATCGTCCAGGAAAAGCACACCCCGGTCGGCCGCATGGCCTCGCCGAACTGGTACTGCACCACCGACGCCCTGTTCGAAATCGAGCGCCCGGCCTGAACCTCCCGTGTCGTCCATTTCCCCGACCCTCTACCTGGCCCCGATGCAGGACGTGACCGACCTCACGTTCCTGCGCGTGCTGTCCCGCTACGGCGGCGCGGACGTCTACGTCACCGAGTATTTCCGCGTGCACGAGGCGTCACGGCCCGACCCTTGGATCCTGCGGTCGATCGATGAAAACCCCACCGGCCGGCCGGTTTACGCCCAGATGATCGGGCAGGACATCCCGGCGCTGGTTCGCACGGCGAAGCAATTGCTGGAACATCCGGTGGCGGGGATCGACCTCAACCTCGGCTGCCCGGCCCCGGTCGTGTGCAAAAAGGAAGCCGGCGGCGGTCTGCTGCGGAACCTGCCGAAAATCGACGCCATCCTCTGCGCGCTACGCGAGGCGATCCCGACGCGGTTCACGGTCAAGACCCGCATCGGCTACCATTCGCCGGATGAGTTCGACGAGCTGCTCGCCCTCTTCGCGCGGCACCGCATCGATGCCCTCGCCATCCATGGCCGCACCGTCACCGAGCGCTACCAGACGCCCGTTCACCCGGACTGCGTCGCCCGCGCCGTGACGGGGCTCGCGTGCCCGGTCATCGCCAACGGCAACATCGTCGATGTCGCCACCGCGCTCGCCTACCATCGCCGGACCGGGGCCGCCGGCCTCATGATCGGTCGCGGAGCGATCCGCAACCCGTGGATTTTCGACCAGATCCGAGCCGCCTTCGCCGGCGAAACTCCGGCCATGCCCCCCTGCCGGCAGCTGCTGGATTACGTCCGCACCCTCTACGAGGAAATTGCAGGCGACACCGCGCGCTTCGACCCGCTCGGGCACGTCCAGCGGATGAAGAAGACCATGCTTTTCGTGACCCAGGGCTTCGATCCGGACTTCGAGTTCCAGCTCCGCCGGGCCAAGACGCCCGAGGCGTTTCACGGCATCTGCGATCGCTTTCTCGACTCCGACCGCCCCGTGCCTGCGCTTCCGCCTGAGAACTCGCGGCTTTTCTGCGGCTTCAGCGAGTTGGTCCGCAGCCCGGCCTAGCCAGCCACCGGCCGTCGGTGGCTGCCATCGCAGAACGGCGGCGTGCCGGTCCGCTTGCACTGGCACCACCAGACTTTCCGCCGCTCGGTCACCGTCAGGCGCACCGGCTGGAGGCCGGTCCCGGTGTGGCTGCCGTCACAGAATGGCGCATGGGAGGTGCGACCGCACGAGCACCAAAAATACACGCCCGGCTCGAGGTCCATCGGCAGGGGCTCATCGCCGCCCGACACCGGTTTCTCCGCCATGGCAGAAAAGCAGGATGCTCAGTCCGCATCGACCACCACCCCGGCCAGCTGGGGCAGGGTGTCGGCCTTGGCCGCGTTACCCGGCTTCGAAATCTGCGCCGAGAGTGGCTTGGAGCCCCGACCGAGCTGAGGATAGCTTTCTCCCGGCACCTGGCGAACAAAGGTCGCTCCCAGCCAGGCCGCAAGGAGGGCGGCGGATCCTGTAACAAAAGTTTTGACGTTCATGGCAGCGCGACGCTGTGCGAAAAAATGCGTAGCTCGTGAGTCGGGACGGCGGACTCTCTCCTGACTGCCTCACCTAAGTAAAGCATTTTCGCGCCCCTTTTCCGCCCAGCTGTTAGCGTGCCAGCACCGCCGGAACACTCAGATTTCCAAAGCGATCCACCGCACTGACCGAGATCGCCTCCGGCGGCTGACGGCCGGACAACCGGAAGTCGAGGCCTCCGGCCGCCGCGCGACGCACGGCGAGCATGTGCCAGGTGCGCCCGTTGCGGCCCATCACGGCCACCTTCGAGCTCGATCCATCGCCGGTCCGCCAGCGGATCTTCAAGGTTTCCCCATCCGCCGAGGCCTGCGCCGATACGGGTGCCACCGATTTCTTCCCCATCCACGGCATCGGCGGCACCAGCGCCGGCTCGGAATAGGCCCCCTTGGAAAGCAGGTCCGACACCCCGCCGCGGTTCTGGCTGAGCGCCTTCATGCTCCACTGGATGTGTCCCACCCAGTTGCGCGGTCCGATGGTACGGCTCAATCCCACCTGGCGCGTGATTTCCGAGGCCGGCCGGCCGGGATCCTCCGAGCTGCTGACACGGGAAACCGCGATCCCCGGCCACACCGGCCGGGATCCCTGCTCACGCCACCATCCGAGCAGGGCGGAAAAACTCTGCTTGCGCGGTTGGTCGCGCCAGTAGAGCTGCGGCGCCAGGTAGTCCACCCAGCCGTTGGCCAGCCACTTGCGGGCGTCGCAGCCGAGCTGCTCATAGGCATCGAGACCGGCCTCGATGCCTGCCGGCACCCCCGGCCGATAGATGCCAAAAGGCGAGATGCCCACCCGCACCCACGGCTTCGCGCCCTTCACCTGCGAGTAGAGATCGCGCACGAAGCCATCCACGATCCCGCGCCGCTGGGCCGGGCTCCGCCCGTCGGCAAAGGCCCGGCCGTCCTCCGGGTACGGATAAAAATAGTCGTCGAGATGGACGCCATCGACGTCATAACGCCGCACCACATCGAGGATGGCGGACATCGCCCGCTGGCGGGTTTCGGGCACCGCGGGATCGCACCACAGCAAGGTGCCGTAGCGTTTGGTGATGCCGGGGGACGCCTTCGACACGTGGTTCGGGCAGGCCTGCTGGCTGACGTTGGAAAGTGCGCGGAAGGGATTGAACCACGCATGCACCTCGATCCCGCGGCGGTGCGCTTCTTTCACCCAGAACTCCAGCGGATCGTAGCCGGGCCCGCGTCCCATGGTGCCCGTCAGCCACGGGCTCCACGGCTCCTTGTTCGAGGCATACACGGCATCGCAGTGCGACCGCACCTGCAGGATCACGGCGTTCATGTTCATGGCCGCCATCTTGTTCAGGATGGCGACCGCCTGCTCCTGCTGGGTGCCGGCGCTCAGGCCTTTGGCGCTTGGCCAGTCGATGTTGTAAACCACCGCCACCCAGGCCCCGCGGAACTCCCGTGGCGGCATCGGCGGCCGCTCCCTCACCGGCCGGTAGGTCTGGGCGGAAAGGAGGGCTGTGAGGCAGAGAAAAAGCAGCAGCAGGCGCGTCGGCATACGCGTCCCTCCTTGCCTTCTAACGTCTCCCGAAGCAAGCGGCGACCACCGCGGCCCCCCACCGATTTTCAGCCGCGGAGCGCAAGCCTCCAGGCTTGCGAGTGGCGCGGCGCGCTTCCAGCGTGCGGTATGGAGCGCCGGTTATGAAACCGGCATCGCCTGTTCGGCGAGCCGGCGAGTTCCGGGTAGAGAAACCCCGGCTCCTGCTCGCGAAAAAGCCCCCAAGCCACTGATCAAAGCCGAAGCGAATCCGCCAGGCGAGGCGATGCCGGTTTCATGACCGGCGGGTTTCATGACCGGCGCTCCTGCACCAGCTACGCAGGACCCTTGCAGCATGGCTGCGCGTCAATATCTCCATTGCTCATGCCGCACCGGCAGCCGGTTCAGCGCCTGCCGGCGCTCCCGCCATGCCGGCAGGTAGTGATCCATCAGGGAAACGAAGCGCTCGTTATGGGTCGGCTCGATCAGGTGCGCCAGCTCATGCACCACCAGATATTCGAGGCATTCCTTGGGCTTTTTCGCCAGTTCGGTGTTCAGCCGGATCGTCCGCCGCGCGGGATTGCAGCTCCCCCATTTCGTCTTCATCCGCTGGATGAAAACCGTTTTCACCTCCACCCCCATAGTTCGCGCCCACCGCTCCACCATAGACTCCGCCTCCCGTCTCAGTTCTCCGCGATACCATCCCTCCAGAATCGACTCACGCTTTTCCTGACTGCTGCCGGTTCTGGCAGAAAGGATCATTTTCCGCGGCCTCAACTCCACACCCGGGGATCCCTCCTCCAAGGTCAGGAGATAGCGCTTCCCCCAGAGGTAGTGACTCTCCCGCTCCGTGAACTCCCGCGGGCTCTCCCGTTCCTGCGCCTGGATCTGGCGACGCTGCTGCTTGATCCAATCGAGCTTCGAAATCACATACGCGCGCAGATGATCGACCGACAGGTGGCGCGGAGCGGACACGCGGACCGCGCCGTCCGGGGGATGCACGCTCAAGTGAATGTTCCGGATGTCCTTCCGCTCGATGGTCGCCGCGAAGTCGCCGAGGGCAATCTGGTGGACGTCGCGCATCAATATTCGGACTGCTTCTCGACGATCCCGAAAATCCGCTCCACCTCCGCGACATCGTCGCCCAGCAAGGGCATCAGCGCCGCCTTGATCACGTTCTCCTTGGCGGTGTTGCCGCGGAATCCAGCCGGCTTCACGGTCTTCACCACCTGATCGATCCGCACGGCCAGCTCCGCGCGCGCCAGAGTTTCGTCATCGGCCACTTTGCTGCCCGATTTTTCAACCTGGAGGTTCCGGAACAGCGCCCGCAGGGCCGCCGAGTGCTTCACCATCGCCGGCACCGCCTCGTGCTCCTCGGTGCCATCGACCACCTTCTTTACCAGCTCTGCGATGCGCTTGAGATACTCCTGATACTCGATCGCCTTCTGCTTCCTCAGCCGAATGATTTCATCCAGCAACAGCGACATCTTTTCGAAAAACGCCGGGTCCGTGAGCTGTTCCTTAACGATCTTCTTGCGGACGTTGTTCTCGATCGCCTCCGCCACTCCCTCAGGTGTCTTCACGTTCGCCAGCTTCTCGGCGATGGCGTCGGCTATGCCCGTCTTCACAATCAGGTCCACCAGCGAGATGTTCTCGAAGGGCGAGATCGTTCTCGGCTCCTTGGCATCGATGTAGGTGTCGATCAAGTGCCGCATGTCCGCCTCATAGGGCTTGAGATCTAGCACTTCGCCCGCCGCCTGCCGGATCGTGTCACGCAGCTTTCGGTAATGCTCGAGCTGCTTCCCGATTCGATCGATCTCCGCCGTCGAATAGCCCGCGCCCGCCATCTCGTCGGCCAGGTTGGCATACGAGCGGATGAATTGGACGACACCCTTGTAGAGCGCCTCGCGCTGGGGCTGACGCTTCTCCAGCTCGGCGGGAATCTCGGTGTTTCCACAGAAGTAGCGGATGTGCTCCAGCTCGCCTTTCGGCTCGTCGACCGGTTCGCAGAGCAGATGGAGTTTCTCGATCGCATCGTCGAGACGCTCCCGGCATTTCTTCAGCCGATCCTTCAGCATCACCTGCGGATCCTCACCTCCGGCGCTGGTATCCAGCTCCGAGGTATAAACCGCGAGCGCCCGCTCGACCTTCGCGAACAGGTCCTTGTAATCGACGATGTAGCCGAAATCCTTGTCCTCGCCATCGAGCCGGTTCGTCCGGCAGATGGCCTGGAACAGACCGTGATCCTGCATCGACTTGTCGATGTAGAGATAGGTGCAGGGCGGCGCATCGAAGCCGGTCAGCAGCTTGTCCACCACGATCAGCAGACGCATCGTCGCCGGTTCCTTGATGAAAAGCTTCTTCGCGCGGTCCTCGTAGCTCTCCGTGGGTGACTTTCCCGATTCGGTGGTCACGCCGTTCAGCAGCTCGGTGTAGGTCTCGAAAATGAACTGCTTCTCCGTTTCGGTATTCTCCCCGGTGTCTTCCTTGCTCACATCCGAGGCCTTCGGGTCGTAGGAGGTCACCACCGCGCAACGGCCCTTGAAGTGGGTCTTTTGGAAAAGACTGAAGTAACGAGTCGCCTCGTAGATGCTCGATGCCACCAGGATCGCGTTGCCCCGCTCCGATTTGAGCCTCGGCTTGGTGCCGAAATCGAACACGATGTCGCTCACCACCCGGTCCATCCGCGAGCGGGAGCTGAGCACCTTCTGCATCGTGCCCCACTTCTTTTTCAGTTCGTCGCGCTGCCAATCGTTCAGGCCTTTCGTCTTCGCTTCGAACCAGGCATCGATCTTCTCCTTCGAACCCAGCTCTTGGTCGATGTCCCTCGCTTCATAGACGAGGTCGAGCACCACGCCGTCCTCCACCGCCTCGCTGAATTTGTAGGTGTGGATGTAGCGGCCGAAAACCTCCAGGGTCGTCTGGCTGTCTTTTTTCAGCAGCGGCGTGCCGGTGAAGCCAATGAAAGTCGCCTGCGGCATCAGCGCCTTCATGGCCCGATGCAGTTTTCCGCTCTGCGTCCGGTGGCATTCGTCCACGAACACGAACACCTCACCCACCGTCTTGCTCGGCTTCGATTCCAGCTCGCGGATGAACTCCTCGAAGTCGTCCACATCCTTGCGGCCGAACTTGTGGACCAGGGAACACAGCAACCTCGGCTTTTGGCTCCCGAGCTGCGCCATCAACTCCCTCCCGCTCCGCGTCCTCCGGATCTCCTCCCCCGCCTCGGTGAAAACCCGCTCGATCTGCTTGTCCAGCTCGTCGCGGTCGGTGATCACCACCACGCGGGCGTCGGAACGGTTTTCCAGAATCCACTTCGCCAGCAGCACCATCAGGATGCTCTTCCCCGCGCCCTGCGTGTGCCAGATGATCCCGCTCTCCCGCCGCTCCACGAAATCCTGCGCCTCCTTCAGGCCGAAATATTGGTGAACCCGCGGCAGCTTCTTCACCCCGCCGTCGAAGAGCACGAAATCGTGCATCAACTCCAGCAGGCGTTCTTTTGACACCATCCGCCGCAGATACTTGTCCAGCAGGCAGCCCTCGTCCTTTGCCTCATCCTCCTTCCATTTCAGGAAATATTTCTCCGGCGTTCCGATCGAACCGTATTGCAGGCCCGCGCTGTCGTTGCCCGCAACGAGGAGCTGCACCGTGCTGAAGAATCCCTCATTGAACTCGGGCCGCTGGTTGGAAATGAGCTGCCGGATTCCCTCACCGATGCTCACACGGCTGTTCTTCAGCTCGATCACCCCGACAGCGATCCCGTTCAGATAGATCACCAGGTCCGGCCGGCGTTCGTGGCCGCCCTTCAGCGTCACCTCCTCGGCGAACGCAAAATGGTTTTTCTCCAGGTGCTCCCAATCCACCACCTTCACCGTTTCGGTCACCTTCCCCGCCTCCACCTTTACCGGCACGCCATAGCGCAGCCGTTGGTAAAAAAGCTGGTTGGTGTGGTAGAGCGAGCGGCCCTTGGTCTCCGAGCACCGGCGTAGCTCTTCCAGCGCACGAGCGATCTCATCCGAGGAATACCCTGCCCCCGACAAATGAGCTGTCAGCAGCTCCTCCTCGACATTCGAGTTCCCCGCCCGCTGCCGCCAGTTCCCGACATACTCGTACCCCAATTCCTCGACCAGCAGCCGGATCACCCGCCGCTGTGTTTCGTTCTCGGATTGGCCGATGTCGCTCATGATTGGGATCAAACCTTACCTAACTCCGGCATCTTGAACCGATGGAGCACCGCTGGCCACTTCAATTCGATATCCCAACGGTCGGTGACCTGAGGGATTCCGGACTCGGGTAGCCCGCGCATATTTTCAGTCGGCGCATCGGCCCAATCACCAGATCCAAATCCTTCTTCCGACCTCGACCGGATGGGGCGGATGGATCGTCTTCACCACCTCACACCGACCATCGGGAGAAATCCGAACCACCTGGCCATCGAATGCCTGCGTGAGCGTCAGCCCGGCTGCCAACGTGCGCTCCGCTTCCGCGAAAAACGCAGCATCGGCCAATTGAGGAAACTCGTCCTCCAGCTTGTCGAGTTCCCTCTCCCGAGCCTCGCTATCGCTTGGGACTCCGTCGTTCATAGTGTAAAGGAAGCTTGGCCCCACCCTTCATCCAGCGCAACCCTGCGGAGGGTACTGAGCAGAAAGAGTTCAAGCCACCATCCCACGAACGCGGCAGCTCACCATGGAGAGACCGGAGGCGCGCATCTTCATGCCTTTCCCTTCGGCAAGCGGTTCATTTCCCACTCCATGTAGGCATCCAGCTCCTTTTTCACCGCTTTGAGCGCCCAGGACACAACCAAGGAATCATCCAGCATACCTAGAAATGGGACCCAATCGGGGATCGCGTCCACCGGTGACACGAAATAGACCACGGCGAAGACAATCAGCCCAAGGTTCTTCGCTGATACCTCGCGATAGTCTCCTCTGGCATAGTCGCGGACGAGACGGATCATGGTGAGGAGGTAGGCCCAGTTCTCACCGAAATTGGACTTGTCGATCTGCTTGGCCTTTTCGACTGCCTCGCCGAAAAGCCTCTTCAGTTTGCCAGGATTGTGGACGTAATCCTCTGCCTTCGATTTGGCATCCGCGAACGACTCGCTCGCGAGCACGTCCTCCTCGCTCAGAGGACGGATCGTGAGTTTCTTGGCAGGCTTCTTCGCCGCCTTCTTCGTGGCGGTCTTTTTCGAGGCTCGCTTCTTGGTTGCCGCCTTCTTGCCAGTCTTCTTTGCGCTCATAGGTTCACGTCATCAACAGGGCTCTAGTCTGCTCTTTGGAAAGGTGCGGGAAAAGCCCTCGCTTCTTAAGGAATCCATAGGCGATCGCCTCCGAATCGCTTCGCGTGTTCAGGATCTCCGCCGCAATCGCCGGATGGACCTTCAGAGATTTGGCATACTGCTCCAGTTGCCAAGGTGCCGGCTTGGGGTGCCGGGCCACGAATTCCAGCTCCCGATCCCGGGATACCAACCGGTCGTAGGCCCACTCATCCGCGGCACGCTCTTTCGGGTCTTTCCGCTGGTCTTCGTAGTCGGTGATGACCTCACCCGGCTTCTCGATGTGAAGCAAGAGGTGCGCGATTTCGTGGAAAAGAATGATCCAGAACTGCGACAGGCTCCGATACTTGAGGCCGTGGATGATCAGTGCCTTTCCCGGTGTCAGCAGCCGGGTCGAACCGCGGAGCGCGGATTCCTTGAAGATCGGAACAAAGACGAGCGCGACCCCCGCTTGCGCGAGGATACGGCGAACATCCGCCACCACCTGCTCCAGCGGGTGCTGGGTCAGCTCGCGTAGCCGGTCCACCGCTTCGTGCAGTTTTTCTCGATCGTAGGGCTCGGTCTCGACCTTCGCAGCCAAGCGTTCACCCACGTAGCTCCAGAGCCCTGCACTTACCGGGCTGAACTTCTGGGAGGTGTCCTTGAAGGCGGCCATCAGCTCGAAACTCTCCGTCATCCTCGTTCGGAACTCCTTTAAGTCCGCCGTCTTGGCGAATGCGCAGAGTTCGGAGCGTTTCTCTCTCGGACTTTGGGTGGGCTTCACCAGCCCCAGATTTGCCAGAGCAGGGTAGTCAACTTCTTTAAGCACCGGCTTCTCCTCGTCGTCAGGTTGGCGCTCCTCCGCGGGAAACATGGACACCGTGGTGCCATCGAAGTTCTTCTGTCTGAGTCGCTCAAATACCGATTCATCTGCCAGGAGGAGACGGAACATGTTGCTCACCGACTCCGATGGACGGGACCGCCCGGCGGCCCAGCGGGAGATATTCTTCTCCCCGAAGCCGGTGATACGGGACGCCTCTTTCTGGGTCAGGCCGTACTTGCCGAGGAAGACTTGGATTTCCTCCGGGGTGACTACGTTCAAGGCCTTGTCGAGGTAGGCGTCGATGCGGCGGTTGCCCTCGTCGCCAAGGACCCGGTCGCCGCAGTGGTCGCAGACCAGCACCGGCACATCGGGGATCGTCAGTTTGCCGAGCTTCGGGTGCTCGGTCTCGTAATCGGTCAGCTCGGGGATGAGCTTGCCCGACTCACACTCGAAGCAGGGAATCGCCGCTTCGGCCTTGGGGTTCTGCTCAATCGTTTTCATCGTCGTTCGGTTTCGGGTCCAGCCGCGGGAGCGTCTGGACGGTGTCGCTGGGGTGGACGGCCACGCGGACTCTGGGAGGATCTCCCTTGGGGGCAAGGGTGACGTGGATGTCCACCGCTGGCAGGTCGCCGCCATCGGCTGGATAGTCCAGCACGCATTGGTAGGCTTGGATCTGCGCGGGTTTGGATTTGGGTTTCAGGAAAAGATTCTCGGAGTGCCCGAGGCCGTCGATCAGGTCTTGGTAGAGCCCTTCGGCTTTCAGGTTCCAGTGGTTGAGCCAGTTTCTCGACGAGGTCTTGTCGTCGAGAAAGCGCCGCCGTGGGTCAGCCAGGGCTTCCCGAATCATCGCCCGCACTTCCGCGGAGGCTTTGCGTGGTCGGTCGGCCATGGGATCGGTAACGCGTTACAAGCTGGTGCTTTTTAGCACCCATGTCCACCGATTTTCAGAAGAAGGTGCTTTTAGGCACTATTATCGAACCATGGGGATCAAGCCGGTCGGCGGTTGTTCTCTCGTGGCACTCGTGGTCTTGTTCGAGTGGCGTGGAGGCCCGTCCCGACATGCCCGGGGATTGACGGACCGCCGTCAGAGGCGTAGTTTCTGCCTGACCGGTGGACGAAATTCGACTCCATGCCGTGTGATTCGGGCCTTCGTGCCAGTGAATCCTATACCCATCGGCGTTACGCCTTACTGATTCACCGGTAACAGCCGGTCCAGATCGGCTAGAGCCATCTTGATGTTCTTGTCCGAGAAAATCTTTCGGTCGAGCTTGGCGGTCCACTCGGGATGGGCCCGGATGACTTCCTTCACACCTTCAAGATCCACCGCGGTTTCTGCCGAGCGAAGATCTTCGGCGGCCATGTCCACTGTTGCCAGGAGTTCGAGATTCTCGGTTTTGTGATAGCGGAATTGTTCAAGCCACATCAGCGGCCCGTCTCCATACCAGCGGGCAAAGTAGGCTTCTGCCTGCTCCCGTTTGTCCCCGGCGACAAAACCCGGGTATTTCCCGTTGTTGTGCTCACGGACGTATCCGTTCTTCAACGCGATCGTTTCCGGACCCGAGTATTTGACCCGTGGATTGTAGGGGCCGGCAGCCTTCTTCTTGTATCCCTCCGCGACGCCCTCGGCGTGACGGTGGAACAGGTAGGTCAGCTTCACCCGACGCTTCCGAGGCAACGGCCATTGCTCGGTGCCGAAACGGGCTGCGAGTACCCCCAAGATCACCGCTTCATTGATCTGCCAGTTGTGCCCCTCCTTCTTGATCTCCGGCTTTTCCTCGAGAAATTCGACGATCTTGCCTTGGGCCGGTACCAACCGGATCCGGCCGGTGAGGAGTTCCTGCATCATGCCCTGCTTCACCTGGCGAGCCTTGGCCAGCTTGGCTTCAAGGGCGGCGATCTCGGCGTTCATGTCGCTCAGGATGGCGGCGATGGCGGTTTGTTCGGCTGGGGATGGTGGGAGTGGAACTAGGACCCGGTGCAGAATCGACTGGTTTAGAGACGCCATTGTAGTTCCGATAGCATGCTGCAACAACCACCCTCTAACGCGGTGACTTTGAAGCTGAAGGGCTAAGAAGGTAGGCTGAAACCCATTCAGCGGCCGAATGCTGATGCCATCGGAACCTAGGAACCAACCGTCTTGCTCTGGCGTTACGAGAGCCGACCGTTCAACGCCGCCCTTCCGGCCAAAAACAATGTCTCCCTGCCTTAGTAGATATTGAGGAAGCCTCTTCGTCACAGCTTCGCAGACCCTTGGCGTCTCATCGGACACTCTCAGGAAGCCTTCGCGGATCTCGCCAACGGAAATGACGGGAACACCTTCCCCATCAGTGTATTCGGATGCTTTCAGGAGCGTGCCAAAAGGACCGGTCTTGATCGAAGCAAACTCGCCGACACTTTTCACCCCCCAATCGCTCGGTATTTGGCCGATTTCTGTCTCGCGGTAGCCAGACTCCCCCTCGAATCCCGGGAGGCGTTTTTTGCCGGTGAGGAGGTCCTGCATGGCCCCTTGTTTGAGGAGGCGTTTCTTGGCGATGAGCTGCTCCAGGGAGTCGATGAGGGCATCCGCATCGCTCAAGGCCCCGGCGATGGCTGCTTGCTCGGCGAGGGTGGGTGGAAGGGCGATCAGGAAGTTCCGCAGATTCTGCAAATTGAGTCCTGGCTTGCTTTGCCCTGACTGACTTCCGGAAATCTGATAATTCCCGGGGGAGTGCGGGCAAAGATAACGACACACGTATGACCCCCTGCATGGCTCCTTGAGCCGAACCAGCCCCACATGCTGGCTGATGTAGGCCTCGTCGAACGCCTCCTCGACCAAAGCGACATTGCCGACGCTGTTACCGGTGATGGTTATCAATAGGTCGTTTTGGTTCACCTTGGTGCGGTTTCCTTCGGCACCAGTAGGTGGACTAACAAATTGAATGTCGCTGAAATCCAGAGAGCCGTTCCTCACGTTTTGGCTGCGAATAAACAACGCCCCAGAATCGGAATAGAACTGAGCCCAGCCTCGTGATCCGCTTGTTACAAAAGCCGATAAACTCCCGAGTGGCTCAATCTCCCAATCCTCCGGAATCACCCCGACCTCGGTCTGTTTGTAGCCGGGCGGGGTCATAAGGATGAAGGTTGAGGGTTGAGGGATGAAGTCATGGGTCAGTCGTTGCGGCGTTTCGCGCTCTTTGAAACCATCGTCAGGATAGCGATGAGTTGATTGGTTTCGTCGCGAAGGGCGGAGATCTTCGCCTCAGGAACCATGCCGCCGCGAACGAGGAGTTCGAGCCAGTAATCGGTTTCATCGGCCTCTTTGAGACAATCTCCGATTTTTGAGATGAACTCCGCCGTGCTGCGCGCCCTTCGAGCTTCGCGGTAGTTCGCACCCATCGATGTACCAGACCGCAGGACCTGCCTCCCAAGCGTCCGAGCCTCATCGGTTTTCGGCAATGCAGAGAACATCTTCACGATCCGAAGCGCGAACTCCGTCGTCCTCTCCCCCAAATCCCGCGGAACTTCATCCTTCATCATTCAAAATTCATCCTTTTCAGCTGCCGCCTCTGAGTCGTCCGGCGGCGTGGGATACCCGATTTCCGCCAGCTTGATGGCGGCCCATGTGCCCGCGCGCGCGAGAGAGATGTAGGGATCGATGACGGCAAGACCGGCGGTTTCCGGGATGCGGACGACGTTCTCATCGTGGAGGTCGTGAGCCAGCACGCCACTGACAGGATGGAGGTAGGCGAAGTAACCGTCGTCGCGGATGCCGTTGTGGATGAGTTGGACGGGGGCAAAGCCCACGGCGGCCATGAGGTCGTCCGTCTCCGCCCTGGTGACCAGCGGGCGGGTGGTGTCCACCTCGACATGAGGCTGGGAGACGACGGGGGCGAGTTCCTTGCTCTTCGGATTGATGGAGAATCCTTCGAGCCGGTAGGCGGTTTCAGGAAAGAGCGCGGCGTGGAGACGCATCCGGACAAGGTAATCGCCAAGAGTGCCGGAGTTCACACCATGATAGAGGCGCTTGAACCATCGGCCGCATTCCTGATCGTAATACACCTGATGTTCGGCACCGCCGCGTCTTCCCTGCCCTTCCCAGATGCCCAGGAATCCGGCTTCATCCATGACGAACGCGTGATCTTCCGCCCATCTCCGGAGCGCCCTGCTGCCGGCGCGATCCACGGGGCTGAGACGGCTCAGCTCGCGGAGCTGCTGCGGGAGCTTCGGGATTTCAGGTAGTCGTAGCCCTTGAGCGCCTGCTCGGTAGTGGGCTTCGGCCTGCTCGAAACCGCAAGCGCCGTGGCCTTCCTCGCCGGGGATTTCGGCTGTGGCACGGTGATATTGAAGAGCGGCTTCGACGGGGTGAAGTGCATAACGACGGCAGGAACGTAGCTGAAATGCCTGAAGGGTCAAGCCGGGGAGCGCCAAGCCATCCCCGGCACCGCCCGGACTTGGGAGGGGTGAAGGAGTGGATTCGGGCGGAAACACGGGGTAATCAGGCGGGTTGGAGAATGCCTGGCCGGGGGGCGGGTTCTCGATCGCTTGGGGCGGTGGCCGCGGCTTTCCCGGTGGTGGTGGCGTGGTGACCGGATGCGTGGCGATCCATGGTGCGAAGCTTTAGAAAGGGAATCGGCTATGAAGGGAAACGGGCGATTTCCTAATCATAACTCATTTTGGCGAGGTGAGCGGCGACCTTGGCCTCGAAGTCGGCCACGCGGGTGGTGAGCTCCGGAAGCGGGGTGGCGTAGCGACCGGCAAGTTCCTTGACGCGGCTGGTGAGTGCCTGCTCGATGCGGTCGATCTCGCCGTGGATGGCGGTGTCGAGGGTGACGAGCCATTTGTCATCGACGACCAGGGTCTTCACTTCGTCCTCGGTGAGCTTGAGATATTTCGCGTAGGCGGCGGCATCGAGTTTCGCCTCGGCCTGCTTGATGGTCTTCTTGAGGGCGGAGGCCCGGTCGCTGAGATTGAGCCATTCGAGGAGCGCCTGGCGCTCGATGGCGTCGTCGTCGGTTTCCTTGGGGGTGATATGGTAGATGGCGGGATCTTCGGCGACGCGGAGGAGTTCGGGCTCGGGGGATTCTTGGGGGCGGGCGGGTTTGTTGCGGCTGCCAGGGTTCACAGGCGGGACGCCTGTGCTCCTTTTGATTTCCTTGAGGCGGGCTTTGACGGCGGCGGCGTTGACTTTCTCCAACTCGGAGAAGGCGCCATCTTCGCCTCCGTGTTCCTCCTCGAGCTCGGTGAGCTGGGCGGTGACGCTTTCCAGCTCCGCTTGCCGGGCATCGATGGCGGTCTGCTCCTTGGCGAAGTAGCGGGCGACGATGAGGGCCTTGGGCACGAGGTCGCAGGTCCAGCCCTTGTCCTTGGGCTTGCCCTTCTTGTCCTCGACGAGGATGCGGTAGGTCTCGGCCTTCCAGCCGTCGGCGGCGATCAGATAGACATCGTCCTGCATGGTCTCCGCCCAGTAGTCCATGAGGTGCTGGTAAACGGCGTAGGCGTCGAGCAGCGGCCGGCCGAGGTAGTGGGCGAGCAAGCCCTCGGAGAGATCGTGGATGACCTGCTTCGGGTGGCAGCCGGGCTCCAGACCACGCAGGGACTTGGCGGTGGACTTACGCCAGGCATCGAAGTGGGTTTCCAGTCCACCGACAAAGGCGGCGAACTCGGCGTGGGCGTGGGTGGCGTCCTTGAGGCCGTTGGTTTCCACGGTGAGGTCGAGGTAGCCGGGGCGATTGGCCTTGAAGAGGGACTTCTGCAGCCCGGGACAGACTTTCCAGTAGTCGGCAAGGGCGTCGAGATCGGCGGCGGGGATGCCGCCATGAAGATGGGCCTCGATGTCCTGGATGTCCTCGGCCTCGCGGTTGTCGATGTAGCGGGGCAGGTTGAGGTTGAAGTCGTTTTTTTCGATCTCGGCGAGCGGGACCAGCCGCGAGTAGCCGTCGATCCCACTGCCCTTGGTGAAGGCATCGACGATCTTGTGGATGTCGCGGGAGCGGAGGCGGTTCTTGTTGCCGTCCTTCATGAAGCCGCCGCTGGCGTCGATCATGAAGATCCCCTCGCGCTCGTGGGCGTGACCTTTTTCCAGCACGAGGATGCAGGCCGGGATGCCGGTGCCGTAGAAGAGGTTGGCGGGCAGGCCGATGATCCCCTTGAGGTAGCCGCTGCGGATGAGCTTTTTCCGGATGGCGGCCTCGGCATTTCCCCGGAACAGGACACCGTGGGGCAGGATGCAGGCACCGGTGCCGGTGGACTTGAGCGAGCGGAGGATGTGAAGCAGGTAGGCGTAGTCGCCCTGCTTGGCGGGTGGGACGCCGAAGGCCGTGAAGCGCTCGAAGGGGTCGTTTTCGGGATCGAGGCCGGTGGTCCAGCGCTTGTCGGAGAAGGGCGGATTGGCGACGACGTAGTCGAAGGAGGCGAGCGAGCCGTCGGACTGGATGAACTTCGGGTCGGCCAGCGTGTTGCCCGGGCTGATGGTGGCCGTGGGGCAGTCGTGGAGGATCATGTTCATCCGCGCGAGGCCGGCGGTGGTGGTGTCCTTTTCCTGACCATAGAGCGTGGGCCGGACGCGGGCCTCGTCGGCGACCTTCAGCAGCAGCGAGCCGGAGCCGCAGGTGGGGTCGTAAACCGTGGTCGAGGCGGTCGTTTCGGCCTGACCGATGCCGAGCACCTGCGCCATGATGCGGGAGACCTCGGCGGGGGTGTAGAACTGGCCCTTCGACTTGCCACTCTCGGTGGCGAAGTGCCGCATCAGATACTCGTAGGCATCACCGAGGATGTCGTCGCCCTCGGCGCGGTTCTTTGAGAAATCGAGACCCGGGGTCTGGAAGATGCCGATGAGGTTGGTGAGGCGATCGACCATTTCCTTCCCCGAGCCGAGCTTGGAGGCGTCGTTGAAATCCGGGAAATCGTTGAGCGAGAGCTGGTCGTTGGCCGCGGCCAGCGGGGCGATGATCTTCTTGTTGATGTCGTCGCCGATGTCCTTCGAGCCCTTGAGCGCGACGAGGTCGGCGAAGGTCGAGCCGGAAGGAATGGTTAGCGGCGCGAAGGCCTTGCCGGCGTATTTGTCGGAAACGTATTTGAGGAACAGGAAGACGAGGACGTAGTCCTTATACTGGGAGGCGTCCATTCCCCCGCGAAGTTCATCGCAGGAGGCCCAGAGCGAGGAGTAGAGGTCGGATTTCTTGAGTGCCATGGAGCGCGTGCAGGATGCTTGCAGCGGGGCTGCATGGTCAATGCGGCAGGCGGACAGCGCGTAAGGCGATTCCAAACTCCCCCATTGCCCAAGCGCCCACGAAATGCTTCTTTTCCCAAGGAAAAGGCCACCGGCCCTTGCGGACCGGTGACCTTCTTTTACACCCAACGTGGCCGTCGGTTTGATCGCTGATTCTTGCAGGAATCGATCAAACGGCGGCTTCGTTGTTTTCAGCAGGGGGCTCCTGCTTCTTGCGGACGGTGCCGGAGGCCCGCTCGCTCTTGGGCACGAAGCCCATGGCGCGGTAGAGCGGGCAGTCCCGTCCGTAGTTCTCGTGAACGCGCACGCCGAGGGCGATGACGACCGCAAGCTCGGCGAGATCGGCGAGCGATTGGTTCTTCACCATGACGGCGGCACTCACGGCCTTCTTCGCCGCTTGGAGCTCGTCCATCCTGCCATCGAAGGCAGCGATGGCCGCCTCGAGGTCGGCGAGCGTCTTGCCACCAAAGGTGGCATCCGCGGCAAGCTCCTTCCAGGCGAGCTTGATGTCCTGGGCCTTTCTGGCAGGCCCACGCCCTTTCGTGTTGGTCGTTGCAGTGTCCATATCCGGATCAGTTGCAGGTTCCCATGGACCGCCTCCGAGGCTCCCGGTCCTGCATTCGCAGGTGGGCGGAGGGTGGGTCCGGTTTTTTCCGTCCGGAACGGCAGCCTTCGCGGAGGCCGCCGCTTGGGAGCGGGAAAGGGTTTTCCGCCGCTGCGCGATGGGTGCGGTGGGAAAAGATGGAAGATGCCGGCTGAAGCCGGCGCACCGTGGGGAGAGCGTTCATTTCGGCCAGTCGGATTCGGAGTAGCCCAGGGCGGCACGGAGCTTCTTCTGGCCGACGAGGGTGTTGTGGATGCGGTAGTTTTCAGCCTCCCGGCGCAAGCGGCCGGCGATGACGCTGACGCCGATCTGCTCGCGGGCGGCGGCCTTGCGCAGGTCGGCGGCGTAGCGAAGGCGGCGGACCCGCTGCCAGACCGGGGGCGGAATCAGGGTGTCGAGGGCGAAGCGGTCGGCCTCCTTTTCGATCGGGCTGTCGCGCCGGGCGTCGATCTCGGTGTCGAGAATGGTGGGGGTTTCCCCGCTGAGATGCCTCAGGACATGTCCGAGTTCGTGAAAGAGGACGAACCAGAAATTATCGAGCCGGTTCTGGCGAAGGGTGAAACCGATGACCGGACGCCCGCTGGCGGTGAGGAGCGCCGCCCCATCAAGGTAGGTATGGTCGAGGCGCGGCAGGATGACCACGGCGATCCCCTTCCCCCTGAGGGCATCGAGGGCGAGTGACGGCCCCTCGGTTTCGAGGTGGCTCAGGCCGACGAGCCAGCGGAGGAAGGTGTCATTGATGGCCCCACGATCCCACGGTGCGAGCCCGGCCTCCGCGTCAGCGGCGAGCTGCAAAGCGCGATGCCGCCAGGCCTCCAAGGCGTGGGGGCAGACCTTCGCCTTCTCACCGGCCATCTGCCGGGCCAGCAAGGGGGAACCTGCCGACTTGCCGAGGCCGAAATGACTGAGGAGCTGGTCCTTCTTTTTCGACCAGTCGCGCCAAGTGCCCTTGAGACCGGGGAAATAGCCGTGCTCCCACATCTGCTTGAGCGGGAAATCGGCCGGGGCCCGGCCCGGAGCGGGAGGCTCCGGGTCGGGATCGGTGGCGGGTCCGAGCAGGGATGCGGCGGGGATACCCCACTGGTGGTGGAGGCGGCGCATCATTTCCTGGCTCAGCTGGCGCTTGCCGGACAGGACCTCGGAAGCCCGGCTGGCGGCGCCGAGCAGGACTCCGAGGTCTTTCTGAGTGTAACCCATCTGGTCCATGCGGAAACGGATGGCTTCAAGGGGAGTCGGCGGTTGGACGGGATGACGGGTGTTTTCATAATCGGCGACGAGGACGACGAGTAGGTCGTGTTCATCCCGTTCGGATTCCTTGAGGGAATCCCACCGCTCCTGCAACGCGATGAGGCGCTTGAGCGCCTCCGCGTGCTGCTTTGCGGTTCGGATGACGGTTTTCATCATACGGTTGGGGTCTTGGTGCTCATGTTCATGGGAGACCGCTGGCGCCGGGAGACCGGTGCAGCGGCGGAAGACTGGGGTGCGGAGGCGAAGCCGGTGACGGTGACGCAGCCAGGGGCGGTTGGCCTGGCGAAGATGACGTTCGCGCGGAGACCGGAATCATCGGGAAGCATCGAAAAGTGAAAGCGGCAGCCGCCGAGGTGCCGGCAGCGGGGATAGTGAACCAGCATCTCATCGGCCGAGTTCCAGGTGGCCTCCCTCATTTCCGCCATCCACGCCCGGAAGACTCCAGGGCAGGCCTTCCCGACCTTCGAGAGCAGGGATTCATCGATTCCGACCAGCTTCATTTAGCGGAGCATTAAGACATGCGGAGTTCAAGGCAAGCCTCGATTGTCCCTTTTTGGTAACTTGCCATTATTTCCCATTTAGGGAACGCCGAAAAGCAGCTGACGTGGGTAGGTTCGAATCCCCCAAAATCCTTTTAAAGCCGGCAAATCGTTTTGCCGACGGGTGGAATTCCTTTTTCAGGGGCGAAATTGTTCTTAAATCCGCCAAATTGCTTTTTTCGCGGCTGAAATGTTCTCGTGAGCCGCCGGAAAAGAAATCTGGCGACTGAAACGTTCTTATTTCCGGTGGTAAAGCGGAGCGCCGGTTATGAAACCGGCATCGCCTGTTCGGAAAGCCGGCGAGTTCCGGGTAGAGAAACCCCGGCTCCTGCTCGCCGAAAAAAGCCCTTGGGCTGCCTATCAAAGCCGAAGCGAATCCGCCAGGCGAGGCGATGCCGGTTTCACCCTCGGCGCTCCTGCCTCAGCCGGACCATGCCCGGGGCATGAAATTCACTCGAACCCCCACCTGTCAGTTTGCCGGCAGTCGCTGCACTTGGCCGTCGGCAAGCAGGCCCTTGGCCAGATCGAGGGTGTGCTCATGGTGGGTGAAGACGACAACCTGGGTGTTCCTCGACAGGGTTGCCAAGACACGAAGGACCGACTTGGCGCGTTCGTCGTCAAAGGTCATGAGAATGTCGTCGAGGATCAGAGGCATCGGTGCGTGGCTCTCCAGATGGATGTCGATGGCGGCAAGACGGAGCGCGAGGTAGAGCTGGTCCCTCGTGCCCTCGGACAGCGCGGAGGTGGGAAGCGCTTCGGGAATCTCTTGGTCGTTAGCCCGGCGTCGCCTCGCCACGAGGTGGATCCGGTTGGGGTCGCTGTCATGGGCCTGACCCGCCACGCCCTCGAAGGAACCGTTGGTGAGCGTCGCGAAGAACTCGGAGGTCTTTGCGATCATGGGGCCTTGGCTCTTCTCGCGGTATGCCTCGATCTGGGCCTTGAGAAAGGCGATCGCGTGGTGCAGGCGGATGAAGCGTTCCGAGTCGGTGACGATCTCCGCAAGCGCGTTCGCCGCCTTTTGCTTGGCCTCCATGGCGCCACCCTCGGCCTTCTCCAATTCGGCGCGCTTGGAGAGTTCTTCGTTCAGCCGGTCGCGAGCTTCATCGCGCCCCTGCTGGAGGGTCTCGATCTCCGGAGCCAGTTGATCGACTTCGGCCTGCAGCTCGGCTCGTTCCGCCGACTCCGCCTCGCCAATCAGATCCTCAACGGGCGAAGATCCGGCCAGGTTCACGAGGTTGCGATGGGCGGCCTCCCGCCGCTCCACCAGTATCTGTCGCTTCTCAAATTGGGAAATCGCGGACGACAACTCATCGACAGCCTTGACCCTCGCTTCGGCCACCAAGTCCTTGAGCTGTTCCTCGGCGGCTTCGATGAAATGTTGCTTCTTCTTCAACTCCGTCTCGAGCGTGGTTATCTCTTCTTTCAGCGTGTCATGCTTGGTCTGACGACTGCGGGCTTCTTCCAGCGCTTTCCAAAGCCGTTTCTCGGTCAGGTCGGGATTCCGAGGATCGAACTCCGGTGACTCCGGCTGGTGCTTATTCCTCTGATCGCACAGCCGCTTTTTAAAATCAGCAATGTCCTCCCCGAGCGACTGGAGGCGTTCGGACACGTCCGTGATCGCTCGCTGGGTTTCCCGGGCTCTGCGGCGGGCGTTCAGTATCACCACCGCCGCTTTGGCCGTAGTCCTTGGCTCAAGCTGATGCATGGCGAGGGCGTCATTCCATTGCTTTCGGACGGCATCCAACGACTCGGAGGCAGACATCCGCGCAGACTCCTGCCGCGCCTTCTTCTTGGTGAGCTTGGCGACACTCTCGCCCAGCACCTTCCCTTCTCCCTTGGCCGTCTTGGCATCTTCGATTGTCGTGTTGAGTCGCCGGGACAGCACGCCATAGCTGCCGTCGTCACGGTCGAAATGCTTCCGCAGCTCTCCGAGCAGAGCTTCCTCGTTCCTCTCATGAAGCTCGATCTTCGAGGTGAGAGCGGTCAGCCGACCATCGAGCTCGCACCAGCTCTCCCATTGCTCACGCCACTCCATCAGCTCCGCCGGCTGGAAGGATCGATCGGCGATGATCCGGCTCGCCTCCTCCCAACGTTTCTTCCACTCGGCCTTTTCCGCGTCGATGCGCTCCACGACTTCCGCTGCATGAGCCCGCTGGTTTTGAAGGAGCGTCAAGTCCCGATCCAAGGTCGCCACCTCGCCCAGCACGGAGGCGTGCTCGCGGAGGGCGTCCACGATCCCGTCGCTTTTTTGGATGTCCCCGGACAGTCTCTCCACCTCGGTGGGCTCCGCGGCGGTTCCGTCTTTCAGGTGGGTCGCCAACGCCGCCCAACGGCGGTCCCTCTCACCGCGCACTTGGGAAAGTTCCTCTTCCGTGTGGATGACAATACTGCCGGAAATCCGCTTCATATCCGCCTGCTTCCCGATGATGGCTTCATCCTGTTCATCCATCCGCTCCTGGGCCCGTGCCCGCATTTCCCCGAGGGATTTACCCTCGTCTCGCAGCTGCTCCAGCAGCGCCATGCCCGGCACCGGCAGGCTTCGGATTTCGTCGACCGTACGATCGGACAAGCCCAGCTGCCTCGCCTTCTGCTCCAGCCCGGCCGCCAGTTTCTTCCGTTCATCGGCCTGGGAAGCCGCGACCCTGGCGTTTTGCCCGTGCTCCTCGAGACGATCGGAAAGATCGAGAATTTCGGCGGTGATCTCCTCCTCACCAAGGGCATCCAGCTTGGTCCGGGCCTCGGTCAGCTCCTCGTCGGTCTGCTCCACGTTTGCCATGGCCTGCGCGAGCGCCCGGTCCGCGTCTGCCAGCGAACCTGCGCATTCCTCGAGCGTGGCCACATCACCGGCACTGGGATCGGGCAGGGCGTTGAGGGCTTCGACCGAATCGAGCCCCAGCTCCTTTAAATGCTTTTCCAGCTCCTGCTGGAGCCGATGCAGCGCCTCGTCCTTGTCGGCACGCAGCTCGAGGTCCTGCAAATGGCTGCTGATCCCCTGATGCAGCGAGTCGAGGTCCGGCGCATCCTTCACCAGGCTCTGATAGGGTTCGATGCCCTTCAACTGCTCCCTCTTGGCCGCCAGCGTGGACTCGTGGGCATCGTGTAAAACCTGCCCCTGCGAGAGTTCACTCTGGACGGTTCGAACACGCTCGGGAAAGTCCGAGGGCAACTCCGGAAGGGTGATCTCCGCCAGTTCTCCATCGAGTTCATTAAGCTCCACGACCAAGGGAATGGCCTGAATCAGGTTCCGCAGATGCGATTCCCGCTGGCGGTTCTTTTTGAGCGTCCCTTCGCGGGACTTGAACTCCTCCCTCGCCTTTTTGATGACCTTTTGCAGCGTCGTCCACGCGTTCGCCGAAGTGGAGAGGTCACGGGCCTGCTTCTCATACTCCCGAAAGGCCTTGGTCGCCTGCACGATGGCATTCGCATTGCGGCCCTTGCCGGCGAAGAGCCCATCCGCCTCCGCCTGCAATGTCTCCAGAGCCGCATCGATCGGTGAGCCACCGAGGCTGGCCGAGAAAAGCAGGGTGCCGAGTTCTCCTTCACCGGAGAGCAGCTTGGCGGCACCTTCCCGCAGGCTGTCGGTGCCGAGACCGAACATGTGGGTGAAAAACTCGTCGTTCACCGATCCGCAGAACGCCTTGAGCTGGCCTTCGTCGATGCTGTTCTGGTCGGCATCCAGCAGGGTGCCCGAGTTTCCCTTCTTGCGGAAGAAACTCAGCCCGCCCTCACCATCGCTGATGCTCGCCCCGATCAGCAGCTTTCCGTAGGGATGGAGGAAGTTGTCCTCCGTGCGTGTCGGAATCCCGTAGAGCAGATGGTGGATCGCCCGCAGCAGCGAGCTTTTGCCCGCTTCGTTCGGCCCGTAGATCAGATGCAAGTCCGTCTCCGATTTGGGAAACGACAGCTTGAGCCCCGTGAAGGGACCGAAGGCGGGGATCTGGATCGAATCGAAACGCATGGCGACTAATCGGAGGAGGTGGCGATGGCTTGCAGGACGATGGCGCGCACGTCCTCTCCGATCGCCTGCGCTTCTTCGGATCCCGGAGCCAGGCTGGACGTCAAGGCATGCACCGCATCGTCAGGCAGCTTGGTTTTCAGGGTGGCGACGGGATCCGGCAGCTCGGTGGGATCGAATGAATCGAGCGCCTCCAGCACCAAGGCCGTGAGGTCGTCCCGTTTCGCCAGTTCCGCCGGGTCGAGCAAGGTCCGGGTCTTGAGGCGCAGGCCCTCGATCCAGATCTGCTCGGCATCGACCGCCGCGGCCTGGCTCACGCACTCGGCCAGGATCCGGGAGTGATGGGCATGGAGGCGTTCGTGAAGACAGCTGGGGCCGCTGAGCACCACACGGGCCGCGAGAAGTCGATCGTCGGCGCGCTGCAGCGCTCCGGCCAGAGCGTCCCGGATCTTCTGGACCAGATCCATCTCATCCTCGATCCCCGTGCAGTCGATGCTCACGGTTTCCCAGCGTACGCTGTCGAGGGCGTGAAACTCGGTGTCCGACACTTCAAGTTCGTCGTCCACCGTCACCACGTAGCAGCCCTTGGCGCCGGGTTCGTTGATGTGGCGTCCTTGCGTGTTTCCGGAAAACACGATGTGCGGCTTCTCGTGGTGGACGCGCCGCTGGTGAATGTGCCCGAGCGCCCAGTATTCGTAGCCGTGAGCCACCAGTTGCGAAACGGTGCTCGGGGCGTAGTTGCCGTGGCCTGCGGCATCGCCGAGGTTCGTGTGCAGCAGGCCGATGTTGAAATGGTCCGCCACGCGAGCAGGATACCGCTCCGCAAGGTTCTCGATGACCGCCTGGGTGGCGAAGCCCTGCCCGTGCAGGATGACGGGAAGGCCCGGGTGGGCAAACGACTCGGCTTTCCTCGTGCTGAAAACGTGAACGTTCTCCGGCAGGGCAAGGCTCTTGGTGATCTTCGACTCGGCATCGTGATTGCCGAAGATCAGATAGACCGGCACCTCTTTCTCCTCCAGCCGGCGCATCTCGCTGACAAAAAACAAGCCCGTCCCATAGTCCTTCCAATCGCCATCATAGAGATCGCCCGCGATGAGCACGAAATCCACCTCCCGCTCGATCGCCAGATCCACCAGCCCGCTCAGAGCCGTCCGGGTGGCACCCCGGATCTTCCCGACCGGGGCGTCCTCATGTTGGGACAGGCCAATCAACGGGCTATCGAGGTGAATATCGGCGGCGTGAATGAAGGTAAACATGGCGACAGTTAGACCTATCTCGTCTTTCCGCTGAGAAACTCCTGCATCATGCCCTGGTTCACCTGGCGGACCTTGGCCAACTCGGCCTCCATGGCGCTCAGGAGGGAATCGTCAGCGGGGCGAAGAGCTTGCCGGCGTCCTTGTCGGAGACGGATTTGAGAAACAGGAAGACGAGGACGGCATCCTTGGATTGGGAGGCGTCCGTTCCGCCCGCGGAGTTGATCGCAGGAAGCCCGGAGGGAGGAGTCGGATTTTTTGAGAGCCATGGAGCGCAGGCAGGATGCTTGCAGCGGGGCTGCATGGTCAATGCGGCATGCCGCATGGCCCGGCTGGAGGTACTCCCGATGACGCCGGAAGTTTTCTTCGGCCGAAAGAAAAGTCACCGGCCCTTTCGGCCCTCCTCTGATCCGATGGGGAAACCCGCGCTCCTCACCCCGCCACCGCCTCGGCGACGCGCATGCCGTCGAGGGCGGCGCTGACGATGCCGCCAGCGTAGCCGGCGCCCTCGCCGCAGGGATAGAGGCCTGCCAACTCGGGGTGCTGCAGGGTTTCCGGGACGCGCGGGATTCTGACCGGCGAGCTGGTGCGCGTCTCGAAACCAAGCAGGTGGCCGCCCTCACCGGCGAAGCCGCGGATCTTCCGGTCGAAGAGGTGCAGGCCGTCGCGCATCCTCGAAACGATGCCCTCCGGCAGCAACTCGTGCAGCGGCGCACTCTTCGCGCCGGGGAAATAACTCATCTCCGGCAGGTCGGCGGAGATCCTGCCTGCGAGGAAATCCGGAACCCGCTGGCCAGGCGCCACCTGGCCGCCGCCGCCGGCTTGCTTGGCGGTGCGCTCGAGGTGTTTCTGATAGGCGATCCCCGCCAGCACGCCGTGCTCCTTTTCGAAAACACGGACATCCTCCGGCTCCACGGTCACCACGAAGCCCGAGTTCGCAAAAGGCGAGTCGCGGCGGGCCAGGCTCATGCCGTTCACCACCACCTCGTCGTTCTCCGTCGCGGCCGGGACGATGAAGCCGCCGGGGCACATGCAGAAGGAATGCACGCCGCGACCGCGGATCTTCGTCGCCAGCGCATAGCGGGCGGCGGGCAGCAGGCGCGGACGCTCGCCGGACTTTCCGAGATGATACTGGCAGCGGTCGATGAAGGGCTGCGGGTGCTCGATCCGGACGCCAACCGCGAAGGGCTTCGGCTCAAGGAGGACCTTTTCCGCCGCGAGCAGTCGGTAGATGTCCCGCGCGCTGTGGCCGGTGGCCAAAACGACAGCATCCGCGAGCAGCTCGCCACCGTCGGACAACACCACGCCGG
This sequence comes from Haloferula sargassicola, assembly GCF_040362925.1. NCBI lineage: Bacteria > Pseudomonadati > Verrucomicrobiota > Verrucomicrobiia > Verrucomicrobiales > Verrucomicrobiaceae > Haloferula > Haloferula sargassicola. Next base: position 48,051 of record NZ_BAABRI010000018.1, read on the forward strand.
CGATGGTTCCCCCGCTGCGGATCAGGCCGGCAACCTTGGCCCCGAAGCGCACCTCGCCGCCGCCGGCGCGGATTGACTCGCGCATCGCCATCACCACCTTCGGCAGCAGGTTCGAGCCGATGTGCGGGTGGGCATCGATGAGGATCCGCTCGGGCGCGCCGTGAGCGACGAGGATCTCATAAATCTTGCGGACCGGCCCTCGCTTGGTGGCGCGGGTGTAGAGCTTGCCATCGGAAAACGTCCCCGCCCCACCCTCGCCGAAGCAGTAGTTGGACTCCTCGATCACCCGACCCTCTCGCAGGATGGGCGCGAGGTCGAAACGACGGGCGGAGGCGTCCTTCCCGCGTTCCAGGACGATCGGTTTCAGCCCCAGCTCGAGGCAGCGCAGCGCGGCGAACATCCCCGCCGGCCCGCAGCCGACGATGGCGATGGTCTTCGCATGGGCCGGCAGGGGTGGCGCCGACCACGAGGGCTTCACCTCCCCAGGCAGGGGGCCATCCACGCCCACCTCCAACCGCAGCTGGACCTTCACCTCGCGCTGCCGGGCATCGATCGAGTGCTTCAGCAGGCGAGTCTCGACCACGGTGGCAACTCCGAGTTTCCTGGCCGCTGCCTTGCGCCACTCATCGGCGTCCTCCGACGCCCCAAGGGGCAGGACGACGTCGACCGTTTCGACCCGCACGCCGCTCATGTCACTCCGTATCGGCCGGCGCGGCGGGAGCGGTCTGCTTCTCGGCCGCGTCCTTCATTTCCGACCACTGGTTTTTGAGCTTCTGCCATTCGCCGTCCTTCGAGGCCTGATCGAACATCGCCGCCCCACCGGTGACTCCCACGAAAATGCCGAGGGCGATCGCGCCGGCCAGGAACAGCCAGTAGAGCGTGGCCAAGACCTTGCCGATGGTATCCAGACGTTTGGTGAAGGCATAGGCGGGTGGACAGGCAAACAGTCGATACTGCAACCACCAGTTGAGGAATGGCACCAGCAGGCCCAGAAGCCACCAGCCGGACATGCCGAGATTTTGGAAACGCTTCACGGTGACCACCAAGACGATCATCCAAGGCACCAGAATGAGTGCCGGCAGAAAGGGCGCGATCTTCTTGCCTGCCAAGTCCCCGAGGGTCGGCAGAAACATCATCAGCCCCACCATGAGGACGGCCGGCAGCACAAAGGCGCCGAGGATCCAGCCGAGCCGGGTTGCACCCGGAAGGTTGATGCGCTCGGCCCCGCCCTGGCGGAAGTCGAACTCGCCGCTGTCGGAAAGCTTGTCTTCGGAAGATTTCCCGGCCGCTTCGGAGGAAGGCTGCTCCACGGGTGCCGCGTGCTTTTCGAACACGCCCTCCACCTCGCCCGCCGGCACCCAGTCGGTGAGCGCGCCGCCGTAGAGCATGTCGGTGCGCGGTTCGAGCCGTCCCTGCTTGGCCGCTTCCACCACCTCCGCGAAGGTGACCGGACCGAACTGATGCCCGCTCCGCGAAACCCACCACTCGTCTTTTTGCTCCGACATCCTGCGCGCTTCTAACGCTCCCCCGCTACCCCGTCAATTCCGCCAACAGGCGATGAGGGCTCCAACAGATCGCTCCATCCCGCCGGGTCGGAAAGGTCATCGACCACCCGCCAGGCACCGGCCAGTTGACCGACCGGAACCTGGCCGGTGGCGACCGCGAGGCAGCGGGCCCCGATGGCCTCGGCGCAGGCGATGTCCTTCGGGGTGTCGCCGACGATCACGATCTCCGCGGCATCAAAAACCCGCCCGGCGTGTGCGGCCGCCCGTTCGAGCGCGATCGGGCCGAGCTGGTTGCGGTCGGCATGGTCACAGCCGTAGGCCCCGAAATCGAAATACCGGTCGAGGCCGAAGTGGCGCATTTTCCGCCACGCACCGTCCTTGATGTTGCCCGTCAAGAGGCCCGTGATGACGCCCGGGCAGTCGAGCAAGCGATCCAGCAGGGCGCGCACGCCGGGCAGCACCCGGCCGGGATGGCTGCCGCTGGAAAGGTGGAACTCCAGACGCTCCAGATAGACCGCGAAAAACCGGTCGGCCAACGCCGTTTCCGCCGCGCGGCCGAAGTGCTCGAACATGCCGTTGAGCACTCCCCGATCGGTGGCGCCGCGCAGATCGAGCGCCGGCCCCCGATCGCCGAACACCGCCTCGGCGGCATCGCCGAGGGCGGTCAGGCCGGCACCTCCGGTATCGACCAGGGTGCCGTCGATGTCGAACAACCAGAGGGTCGGCCGCTGCATCAGGCGGGATTGCCGCTCTCCTCTTCCTCGTCCTCGGCGGAGTTTTCGATTTCGTCGTCTTCTTCGTCTTCGTCGAAGTCGTCCTCCTCGATCAGCTCGCCGTGGAAGAGCTGGAACTTGCGCTTGCGCTGGGCCTTGGGCAGCGGCGAGAGCGTCATGGCGACCATCCGGCCCTGGAGCCTGGGCTCCTGGTCGACGCTGGCCATGGTCTTCAGGTCGCCGATGATCCGCTGCAGCTTGTCGAAGCCGAGTTCACGGTGGGCGTTCTCCCGGCCGCGGAATTGCAGCACCACGCGCGCCTTGTGGCCTTCGTCGAGGAAGGTTTCGAGGCGGTTGAGCTTGATGTTGTAGTCATGCTGCTCGGTGCGGACGCGGAATTTCACCTCCTTCATCTTGGAGGCATTCTGGGACTTCTTCTGCGTCTTCTTGAGCTTGGCCTGCTCGTACTTGTACTTGCCGTAGTCGATGATCCGGCACACCGGCGGGTCCGCGTTGGCGGCGATTTCGACCAGATCCAGCCCGACCAGCTTCGCTTTTGAAAGAGCCTCCTGTGAGCTCATGATCCCGAGCTGCTGGCCGTCCGGCAGGACGACCCGCACCCGCGGGGCGCGAATCCGTTCGTTGACCCGCGTCATGTCACGCGGTTCCCTTCTGAAGCGTTTCTTTGGCTTGGCTATGGTCTTGTTCGGTGTGGGTTCAATGCGACGCGGCACGAGCCATCGAGGACGACAGCGCGCGGGCGAAGGTCGTGGGGGAACGGAAGTCGCGGAATCCCATCATGCGGAATCACGGGCGATGAAGCCGGTCATCCAAGCGACCGGCAGGCAATTTCCTCGCATATCGTTCCAATAAAATCATCGAGCGGCATGGAGCCGAGATCGTCCCGGTCGCGGTGACGGACACTGACCGTGCCTTCCTCCACCTCGCGGGCTCCTAGCACGAGCATATAAGGCACCCTCTCCAGCCGGGCAAGGCGAATCTTGGCGCCGACTTTGTCGGAACTCCGGTCGAGCGAGACCCGCACGCCGGCCTCGGCCAGCTTCTTCGTCGCCTCCTCGGCGGCATCCAGGAACCTGTCGGAAATCGGCAGCACGCGCACTTGTTCGGGCGACAGCCAGGTCGGGAACTTGCCCTCGAAGTGCTCGATCAGCAGGCCGGTGAACCTTTCCAGCGAGCCGAACGGCGCACGGTGGATCATCACCGGGCGGTGCGTTTTGTTGTCGGAGCCGACATATTCCAGCTCGAAGCGCTCGGGCAGGTTGTAGTCCACCTGCACCGTGCCCAGCTGCCAATCGCGGCCGATGACGTCTTTGACAATGAAGTCGATCTTCGGCCCGTAGAACGCGGCCTCGCCCTCGGCTTCGGTGTAATCGACGCCGAGCACCTGCACGGCCTCGCGCAGTGCGGCCTCGGCCTTGTCCCAGTTCTCGGGCGAGCCGACGTACTTGTCGCTGTCCGGATCGCGCAGCGAAAGCCGGACGCGGTAGTGGGTCATGCCGAGCGTGTTGAGCACGGTTTTGACCAAACCGAGACAGCCCTGGATTTCCTCCGACACCTGCTCCGGCGTGCAGAACAGGTGCGCGTCGTCCTGGGTGAAGCCGCGGACGCGCGTCATGCCGCCCAGCTCGCCGCTCTGCTCCCAGCGGTAAACCGTGCCGAACTCGGCGAGGCGCACCGGCAGGTCGCGATACGAGCGGTGCTCGCTGGCGTAGATCTTGATGTGGTGCGGGCAGTTCATCGGCTTGAGCAGGTAGCCTTCGTACTCGCCCCGCTCGAGGCCGTTGATCAGCTGGTCGCAGCTCGCGTTCTCGTCGGCCAGCTTCTCCAGCGTGTCGCGCTCGGCGATCGGCGGGTACTGGCTTTCCTGATAGTAGGGAAAATGCCCGCTCGTTCGGTAGAGGTCGAGCTTGCCGATGTGCGGCGTGAAGACCTGCGAGTAGCCCTGCTTGTCGAGCTCCTGCGTGATGAAGTCCTGCAAGGCGCGACGCACCAACCCGCCCTTCGGTTTCCAGAGGATCAGGCCCTGGCCGACGGCTTCGTCGATGTGGAACAGGTGCAGCTCGCGGCCGAGCTTGCGGTGGTCGCGCTTCTTCGCCTCTTCGAGGCGCGTCAGGTGCTCGGTGAGTTCGTCCTTGGTCGGAAATGCCGTGCCGTAGAGCCGCTGGAGCTGCCCTTTCGACTCGTCGCCCATGTAAAAGGAGGACGAGACGGCCATCAGCTTGGCGTGCTTCGTTTTCGAGGTCGATCCGACGTGCGGGCCCGCGCACAGGTCGATGAAGTCGCCATTCTGGAAACAGGAGATCTCCTCGCCCTCGGGGATCTTGTCGATCAGGTCGAGCTTGAAGCGGCTGGCGTTGCCCGGACGCTCGGACAAGCCGCCGAGGCGGCCGCTTTCCGCCATCGCCTTCGCCTCCTCGCGGGAAATCACCTTCTTTTCGAAGCGCTGGTTTTCCTTCGCGACCTTGCGCATCTCCGCCTCGATTTTTTCGAAATCCTCCGGCGTGATCCGGTGCTTCATCTCGAAATCGTAATAAAAACCATTTTCCACCGGCGGCCCGTAGGCGAACTGGGCATCGGGCCAGAGGCGGAGGATGGCGGTGGCCATGACGTGGGCGCAGGAGTGCCGGAGGCGCTCCAGGTCGGACATCTGCTCACGTTCTTCGAGGGTCTTCCGTTCGGACATGCGGCCCCGGACAAAGCAGAGGACCGGAAAACTTGCAACCGCGGATCGGGACACCACGAGGCGGGCTGCCGGGGAACGATCGCAGTGTGGACGGGATGGACAGGATGAGGAGGATGGGAGGTTGACCTTCCGAATCCCGGACTGCTTGAGTGTAAAAGATGAAGGCTCCTCTGCTGTGCTTCGGTCTGGGTCTGCTCGCCGGAGCGGGAATTTCATGGAAAGCCGAGGACCCGTCCACACCGGAGGCTCCTCGCATCACCAAGGAGCGCCCGGAAGAACCCCCATTGGCAAAGTCGGTCGAACAGCTCCGTGATGAGCTGATGCATCCCAAGGAGGCAGGTCCGGCGTTTCCCAACGTTCTGGAGCCCGGTCCCTTCGACGGTTTCCTTGACGACTGGACCACGGCGGAAATCCACGCTGCGCTCGATGACGCCATTTCCGACCCCGATGTCACGCTCGGACACGCCAGTCTGGAGACCGGGCAGCTTCTCAAGGAATGGATGGAACGCGACCTCGACGCCGCGGTGAGTTGGTTCGAGGCCATCCCGCTTGCTGCGACCCGCCGGGCCCTGGCCATCAAGATGAGCATGGGCTGGCCGGTGGAGGAAGCCGTGAAGGGACTCGATTTCTTGATCGCCCATCAGGATCTCTTCACCACCTCATCACCATGGGCCATCGTCGAAAAGAACGTCGTCATGTCCTCCCGCGCGGGACCCGGGGCCCTGTCGGCCCTCCTGATTCGGCTGGGAGAAGAGCGCATCTCCACGGACTTCAACCTTCGGACGCCGATGCCGGACGATTTCGACTATGCGGCCTTCGTCAGCACCGAGGGTTACCAAAAGAATCGCGATTCCCCTTTGCTGTCGTCTTTTCTCTCCAACTGGCTGAATCAAGACACGGCCGCAGCCGCTTCGTGGTTGATGGATAACGGCGGGCCGGAGGCCTTGATCCGATCGACCTCCGGAGGGTTCATGACTTTCGGCAGCGAAGCCAACGACCGACTCTGGAAATCTCTCGGCGCTTTCGCTGAAGAGCTTTCGCCCGATGAGCAATCACATTTCATGAAAGCGGCGCAATCCCGGCTACGCAACGACCCGACAGCCGCCTTAAACTTCGCGGGGGCTTTGATTGATCCGGAGTTGAAGGATCAAGCGCACGAACTGGGCGCGCAAATCATCGCCCGGGGAGAGATCGAAAGGGCGGTCCAACACCTCGACGCCATTCGAAACCCCGCTCGGCGACTGGCTTTTTTCGAGTCCAACCCCACCTCGCCCTTTTCCCAGCGCAAGGCCACCAGCGGTGAACGCGAGCTTCTCAAGTCGCGCCTCACCGCCTGGGGAGCCGATGATCAGCAAGTCGAAGCCATCCTCAATTCCTACGCCCCGTGAAACGCGCGCTTTTTCCCATCATGGCACTCACATTGGGCCTCGTGACCGGTTGGGCCGGTCTCCGGCTTGCGGCACCTACTCCGGAGGCGTCGCAGGCGAGAACCGGTCCGAGTTCCGGGAACCCGAGTTCTTCCTCCTCAACTGCGAAGCTTGGGCAGCCGCGCACCTTTGAGAATCTGGAGCGGAACTGGTCCCAGCGAAATCCCTTGGCCGAGGAATTCCTGCAGGATCTGGAGAGGCTTTCGGCAGGGGAACTCAAGGAACTTCTCACCATCCCGGACGGGGCAACCACGGAGGAGATCCGCGGATTGGATGCGAAGGCGGGAGCCATCGCTGCGGAACTCTACCGCCGGGAGGGATTTCCAGCGCTGGAGTGGGCCTACCAGGCCGGCGATACCGTCGTGTCCTCCTCTCGGAAAGAGCTGCTGGAGAACTGTTGCCATGATCTCCCGGAAGAATCGCTGCCATGGGTGCAACGCTTCATGGAAGAAGAGGGCGGCTCGATCTTCAACAACCCCCTTGGCTTCGTCGATGCTGCGAAAGCCGGCGCAATTGAAAGGGGGCCCGAGGCCTTGGCGGATTTCTTCAACAGCGACTTCTCCCGCCTCGAAAGGGGCGGCCTGCCCCAAGTCCCACATTTCCCTGACTCATTCGATTTTCAGAAGCTTGCCGACCTCACGCGCGACAAAGCTCAGCTCGACGGAGCCGTAGTCGCCTGGGCCAGCCGAAACCCCGAGGCTGCTCGGGATTTCGTGAAATCAGTGGACGACCCCAAGCTCGCCGCCAATCTTCTGAGTCCTTTGCTCAATGGAGCGGCAGCGAATCTTGGCGATGACATGGCAGCCGAACTCGCGGTCGGCCTCATCGACGGCCTGTCCGGCCAGAATCGCCAGCACGCCATCCAGCAGCTGAGGGGTCAAACGCGCAAATCCGGTCACGAAGTGACTGCCGTGCTTCGACAACTTCCGGACCCCTCCGACCGTGAAATCTACGCCGCCGCGGTGGTCTCGATCGGCACGCCGCCTACCACGATCGACGCAGTGTTTTCCGAATTCGAGCGTCCTGAGGATCAGACGGCGATCTTGGTTAGGATCGCACCTGGATATCGCATGGCGGTCAAGAACGGCGGCGACTATGGACAGAGAGCCCTGGATTTCTTCGACGGCATCCTCAACCAACTCCAGCTCCCCACGGAGGCCCGCCAACAGGTGCTCGACTCCCTCCATCAACGACCGCCGGGGCCTTGAGTGACCGCGGAACATTCGGAAGAGACCGGAGGAGAACCGCTTCCCAAAAATCAGCCAGGCTCCCTCTTCAAATTTCGACCCTTTCGATTTTTTCGTTGTTCCCCTCTCCGCGCTGCCTCGGCCTTCCGTGATTTCCGCGTGTTCCGTGGCTCCCAAAAAATTTTTAAAGAAACTTTGAACATCCCGTTAGGTGGACGGTCTATCCCCCTGAACACCGTCACGAACGGGTTCAAAGTAAGGGTAACAGCACAGTCGATTTTCCCATGGGTGTGGGAACTTTGACCAACTTGAGGCCGCCGGACGTGGGACTCCGGCGGCCTCGCTTTTTTCCAATCACGACGGGAACGGAAAAAGGCCCCCGGGGATCTCCCGGAGGCCTTTCTCGGATGGATGGGCTGGGCGCGGATCAGCTGCCGGCCGACGCCTGGTTGTTGCGGTCGTCGTGCGTCGAATTCGTCGCGCTCGAGCTGGTATCGCCGGAGGACGACTTCGAGTCACGGTCGCGCAGGCGGGTGCTATCCCCTTCCACGCGGATCTTGCTGGCCACGATCAGGTTCTTGCCATCGACCTTCTTGCGGTTTCCCTGAATCCAGATCTTGTCGCCTTGCTCCAGGTTCAGATCGCTGAGCTGGGTGCCGGCACCCAGGTCGGCCACGCAGCTGCGGCCATCTTTCATTTCGAGGCGGACGACGAGGTTGTCCTCATCCTGCTTGCGGTCGAGATCGACCTTGGTGAAATCCTCGAGGGTGCCGCTGCGGGTGATCGGGTGGGAACTGGACCGGTTCCACCGCTGCGAGTTCTTCGCGAGGTCCGGCTGGTTGCGCTCCTTCATGGTGTAGGTTTCGTCGCCGGTGCGGAGGCGGTTGGCGAGGATCACCTTGCGGCCATCGACCTTGGCAAGCCGTCCGGAGACCGAGATGTCGTCGCCCTTCTCGAGGCCGAGATCCTTCACGCTCTTATCGCTGCCGAGGCTGATCACGCGGCTCTTGCCATTCTCCAAGGTCACCTTCACGAACGAGTGGGATTCCTTCACGCCCTTCTGATCGGTCAGATCGACCTTTCGGAAACCGTCGATGGTGCCGTTGAGACGCGCCGTCTGGCGGTGCGATGATTCATGATAACGATTCGAGGCCTGCTGATTCTTCGAGCGGTCGCCATGGTTCGAAGCCTGCCGGCTCGATGACTCCTCGCTCCATTCCGTGGTGCCCGGATCCCAATAATAATAAACGAATCCGACGGGCTGATAGGTTTCATAGCGACTGTCCCAGCGGTTGTCCGACCAGTCGTTGTCCGAGTCGTAGCGATCCGACTCGTAGGAGATTTGGTCATCCTCGTTGAACCAGTCGCCCGGATCGTACCATTCTTCTTCGTGATAACCCTCGTCGGCTTCGTATTCATATTCTTCCGCGGCAAGGGCGAGCCCGGAACCGAGTCCGACGGCCAGCGCCGTGGTGAAGGCGAGGTTTTTGAGCGAGTCGCGTCGGGGATGGAGATGATGTGTTTTCTTCATGGTTTGTCGTGGTTTCGAGTTTCACGAAGCCCACAGCGGAACCTGCGGTGTCCCACTCAAGAGCGCCGACGTCCGACGCCCGCGCCAGCAGTGCCGAAACGGCTTGCGGGTCGATGAGCTTCTTCTCGCCTGACAAAGTCGCAACGGCCGTACCAACGACCTTTCCCCAAGACCGCCGACCGGCTCGATCGAACTCAGCTCAAGCCTCAGCGCGATCCGGTTGGCCGTCGGCCGGTCCTCGCCCCGCCATACGATCCGGCCGAACCGGCAATCGATCACCGCATGATGCAACCGGCATCGAGCGGAATGCGAATGCCGCCCCCTCTCACCCCAGGCCCCACGTCCCATAGGGATGCTTCACCAGGTTCGCGTTGTAGTAGCGCGGATCGTCGCTGACCTCCTCGCCCACCCATGGCGGGAGGTCGATCGCCTCGTCCTCCTCATCCAGCTCCACCTCCGCCACGACCAGCCCTTCATTTTCCCCGGAAAACTCATCCACCTCCCAGATCCGCCCGGCATGATCGATCCTGCGACGCCGTTTCTCGATCAGCGGATGAAGGCATAACTTTTCAAGCATCTCTTCCGCCTCGCTCGCAGGCACCTCGTATTCAAACTCCGCCCGGCTCAGCCCCTCCGTCCGCCCCTTGATCGTGATCACCCCCCGCTCACCTTCCAACCTCACCCGCACCGTGCGGTCCTGGTCCGTGCACAGATATCCCTGCCGGAAAAGCACGCCCTCACCCTGCCGCCAACCGTCTCCGGCCACCCGGAACTTCCTCTCGATTTCCCTGCCCATTCCCGAGCCTACCGTCGGCTTCCCCCACCGTCCGCTCAAAACCACGGCTGCCCCGGCGAGACCTCCATCCCCATCACCCGCCGGATGGCCCGCGGATAATTCACATTTTCCAGCCCTTCCATCTCCAGAAGCCGCATCACCCCCAGCAAGCGCTCCGCATCCTCCGATTCCGCCGCGGCGGAAATCAAGCTCGCGCCGTTGATCCTCACCTCATCGATCTCCACCGCGCAGCCGCCGATCTCGAAATGCTCCCGCCGTTTCTCCACCCACGCCACCGCCAGCTGCGAGTGAGTGCCGATCACCCTCCGCACCAGATCCTCCAGGGAAAACGCATCCTGCCGGGCCTCCAGCGGCCCCACTCCCAAGTCCGGCCCCAGCGGTCCCGCCACGAACTCCCCTGACAAAGGCAGCTCCTGCCTGCCCGCCGGCCGCCAGCGCTCCAACCCCTCCCGACGCTCCACCAACATCTTCACCTCCAGCGCCCCGTCCCGGATCTTCACATTCCGGCTCCAGCCCGCCTCGTCGCGCCCTACCAGATAAGCCTCCCGGCTCTCCTCCTGCCTCATCCATTCGGCCTCCCCACGAATCCGCTCCTCCACCCTTCGCAGCGACGCCCCGAAAACCCTGAATTCAAACCGTGCCGGCCCCTCTTCCCTCATCCCCCACCCTCGCCCTCCTCCCCCACCCTGTCCACGCCTCACCCACGCCCGCCTTCCCGTGCCCTGACCGTCCCGGTCGGGAAAGGAGGCACCACCCAGCATGCGCGTTTGACTTCCCTGCGCTCCGTCGGCTTCTCCCTTCCCGGAGGGACCCGGGAACTTAGCCGGTGGTGGCAACCACCGGACCCCTGTCACCCGAAAACATCCAGCCCCGGTAGGGGCGGCGGAAAATGGTTCCGGTGGCTCGCGCCACCGGCTCATTTCCGGGCTCCCTCCGGGGTCATCCAAGGCCTACCAAAATTCGCCTTCACCCCGTGCCACTGGGGTCACCTCTTGGATCCGAACTCCCTCTCACCCGTGCGGCGCGGAGTTGCTTTTCCTTTCTGAAACGCCCCCTCACTCCTCCGCCTTGATCTCCAGGAGCATCTCCGCGAGGCCGCGGTCGCACTCGGCGACGATGGCGCACTTTTCGGTGAGGGTGAAATAGAGGTGAAGATCGGTGCCAAGGTCGTATCCGGGGCCGGAGTCGTCGCCCTCGGCGAGGGCTTTCTCCGGCGGGGGCGCGGCGGCGGAGCCGGGCTCGGGAACGGGTTCGATGCCCAGCTCCTCACCGAGGCGGGCCTGATAGCGGCGCTGGAGGTATTCCCGGCGTTCGAGCTGGCGACGACGACGGTATTCCCATTCCTCGCGCTCGCGTTCGGGATCGAAGGTTTCCTCGCTATCGTAGTCGTCCTCAATCTCGTCGAGATCGCGTTCATAGTCGGCGAGAGGCTCGACCAGAAGATCGAGCTGCCAGGGGTAGCGGCAGGAGGCGATGAGCTGCCTCAGTGTCCGTACGACGGCCGGGAGGTGATCGAGATCCTGCCGGCGGCGGATGCGGAGATAAAGATGCCCGCACTGATGAACGCCGGAGATGGTCTCGCGCTCCGCGCCCCAGCCTTTCCCCAGAACGCGGTCGATGCGGTGGTTGGCCTGGCGGATGAACCAGTTGGTCTCGGAGATCACCATCTCCCGGTCGTCGCCATGGTCGCGGGGCATGCCGCCAAAGTCGGCCTCCGCATCGTGGTCCTTCTTGCGGTTCTTCTCCACGACGAGCCGCAGAGGATCGAGCTTGCGCGGCGGATCGCAGGCAAATTCCTCGTCCCACGGGGCACAGAGGGCATTGAGGGAATCCAGCTCGGGCGGGACGATGGCTTCGGATTGAACGACGATCTGGTGAAGCCGGGGCAGCTCGGCAAGCGGGGTGAGATCGGGCGGAAAATCGTTTCGGAGGGTGATGCGGCAGAGCTGGGTGAGGGAGGTGAGCGGGTTCAGGTCGGCGAACTGGATGCCGCTGAGATAGAGGTGGGTCAGTTCGACATTGCCGGCGAGCGGAGCGAGGTCCGGCAGATAGCCATAGATTTCGAGATTGAGGAGGTGGGGAAAACGTCCGATGCCATCGAGCAGGTCGGTGTTTTCCAGGCGAAGCCGGCGCAGCTCCGGCATGTCGGGAAGGTCGGCGACGCTGCGCAGCGGGACATTGAAGCCGCTGCCGTGGTGGAACTCCGCGGCGCGCACGCCAGGCAGGGCGCGGATGGCGTTCACAGCCAGCACGTTTCCGTAGAACATGAACTCGGTGAGCCGGGTGAGGTTCTCAAGTCCATCGAGGCGCGGCCAGGGAGTGGCGAGACGCAGGGTGAGGGTCTTGAGCTGGACGAGCTCGCCAACGGCCCGGAGGTCGCGGGCGACATCGTCGGAGACATAAAGATGGAGGAGCTGCGGGCGGCTGGCGAGCGGTGACCAATCGGTGATCTCGCAGTGGTAAAGACGGAGCGAATCGAGCTTTTCGCAAAAGCGCAGGAACGAGATGTCGCGCAGATGCCGGTCGTCGCCGACGTGGGTGGAGAAGCTGGTGAGCTGGTCGAGGACCTCGGCGGCCTGTTCGAGGCGGCGACGGGCGAGCGAGGGCTTGTAGCGCGGGTCGAGCTGGCGGTTCTTCCGCGCGAGGCGGATGGCCTCCCAGTCGAAGGAAACCTGAACGCCGTGCTTCCGGTTCCAAAGCGGCATGCACTGCTCCACCAGGAGTTCCACGCCGAAAAGCTCCTCCACGGTGCGGGATGGATCGGTCGCCCAAGTCAGAAAGTCATCCTTTTCCGAGCTCATGACGGCAGGATGCTCGGGATCGGGCGGCGGGTCAATGTTAGGCGAAGCGGACCGCCCTCATTCCCTCTTACGAAGTGACAACCCGCGCCGCCCGTCCATAGGGCCGGAAGGTCTCCAGAGTGCCCATGGCTTCATCGTGAAGCAGGGCCCGGTGCAGGCCGAGGTTGCCGGCGGCGGGGCTGTCGATGAGGGCGGCGGAGTCGTTGGCGCTCATCTGGAAAAGCACGCGCATCCGGAAATCGGCCAGCGACTTGCGCGGGATCCAGCGGGTGAGGTTGCTCCAGGTATCCACGCCGACGATGAGATGGATCCCCGCCGCGGCACCCTCGCTGACGAGAGTTTGGAAGGCTTTCGCCGGACTGGTGCCGGATGAGGCATCATCATCGAAGGAGAACTTGAACTCATCTTCCTCCCGCAGCGCCTTGAACCGGTGCAGGTCGCGGACAAAAACGAAGACCTCCGTTTCATCCGGCGTCTCCACCCGCCCGGCCAGCTCACCCAGGACGGAATCCACCTCGCCCGGCAGATGGACCTCGCCCGGCTGCGGCAGGCTCCGCGCCATGCGGGCGAGGTCGCCTTGGGAGCCTTCGCCATCGAGCACCACGAAGCGGGCGGCATCGGCGGGATACTGGGCGGAAAGCGACGTCATCGCCGCTTCCATCAGCGCCTTCATCCGCTCCTCGCCTTGGCCGACGACCAGAAGATGCGAGCCGCTCTCGCGCCGGAACATCGCCGCCGTCGGGCCCTTGATCGAGTTGGGTGCGCCCAGCCATGCCTTGGCTTGCGCCGGGCGCTCCGTCGGGGGATGGGCCAGGGCCTCGACCAGCTCTTCGTTGTCGCGCAGGTCGGCCGGAGCGTTTCCTTCAAACACGACCGGAGCGCGCGAGAAACCCCGCTCCTTCGCCAGGGCAGCAACCTCACCAAGGCGGGCGTTTCTTTTCTCCTCATCCAGCCACACCGTCTGAAACGGACTGTTCGCCGCCAGAGCGCCGGCGTTGTCATTGTAGATCCCCTCACCCGGCCGCGTCAGCAGGCGCGGCGCCGGGTTGTCGTCGTCCATGATCAGATAGGCGTCGGCCTCATTGCACTGGAGTGCGATGCGGATGACCATTTGGCCGAGCGTCGCCCGGGCCAGCGTGTAGGCACCGCCGAGCGTTTGCGAACCGAGGATGACGTGGATCCCGAAGGCCCGGCCCTGACGCACGATCCGGTCGAGCAGCAGCGACGCCTCCTGCGCGGTGCCGTCGTCCTCGGTGAAGAACTCCTGGAACTCGTCGATCAAAAGCAGCGTCCGTGGCAACGGCTTGCCCGTCGCCTTGCGATAGCCGGTCACATCCTGCACGCCTGCCTCGCGGAAATGTTCGCCGCGTTGGCGGAGTTCCTCGTCCACCCGCCGCAGCACGCTGAGACCGAATTCGCGGTCGCTTTCCACCGCCACGACCCGTGCGTGCGGCAATCTACTCGATCCATAGCATTTGAACTCGACGCCTTTCTTGAAGTCGACCAGGTAAAACTCGACCTCCTCCGGGCTGCAATGAAGCGCCAGATTGGTGATGATCACGTGGAACAGCGTGGATTTCCCCGATCCCGTCTTACCCGCGATCAAGGCGTGCTGGCGCGTCCCCTTGCCGATCGCGAGGTATTGCAGCTTCTTCGCGCCGGTGCGGCCGATCGGCACCCGCAGCTCGTCCGCCGTTTCCTCCGTCCACCACTCGCCCTGCGGCGCGATCGATGAAAACGGCACCTCCACCCGATTCGAGTCCACGCTGGCTTGGCCGAAGCGATGCACCAGAGAGGTCAGCAAAGCCGGTTCCGGCGCCCTTTCCAAGATCACCTCTCCGGCCTGCCCCTCCAACTTCCAGATATCTCCCTCCTGTTTGAGGCACAGGCATGACTTGCGCAGCTCGGCATCGAGCGCGGCCTCGCCGGGCTTGTCCATGTGAATCATGAGGAAAACCCCGCAGCGCGCGCCGCTGGCCGCGAGGCTCCGCAGCCGTTGCATCGCCGTCTCGCTGAAGTTCGCAGGGAAGCCGGCGATGAAGACGAACTGATACTTCTCCGCGATCTCCCCCGCCTGCCGGTTGTATTCGGAGATGGTCTCGAACTCATTGCGGAGATACATCTGGATGACTTTCTCCACATGTTCGTTCAGCTCCGCCAGCCGCTCCTCGATCTGAGGCGTCTGCGTCCAGATCCGACCATGGATGAGCGTATCCTCGTAGTCGGCGAGGTGCATCAGTCCCGCGAAATCGCGTCCGAGACCGACCGGATCGATGAAGGTGAACGCCGCCTGTCCCGCCGGCCGCGTCGAAAGCAGGCGCAGCGCGACCGCGTTCATCGCATTGATGGACGCCGCCATGTCGCCCTCGAAAAGCACCGAGCCGTGCACGGGGAATCCGAGGTTGAGCGGCACTTCGAGCGAGCCCGGGAGGTCGAAGGCCGCATTTGCGGGGAGCCGGTCGGCGAAGTCGCTCCGACCGAGCTTGAGCGTCGCGAAGGGCACCACCTCCTCGCTGTCGGAGGGCGGTTGCCAGTCCTGCGCCATCCGCTCCGTCCAGCCGGCGAAACGATCGCTCTGCCGCTTGGCAAGGTCGCCGAGCGCGTCCAGCGGTTGCGTGACCTCGTCCTCCCATCCGGAACCGATCTCCGCCAGCTCCTGATCGTGCCGCTGCCGGGTTCCGGCGTCGGCATCCTGTTTCATCGCCTCGATTTTCTCCGAGACCTCTAGTAGTTGCGCCTCCAGCCGCGCCCGCAGCTCCGTCGCCTCCGTTTCCCTGCGGCGCATCCGGATCTCGTGGAGCGATTCCTCCTTCGCCACCACCCGCGCCAGCTTCTCCTCCAGCTCCGCCCGGCCGCGCCGCATGCGGGCCTCGGTTTCCTCGCCGGACTCCCGGAGGGTTTCGCTGAAGCCTTCGCGCATCTTCGCTTCCTCGGCCTGGATCTCCGCCTTCAGCCCGGCCACCCGCTCGTTCATCGCGTGGACGGACATCGACGCCTCCATGCGGATCCGTTGCAAGGCCGCCGCCAGCCGGCTGCCGACTGCCCACACGGCACCGAGGGCCGCCAGATACGCCACCACCAGCACGCCGGTCGCGATCCCCGCGCGGGGCAGCCAGGCCTCCACCTGGCCGGGCGTGCCGGAGGTCCACGCCGCGATCCCGATGGCCACCAGCAGCAGCAGTGGAAAGGGCAGGAAACGGAACAGTTTCGCCACCGGCTGGCGGCGGACATCCGCCAGGGCTGCCGCGGCTTCCGCCCGCAGATCACCCGCCCCCGCGACGCTCACCGGCCCGCTCCTGGTGCGGATCTTCTTTTCGAAAAACGGCTTGAAACCCGACAGCTGCTTCAGCCCCTCCCTGGCGATTTTTTCCGCCTCGGCACAGTCGGCAGTCGCCTTTTCGTGCAGCGCGTGGAGTTCCGTCTTGGCGCGATCGTATTCCTCCTTCCGCTCTTCCTGGCGCTTCATCAATTCGCCCTGCGCCTTGCCCACCACCTGATCACGCCGGGCCTGGATCCGGTCCGCAAGAGCTTGGCGGGCGCCATGGCAGCGCTCCTGGATCCACGCCTTGCGCCGCTCGTGGAAAAGCAATTCCGCCTCCCGGCGGTTCGAGATTTCCGCCTCCGCCTCGGCGCGCCGCTGCTGCGACCCGGCATCCGACTTTTCCTGCTCCAGCCGGGCCGCACGGCGGGTGGCGATCACGTCCTGCTCGAAGTCCGCCTTCGCGCGCTGCTCCCGTTCAGCGACCTCCTCGATCGCCTGCTTCACTTCTTTCAGCGTGCCCAGCACGTGGCCGGGGTCGAGCGGGTCATTCGCAGTCGGCATGGATTTTGGAAATCAGTCTCTCGATGTCGGCGATCACTTTCACAGCCCTACCGGCCTCGTCGCCCAGATCCTTCAGGTGGGCCGCGGCAAACTCCTCGGCCTTGGCATCCCGCCAGGTCTCGCGCACCCGGTGCCAGCTGGCCATCAGCTCCCGGGTCGCCTCGCGGATGGTCGCCGCCGCCGCTCCGGACGCACTCATGCGGCACCTCCCTCCTCCGAGCCCTCCGCCGGGCGCGGCTTCAGGTCGCGCTCGGCGTAGGCCTCGAGCGCGCGCACCAGTCCGTCGAGGGTCGCGATCGCCTTCGGCAAATCGCCGGCCACCCGGTCCCGCAGGCTGTCCAGAGGTCGTAGCGCCGGGGCCACGACGCTGTCGAAATTCCGCGCCCAGCGTTTCGTCGCCTCCAGTTTCGCCGTGGACTCCTCCAAGGCCCGGACGGCCTTCTTGACGGCCATTTTCCGGCTCATGAGGTCATCCTGCAGGCCGGACATCTCGGCGGTCATCAACTCGGCCTCCGCCTGCTCCAGCCGCCGCGTGCCGCGCCTCACCTCGGCCTCCCAGCCGGTCCGTCGCTCGTAGCTCAGCCACTCGCGCAGCCGTTTCATTTCCGAGGAAACCTCGTCGAGCGCCGACTTCGTGCGCTGGCTGTATTTCACCAGCGAGCTCCGGAAGTCCTCCAAGGCCTCGATCGAGGCCACCTTCGCGCGCTCCGCCATGGTCGATCAGCGTTGGTCGAGGTATTGCTGGATTCGCTCCGCCTTGCGCAGCAGGTAGGGCGTGTGACGCTCGGCGACCTCGTTGAAGCGCTTGAGCCCCTTCATGGTCTGCACGAATTCGGCGGCGAACTTTTCCTGCTCCTGGTCCTGCCAGCTCTCGCCCAGCGACGTGAACCGCGCCATCAGCGAGTTCGAGCGGTCGCGCAGCTCCTCGTTGAAGCGTTTCAACTCCACCGCGAACCGGCGCAGCTCCTCGGGATCCACGATTGCCTGGGCCATGGAAAAAAGGTTATCCGACGCCCTGTCCGCCACAAGGAACAATCCCGTCGTTGGGACCGCTCGTTGGATGGACGACCGCGCAGCTCCGCATCGAAAGCGATCATGAAACTCCGATTCCTGGCCACCCTTCTTGTTTTTCTCTCGGCTCCCTTCGGCTTCGCCGAGGGCGGGACAACAAACGACTTCGAAAACTGGATCCGGGAGCGGGCGGCTTCATGGCCCATGATCGAGCTGACGCACGGGGATATCCCGTATGCCAAGATCCAGACACTTCCGCGTGACATGAAGACCTCCGAGCGCGAGGGGAAATTCTACTCCGGATTCCGGTTCCGGACCCCATCGTGGCTCGATGGTCCGATGTTGTGGCTCTACGGCGTGCGGGAGCCCGTCACCGAGCGGTCCGAAGGCTTCTCGTGGTTCGTCGTGTCCGAAAAACCTCAGGAGGAAAAGCTCAGCTTGTACTTCTCCCGCGAAGGTGCCAAGCGCTGCACCTACTTCCTCAAGCGCTGCCCGGGGTACCAGTCATTCGTCTATCAAAGTGTTCCCCGGGACTATCTGAAGCCGGAAGCCACCTACATCGTCTGGATGGCGATGCCTACTGACAAAGTCCCCGATGCCCCGTTCGCCGTGACCTTCGGCTCCAAGCGTGGCCGGGGCGAATATGGCTTGTTGCCGACCGGACCGCCGGACACCGGACCTAACAATGCCTACAAGACCACCGACACCGTCCCGGAGCCCATCCAAGATGCCCTGGATCGCGCTTTCGAGGTCTCCCAAAAATCAGGAATCCCGGACGCGCTGAAGATCATGGACGCCGCGATGGACGCCCACATCCAGGCAGGCAGCCGATTCCGCGATCAGTGGGAGACCGTCTGGCGTGAAGCGCAGCTTCGCTCGGGTCGTGAGCACCCGGAGTGGGACGCCGCATTGTATGAGTGGCTGCAAAATGAATGCATCAAAGTGGATGCGAAGCAGCTTGCCACCAGCAGTGCCGTCAATGCTTGCAGCGCCCTGAGCACGATCCACCAATATGGACGCGCATGGGCCACTCTCGGGCCCTTCTTTGATCAGATGTCACGGCGGAAGATGTCGTGTGATCCGACGGTGTATCCGGATCTGGGACCGGCTTTTGAAAAGCTCCCGGAGGTCCGCCACCGCCGTTTCCCCATGGAAAGTGAAATCTGGATCCTTTCCTTCGGCAATGAAGGCTGGCCTCTCACCACGCGGGAAATGCCGGCCGGCTTCGGAAGCATCATGCGTCACCTTTCATCGTTCGATCGTCGCGCAGGCCATTGGAAGGCTGCCATCGAACGGTCTCTCTGGGTCTGCGAATGGGTGGATCGAGGACTGGCGAAATTCGAGCCTGACGCGGCATGGTACAGCAACCGCGCGATCATTCCTTCCGTTCTTGAAGAGATCGGTCTCTATGAGCTGGCGGACGAGGAACAGGGCAAACTGATGGCGAGCGAGCGGGCGGACATCTACGATGGCAGAGCCAAGGTGGAAGCCGAGCACGAGCGCATCAAGATCTCGGTCCGTCTCGGAACCGCACGCACCGAGGACCTCGCCCGACTCGATGCGTTGTATCAAAAGGAAAAGAACAACATCTACCAACATCGCAGCGCCTGGGAAGGTGTGGAACTCACCAAGGCGAAGGTCCTGCTGGCGCTGGACCGCGCCGATGAGGCCAGGGAGATCCTCACCCGGCTTGCGGCCGAGCCCTACCAAATGTCAGCCCGTTTCACCCTGCTGAAGCTCCGCCTGGAGGCCGGGGAATCCGACGGTCTCGAAGCGGGTCTTCTCGCGCTGCTGGAAGACGCCCGCAAGGATGGTGACAAGCTTTTCGAGATCCGACTTTACCGCTTGTATTCCTCCTACCTGTTGAAGAACGGCCGTTTCGCCGAGGCGTTGGCGATGCAGGAAGAGGCCGTCCGCCTGACCCGCTCGTTCGACCTCATCGGTCATCTGCCCGAGACCTTGGCCGAGCTGGCGGTCGTCCGCGCCCGCTGTGGCGACGCCAAGGGTTCGCAAGAGGCCGCACTCGACGCCCGGTCGGCGGCCACATCCCGGGACTGGCTGCCCGCGCGGTTGCTGGACGAGGTGGACGCGCTCCTGAAGGGGATTTCCGCGGACAGCGTCCCGGCGCCTTCTCCTTCCGAAGATGAAAACACGGCAGACCTGCAGCCGGAAGCCGCGCTGGTCATTTCCCTGGCCGGCAAGCCGGCGAAAGGTCGCGCGACCGTTTCCAATCCCGGCCAGACCAGCCTGAGGGGAGCGATCGGTTTCAGCGGCATGCCCGTGGATGCCAGCTGGAATGCCGAGGCTGCGGAGGCGAGGGTGAAAGTGGGGGTGGAAGGCAGCAGGCTGCTTCAAGACATCCTCCTTGGACCCGGCCAGTATGCCACGATCGATCTGGAAGCCTCTGAAACGGTGGAGCCCGGCGAACTCGCCATCATCTGGCGGCACGAAAGCGGTTCCCGTCAGACTTCAACATGGACGTTCGAGGAAGGAGAGTCCGGCGTGGAGTCCGCGGTGATCGACGCCGGAAGCTTCATCGCCAACCCCTTCTACAGCGTTCCCATCCACCACCACTTCCAGGCCTTAGACGCCGCGCTGGAATGTGCGGCCCTCCGCATCCGGTCGTCGGCGCCCGCTCGGATCGAGCTTTACGACGCCGAAAACCGGCTGGTGCTCGTGGATGCGAACGGCAACGGCGACCTCAGCGAGACCGGCGATGCGATCCTTCACGACGCCGACACGGACGGCATGGCCGATATTTCCCTGAAAGATGGCCAGGCGGGTTTCCGCATCCAGTGCTTCCCCGCCGAGGGTTCCCTGGCAGAGCCGATGAAGGTGATTGTGGAATCGCGGTTTGAAGGCGCTTGGGAAGAGTTCGCCATCGATACGATCAAGCCGGCGGCCAAACGCTGACGGCCGGAATCACACGCCGATGTCTTCGTTCCAGAGCGTCGGCTTGTCTTCGATGAAACGGGTCATCATCTCCACGCACGCGGCATCATCCATCAACTCCACCTCGACGCCACGCGAGCGCAGCCATTCCTCCTCGCCCATGAAGGTCCGGTTTTCGCCGACAATCACTCGTGGAATCCCGTAAAGAAGAATCGCCCCGCTGCACATGCTGCAGGGCGAGAGCGTGGTGTAGATCTCGCATTCGCGGTACACCGATGCCGGCAGGCGGCCGGCATTCTCCAGCGCATCCATTTCCCCGTGTAACACGACGCTTCCCCCCTGCACCCGGCGGTTGTGGCCGCGGCCGATGATTTCCCCGCGGTGGACCAGCACGCTCCCGATCGGGATGCCTCCCTCATGGAGCCCCAGGCGGGCCTCGTGGATCGCTTCTTCAAGAAATCGATGCATGACGGCATGATTCTCGCTATATTCCCTCCCCACGCCAGCGGATTCGCGGGCGGCTTCTTTCAAAATCAAAGACAACACACCCATGGCCAAAGTCCGTCTCTCCGGCACCATCACGGGGGCTCACGACCCCCATCGCTCCACGCGCGCCAAGCTTCTTTACCTGCTGTACGATGCCGGATGGGATATCTACAACTCCAACGGGGACCAGCGGATCACGCTGTCGAACATCGAGAAAAAGATCACCGAGGCGGACGGCTTCGTCTTTACGCCGGGGGCCAGCCTCGAAGACATGTTCAAGGCGGTGTCGGTCTTCGTCGGCTACCAGACGCTCGACAAGCACTTGCGCGGCAAGCCAACCGTCATCCTCAATAGCGACGGATCATGGGATCCGTTCTACGGCGTGCTTGGACATCTCCACAAGCTCGGCACGATCAAGCAGGAGTTCCGCGAGTTCCTGCTCTCCGCCGATACGCCTGAGAGCGTGCTGACCACCCTGACCGGTGCCTGGCAGACCGGCGTGCCGGATGCCGGCCGGGAGAAAATCGAGGACTCCATGATGCCCCAGGTGGTCGATGAACCCCCGCCCTCCCACCTGCTCGGAAACGTTTGCGTCTTCTGCTCGGCCACGCTCGAGGAGGAGTCTTATCTGTCCGATGGCGAAAGCGTCGGCCGCGCGATCGCCCGCGCCGGCTTCGGCTGCATCTCCGGCGCGGGCAAGTCCGGCATCATGGGTGCCGTGGTGAAAGGCTCGGTCGATGCCGGTGGCTGGACCGGCGGCTCGAACGTTCCCCATATCATCGAGCTCGAAGGCCTGCCGAAAGGGCTGTCGTCGTTCTGGTTGCGGCCCGACATTTACACCCGCATGGAGGTCATGATCGAGCACTCGAACGCCTTCGTCATCATGCCCGGCGGTGCCGGCACCTTCCAGGAGCTGCTCGCCCTGATGATCTTCCGCCAGCAGGGAAATCCGCTCATGCAAGACAAGCCGGTGGTGATCTACAACCGGCAGAACCGCAACGGCATCGGATTCTGGGATCCGCTGATCGACCTGCTCGACGGCGTTTGCCAGCCGGGCGAATTCGTCGTCGCCACCGAAATGGAGGATATTCTCCCCGCCATCCAGTCGCGGCTGCCGCAGGTGGTGTCGAACGCCTCTTGATCGTGCCGGGAGGCGGCACCGGGCGGTGCCGCCTTTTCCGCAGCTCAGTCGAGGCAATCGACCAGCGCCGCGAGGACCAGATCCACGTTCGCCTGGGTCGCTGCATGGCCCATCAGGCCGATCCGCCACGCCTTGCCGGCGAAGGGCCCGAGGCCGGCACCGATTTCGATGTTGTAGGTATCGAGCATCCGGGCCCGGACCGCGGCGTCGTCCGCGCCATCGGGGATTCGCACGCAGTTGAGGGTGTGCAGGGATTTTTCCGGGATGTACGACAAACCTAGTTCCTCCAGCCCCGCCCGCAGGCGGCGGTGAAGCGAGGCATGGCGTTCCCAGCGCGCCTCCAAGCCCTCCTCGAGCACGATCGAGAGTGCTTCATTGAGCGCATAGACCATGTTCACCGGGGCGGTGTGGTGGTAGGCCCGCTTGCCCTTGCCGGAGTAGTAGTCCTTCAGCATCGAGACGTCGAAATACCAGCTCTGCGGTTTCGATTTCCGCCCCTCGATCACCTCGATCGCCGAGGGCGAGAACGATACCGGCGAAAGCCCCGGCGGGCACGACAGGCACTTCTGCGTGCCGGAGAAAATCGCGTCGATGTTCCACTCGTCCACCATCACCGGATGGCCGGCGAGCGAGGTTACCGCGTCCACGATCAGCATGATGCCCTCT
This sequence comes from Haloferula sargassicola, assembly GCF_040362925.1. Lineage (NCBI taxonomy): Bacteria > Pseudomonadati > Verrucomicrobiota > Verrucomicrobiia > Verrucomicrobiales > Verrucomicrobiaceae > Haloferula > Haloferula sargassicola. Next base: position 70,734 of record NZ_BAABRI010000018.1, read on the forward strand.
TCATGCACGATGTTCGAGATGCCCTCCAGGGGCTGGTGCGCGCCGGTCGATGTCTCGGCATGGACGATCGTCAGCGCCTTCGCCTTCGGCCGCCGTTGCACCTCCTCGGCAATCATCTCGTCCGTGAAAATCTTGCCCCACTCGACCTCCAGCTTGTGGACGATCACCCCCGCCCGCTCCATCACCTCGGCCATCCGCGCGCCGAACACGCCGTTCACGCAAACGATCGCCTCGTCGCCGGGCTCCATCAGGTTCGTCACCACGCATTCCATGCCCGCCATGCCGGTGGCCGACACGGGGAAGGTCAGCTTGTTTTCCGTCATGAACACCTCGCGCAGCTTGGCGCAGGTCTCGTCCATGATCTCGATGTAACGCGGATCGAGGTGACCGATGGTCGGGGCACCGAGCGCGCGCAGGACGCGTTGCGGGACCGTGCTCGGGCCGGGGCCCATCAGGATGCGTTCGGGGAAGGCGTTCATGTGAGGAGGTCGTGTTAGAGTGATGACGAATCGAACTCACCGGAAAAGGCCCGGGCCGTCAATTCCGCGAAAATCATGGCATACGACGGCAGCAGCTTGCGGTGGATCAGCGCCACCCGCTGGTGGTGCGGAGCGAAGGAGCTTTTCATGGCGTTCATGGTCATTTTTTCAAGGTCGATCAAGGACAGGCCGAAAGTTTCGGTGGCCAGACTGAGTTCCTTCGACATCTCGGTGTCACTCATCAGCCGGTCGTCGGTATTGAGGAAAACGCGGAAGCCGATCTCGTGAAATTTCCGGAAGGGATGCTCGCTCATCGAGGCGCAGGCACCGGTGTGGACATTGCTGGAAAGGCACATCTCGAGGGGGATCCGGTGATCCAGGATGTAGCGGGCGAGCGTGCCCATTTTCAGGCTGCCGTCGGCACCGATTTCGATGTCGTCCAGCAGTCTCGTCGCGTGCCCGAGCCGGTGCGCACCGCACCATTGGAGGGCCTGCCAGATCGACTCCAACCCGAAGGCCTCGCCGGCATGAATCGTGATGGAAAAGTTCGCGCGATGGATCGCCTGGAAGGCCGCCAGGTGCTTCTTCGGAGGATAGCCCGCTTCACCGCCCGCGAGATCAAAGCCCACCACCCCCTGATCGCGCCAGCGGATCGCCAGCTCGGCCGCCTCCAGCGAATCACTGCGGTCGCGCATGGCGCAGATGATCAGCCCCCACTCGACCCCGAACGCCTTTCCCCCGCGTTCCAGGCCCTTCAGCACAGCCTCCACCACCTGATCCTGATTCAGCTTTCCCTGCGTGTGGAACACCGGCGCGAAACGGACCTCGGCGTACACCACCCCATCTTCCGCCATGTCTTCCAGGAACTCGTAGGCCACGCGCTCCAGGTCCTCAGCGGTCTGCATCACCGCGATGGTGTGGGCAAAACCCTCGAGATACTCCGGCAGGTTCCCCTTCTGCGCCCCGCGGTGAAACCAGTCCGCCAGATCGTCCGAATTCTCCGTCGGCAGCCCGCCGTAGCCCGAGGCCTTCGCCAGCTCGATCACCGTCGCCGGTCGCACACCGCCATCGAGGTGCTCGTGCAGCAGCACCTTCGGCAGCCGCCGGAAGTCCAGCGCCTTCACCAGCTCCGCCCCCTCCGGAAGCGGACACACCGGATAGCTTTCCGGATATCGCTGCTCGATCATGCCGCAGCCTAGCAGATCCCGCTTGCGAGTCAGCGCGGAATTCCGCCCTTCGCGCCCCTTGCCGACCGGCCCGCTTTCTGCTGATTTGCAAGAGATGGCAAAGATTTCCACGCACGCCCTCGACCTCACCTGCGGCCGCCCCGCCGCCGGCTTGGCCGTGCGCCTCACCGGTCCCGACGGCCTGCTCGCCGACATCCGCACCGACGACGACGGCCGTTGCGGTAAACCCCTCGTGGCCGATCCCGCCCCCGGCGACTACACGCTCGAATTCTCGGTGGGCGACTATTTCCGCGCACGCGGCACCGACAGCCCGTTCCTCGAGGTCGTGCCGATCCGCTTCCGAGTCGCCGCTGGCGAAAGCTACCACATCCCCCTGTCCTTCACCCCCTGGGCCTACTCCACCTACCGCGGATCATGACCGGGCCCGGAAAAAGGGCAGTGGAGCGCCTCGACCTGCTCGGCGGGATTTCCGACGAACCCGGTCGCCTCACCCGCACCTTCCTCTCGCCCGCCAGCTGCATCGCCGGCGAGCAGGTCATGGCATGGATGCGCGAACTCGGCATGGCCGTCGACCGCGCCCGCGACGGCACCCTCCGTGGCATCCTCCCCGGCCCGAATTCCGACGCCCCGCCCCTGCTCCTCGGCTCACACCTCGACACGGTCATCGACGCCGGCCGCTTCGATGGCGCGCTCGGCATCGTTGCCGCCCTCGCCGCGCTTGAGTCCATCGACGGCCCGCTTCATTTCCCCGTGCATGTCCTCGCTTTCTCCGATGAGGAAGGCGTCCGTTTCCACACCACCTACCTCGGGTCGAGGAGCATCTCGGGTCCGCTCGATGCCAGGACGCTCGCGATCCGCGACTCGTCCGGAGTTTCCATCGCCGAGGCCCTCGAAAACGAAGGCTTCACCGGCTCCGCCGACATCCACTACGAACCTCGTAGCATCCGCGGCTACGTCGAGGTTCACATCGAGCAAGGCCGCGTCTTGGAAGAAGCCGGCGAGCCGGTCGCGGTCGTCACCGCCATCGCCGGACAATCCCGCCTCAGCCTCACCTTCACCGGTCGCACCGACCACGCCGGCACCACGCCCATGACGCTCCGTCGCGATGCCCTCGCCGGTGCCGCCGAGTGCGTTCTCCACGCCGAGTCGCTCGCCCGCGCCAACCCGCCGCTCGTCGCCACCGTCGGCATGCTGCATCCCACGCCAGGCGTCTCGAATTCCATTCCCGGCAGCGCCACCCTTTCGCTCGATTTCCGACACCCCGAGTCGGTCGCCCACCGCACCCTGCTGGCCCAGCTTCACGACACCTGCACGCAGGTCGCCCAACGCCGCGGGCTCACGCTCGACTGGTCCGTCATCCAGGAAAACGGCCCTGTCCCCTGCCACGCCATCCTCACCCGACAGCTCGCCACCGCCGCCGTCGCGGAAACCGGGAGCTGCCGGGAAATGATCTCCGGTGCCGGTCACGATGGCGTCGCCGTTTCCACCGTCGGCCCCATCGCCATGCTCTTCGTCCGCTGCCGCGACGGCCTCTCGCACCACCCCGACGAGTTCGCGTCGCCCGAAGACATCGACACCGCCGTCCGCGTCCTCGCCCGTTTCCTGAAATCCCTCGCCTGATGCACGACCTCCTCGTCCACGCCCGCACCCCGGATGGAGCCGCCATTTCCCTGGCCGCGTCCGGAGGTACGATCACCGACGTAGGTCCCTCCGTCACCGGCTCCGCCCGCGAGGAAATCGAAGCCCCGAACGCGATCCTCCTTCCCTCGTGGATCGACGCCCACGTCCACTTCAACGAACCCGGCCGCGAGCATTGGGAGGGCCTCGACACCGGCTCGCTCGCCCTCGCCGCCGGCGGCGGCACGGTCTTCTTCGACATGCCGCTCAACTCCTCCCCGCCCGTCACCACCCGCGGACGCTTTGAGGAAAAACACCGCATCGCCGAGCGGAAGTCACACGTCGACTTCGCCCTCTGGGGCGGCCTCATCCCCGACTCCCTCCCGCACCTCGCCGACATGGCCGCGGCCGGCGCCATCGGCTTCAAGGCCTTCATGTGCCACTCGGGACTCGATGAATTCCCCACCGCCGATGCCGCCACGCTACGCGAGGGCATGCGCATCGCCGCCGACCTCCACCTGCCCGTCGCTGTCCACGCCGAGATCCCGAAAACGATCGATGTTTCCGGCAAGGACATGGCCGCCTGGCTCGCCTCGCGCCCGATCGGGTTCGAGCTCGATGCCATTCGCCGCGCCCTCGACCTCGCCCACGACACCGGCTGCGCCCTCCACATCGTCCACGTCACCTGCGCCGAAGGCATCGACCTCGTCACCGAGGCCAAGGCCGCCGGCATCGACGTCACCGTCGAAACTTGCCCGCACTACCTTCTCCTCACCGACACCGACGCCATCCGCATCGGCGCCCCCGCCAAGTGCGCCCCGCCGCTACGTACGACATCCACCGTAGAAGCCCTCTGGCAGCGCCTTCTCTCGGGAAACATCGACACCCTCGGCTCCGACCATTCTCCCTCCTCGCCCGACCTCAAAACCGGCGACGATCTCTTCGCCATCTGGGGCGGCATCGCCGGCATCCAGCACGGCCTCCCCCTCCTCTGCAACCGCGGCTTCGATTTCCTCCCCCAGATCAGCGCCAACGTCGCCACCCGCTTCCGCCTCCCCAACAAGGGCGGCCTCCTCCCCGGCCACGACGCCGATTTCATCCTCCTCGAAAAAAACACCGCCCCCATCGCCGAGCCCGACCTCCTCACCCGCCACAAGATCTCCCCCTACCTCGGCCTCACCCCCCGTTACCGCATCACCACCACCCACCTCCGCGGCCAGAAAGTCACCCCACAAACCCGTGGCCGCTTCATCTACCCTGAACACTGAAAACTGAACCCTAACCAACTTCAGGATGCACACCCGCACCTCCGTCCAAGCCCGCCACGCCCTCATCGCTCCGGACGGCCACGTCCCGTCCGACTTCCCCCACTGGTCCGGCGTCAAGGCCCACGTCATCCTCTCCCCTGCCATGGGCGCGGCCATCAGCCAGATCCTCGTCATCTTCGAGGAGCCCCGCGGCACCGCCTTCTTCCCCGAGGACGAACACGAACACGCCCTCTACGTCGAGAAAGGCCCCGTCCGCGCCGAGTGGTCCGGCGGCACGGTCGGCCTCGCCGACGGCGGTTATCTTTTCACCCCCGCCCGCACCAACCTCGTCCTCCACGGCGACCCCGGTTCCCGCCTCACCGTGTTTCGCAAAGTCTTCGCCGAAATCCCCGGCACCCCCGCCCCGCCGGTTACCCACGGCAACGCCGCCGACGTCCCCGACGAGCCCTTCCTCGGCAACGAACGCGCCCGGCTCCAGACCCTGCTGCCCATCCACACCCACTTCGACCTCGCCATCAACATCTTCACCTACCAGCCCGGCGCCACCCTCCCCTTCGTCGAAACCCACATCATGGAGCACGGCCTTCTCATGCTCTCCGGCCAAGGCATCTACCGCCTCGAAGACCGCTACTACCACGTCGAAGCCGGCGACGCCATCTGGATGGCCCCCTACTGCCCCCAATGGTTCGCCGCCATCGGCGACGAACCCGCCTCCTACCTCTACTACAAGGATATCCACCGCCTCCCGTAAGGAGAGCGACTTTTCAAGTCGCTTCATCTTCCATCTCCATGCCTCTCACTCCCAACATCCCCCGCCTCCTCGACGAGCTCTCCCACCTCGCCACCATCTCCGCGCACCCGGCTCCCGCCGTCACCCGCGTCCTCTTTTCCGAGCAGGACCTCGCCGCCCGCGCCTGGCTTCTCGGTCTCGCGGAAAACGCCGGCCTCACCCATCGCGCCGACCCCGCCGGCAACCTCTTCATCACCCTCGAAGGCACCGACCCAACTCTCCCCGCCGTCGCCACCGGCTCGCACACCGATGCCATCCCGAACGCCGGCGCCTACGATGGGGTCGTCGGTGTCCTCGGCGGTCTCGAAGCCCTCCGCACCATCGCCGCCTCCGGCGAAAAACCGCGCCGCTCCATCGAGCTCATCATGTTCACCGCCGAGGAGCCCACCCGTTTCGGCATCGGCTGCCTCGGCTCGCGCCTCATGGCCGGCACCCTCACCCCCGACGAAGCCCGCCAGCTCCGCGACCCCGAAGGACGCTCCCTCGAGCAGCTACGACCCGCGCAGTACCAAGGCAACCTCGAGCAAGTTTCACTGATCACTGCTCACTGCTCACTTGGCACTTATTCCCATTTCCTCGAACTCCACATCGAGCAAGGCCCCCACCTCGACGCCTCCGGCACCGACATCGGCCTCGTCGAAAAAATCGCCGCCCCCGCCGCCTTCCGGCTCACCTTCACCGGCACCGGCGGCCATGCCGGCGCCGTCCTCATGCCCGGCCGCCACGACGCCTTCCTCGCCGCCGCCGAAACCGCCCTCGCCGTCGAAAAGGCCGCCCTCGACTCGCCCTCCGACGACACCGTCGGCACCACCGGCGTCATCGAGGTCAAGCCCGGCGCCATCAACTCCATCCCTTGCCACGCCATGATGGAGATCGACTTCCGCGACACCGACCTCACCGCCCGCGCCGCCGCCATTTCCGGGATCCGCCAAGCCGCCGAATCCACCTGCCACCGCCGCGGCGTCACCCTCGACTGGCAGCAAATCAACTCCGACCCGCCTGCCATCTGCTCGCAGGAAATCCTCGCCGTCGCCGAAAAGCACGCCGTCGAGCTCGGCTACAGCCACGTTCGCATGATCAGCCGCGCCTACCACGACTCCCTCTTCATGGCCCGCCTCTGCCCTACTGCCATGCTCTTCATCCCCTGCCTCAACGGCTGGTCCCACCGCCCCGATGAATACGCCTCCCCCGAAGCCATCGCCAAAGGCACCACCCTCCTTACCCAGACCCTCCTCACCCTGGCCTCCCCGTGAGTTCAGCCCTGAAAACTGAACACTGAAAACTAGCAAACTTCTTCCGTGCCTTCGCTCACCATCAACCGCCGCTCCTTCGACCTCTCCGGCCTCCCGCCCCACCGGAGCGTCCTCGATTTCCTCCGCGAAAACCGCCTCACCGGCACCAAGTGCGGCTGCAACGAGGGCGACTGCGGGGCCTGCACCATTCTTCTTCTCGAAAGCAACCGCTCTCCCCGCGCCATCAACGCCTGCATCACCCCCGCCCTCTCCCTCGCCGGCCGCGAAATCCTGACCGCCGAGGGCCTGAAAGGGAGCACAGGCGTCCCGCCTGTGAACCCCGGCAGCCCGCCCCCATCATCCCCCCTCCACCCGGTCCAGCAAGCCATGGTCACCCACCACGGCTCCCAAAGGAGCACAGGCGTCCCGCCTGTGAACCCCGGCAGCCCGCCCCCATCACCACCCCTCAACCCCGTCCAGCAAGCCATGGTCACCCCCCACGGCTCCCAAAGGAGCACAGGCGTCCCGCCTGTGAACCCCGGCAGCCCGCCCCCATCACCACCCCTCCACCCCGTCCAGCAAGCCATGGTCGACCACCACGGCTCCCAATGCGGCTACTGCACCCCCGGCTTCATCTGCTCCATGGCCGAAGCCGCCGACCGCGGCATCACCACCGACCCCGCCAAACTCGCCGACCAGCTCTGCGGCAACCTCTGCCGCTGCACCGGCTACCGCCCCATCCAAACCGCCGCCACCTCTCTTCCTTCTTCATTGGAACGCGGGCTTCAGCCCGCCTCTTCTTCACTGACCACTGATCACTGCTCACTCGGCACTTCGACCTTCCACGCCCCCACCACCCTCGCCGACGCCCTCGCCCTCAAGGCCGATCACCCCACCGCTCCCTTCCTCGCCGGAGCTACGGAACTCGGCGTACTTTTCAACAAGCGCGCCCTCCGCCCCGACGCCCTCATCTCCCTCGATCACATCGCCGAGCTCAAGCAGATCGAAAAAACCGACACCCACTGGCGCATCGGCGCCGGCGCCCCGCTCACCGACGTCGAGGACGCGCTCGCCGGCGAATACCCCATCCTCGACGAACTCTGGCCGCAGTTCGCCTCCCGCCAGATCCGCCACCGCGCCACCCTTGGCGGCAACCTCGCCACCGCCTCGCCCATCGGCGACACCGCCCCCGCCCTGCTCGCCCTCGACGCCTCCCTCACCCTCGTCTCCGCCACCGGCACCCGCTCCATCCCCCTCAGCGACTTCTTCATCGCCTACCGCAAAACCCAGCTCCTCCCGGAAGAGCTCATCCTCACCATCGACATTCCGCGGGAGCAAAAAGGCACCGCCCGCTTCTTCAAGGTCGCCCGACGCCGCGAGCTCGACATCTCCATCGTCGCCGCCGCCATCCGCATCGCCACCGACTCCGACGGCCGCATCACCGAAGCCCGCCTCGCCTACGGCGGCGTCGCCCCCACCCCCATCCGCGCCAGAAAAACCGAGTCCGCCCTCCTCAACCTGCCCGCAAGCGAAGCCACCTCGGAAACCATCCTCACCCTCCTCGCCACCGAGTTCGCCCCCATCTCCGACACCCGCGCCACCGCCGCCTACCGCCACCACCTCATCCGCGACCTCTTCCTCAAATTCTTCGTGGAGCGCCGATCTCCAGACCGGCATTCAACTTCCCCGCGTCTTCCCCTTTCTCCTTTATCCTTTCCCCTTTCCCCTCCCGCGAAGCGGCCAAGCACCCCCCACGAAAGCGCCGAACGCCACGTCACCGGCGCCGCCCTCTACACCCAGGACCACGCCCTCCGCCGCCGCACCCTGCACGTCCACTGCGTCCGCTCCACCGTCGCCCGCGGCCTTCTGGAAACCCTCGACACCTCTCGCGCCGCCGCCTCCCCCGGCGTCGTCACCATCCTCACCGCCCACGACATCCCCGGCTCCAACAACACCGGCTGCTCCGCCCACGACGAGCCCCTCTTCGCCGAATCCGGCATCGATTTCCACGGCCAACTCGTCGCCGCCGTCGTCGCCGAAACCCCCGAGCAAGCCCGCATCGCCGCCTCGCTCATCGAGGTCAAATTCACCGCCCTCCCGCCCATCATCGGCATCCCCGCCGCCCTCGAAGCGCAATCATTTCACACCACCCCCCACACCCTGGCCCGCGGCGAGGTGGACCGCGCCCTCGCCGAGTCGCCGCACCTCCTCGAAGGCACCCTCGACATCGGCGGGCAGGAGCAATTCTACCTCGAAACCCAGGCCGCCCTCGCCGAGCCCGATGGCGAAGGCGGGATCCTCGTCACCTCCTCCACCCAGCACCCGACCGAGACCCAGACCATCGTCGCCGAAGTCCTCGGCCTCCACCGCCACCAGGTCGTCGTCGAGTGCCCGCGCATGGGCGGCGGCTTCGGCGGAAAAGAAAGCCAGGCCAACCCCGTCGCCGCCCTTTGCGCCCTCGCCGCCATCAAAACCGGCGAACCTGTCTCGCTCCAGCTCGACCGCGACGAAGACATGGCCACCACCGGCAAGCGCCACCCTTTCCACGCCATCTACAAGGTCGGCTACGGCAGCGACGGCCTCCTCCACGCCGCCGACGTCCGGCTCTACTCCGACGGCGGCTGGTCGCTCGACCTCTCCCTGCCCGTCAACGACCGAGCCCTCTTCCACCTCGACAACGCCTACTACATCCCCCACGTCCGCTTCCGCGGCCAGGTTTGCAAAACCAACGTCACCAGCCACACCGCCTTCCGCGGCTTCGGCGGACCGCAGGGCATGGTCGTCATCGAGGAAATCATCGCCCGCGTCGCGGAAAAAACCGGCCTCCCACCCGAGGAAGTCCGCCGGAAAAACTTCTACCACGGCAGTGGCGAAACCAACACCACCCACTACGGCGAGGACCTCGGCGACAACCGGCTCGAACGCATCTGGACCGAACTACTACAATCCTCAGAGTTCCAGCAACGCCGCGCCCAAATCGACGACTTCAACCAGTCGAACCCCCACCACAAACGCGGCCTCGCCATCACCCCGGTCAAGTTCGGCATCAGCTTCACGCTGAAACACTACAACCAGGCCGGCGCGCTCGTCCTCATCTACGCCGACGGTTCCGTCCAGGTGAACCACGGCGGCACCGAAATGGGCCAGGGCCTTCACACCAAGATCCTCAGCGTCGCCCGCCGCGAACTCACCCTGCCCGCCGACAGTATCCGCCTGATGCACACCCGCACCGACAAGGTGCCGAACACCTCCGCCACCGCCGCCAGCAGCGGCTCCGACCTCAACGGCATGGCCGTCGCCGACGCCTGCCGCACCCTGCGCCAGCGCCTCACCGACGTCGCCGCCGGCAATCTCGGCGTCGATCCCAACGACGTCACCCTCACCGACGGCATCTTCCGTACTTCGTCCGGCGAATCCCTCACCTTCGCCGAGACCGCCGCCCTCGCCTACATGCAGCGGGTCCAACTTTCGGCCACCGGCTACTACAAGACCCCGGGCTTGCAGTGGGACTGGTCGCAGCCCAACCCCAAGGGCCGCCCCTTCCACTACTTCGCCTTCGGTGCCGCCGTCACCGAGGTCGAAGTCGACGGTTTCACGGGCATGCACCGCATCCTCCGCACCGACATCCTCCACGACGTCGGCGACTCGCTGAACCCCGCCACCGACATCGGCCAGATCGAAGGCGGCTACGTCCAGGGTGCCGGCTGGCTGACCAGCGAGGAACTCAAGTGGGCCGAGCACGGCCACCTCCTCACCCACAGCGCCAGCACCTACGCCATCCCCGCCTGGTCCGATGCCCCCGCCGACTTCCGCGTTTCCCTGCTTACCGACGCGACCCAGGAAAACACCATCCACGGCTCCAAAGCCGTCGGCGAACCCCCGCTCATGCTCGCCATTTCCGTCCGCGAAGCCCTCCGCGACGCCATCCACGCCTTCGGCAAAACGGAGACCGACCTCCAGTCCCCCCTCACCGGCGAGGTCATCAAACACGCCATCGGCCCGATGCGGCCGAGCTGACCTACTCGATCCGATCCGGGAAATCCGGAAACAATTCCGAGCCGTTCAGCTTCGAGTCCGGGCTCTTGAAAAACTCCATCTTCCCCTCCGAGGAGCATAGCCAGACCTCCCGCGCTCCCGCCTCGAAGTAGAGCGAGACTTTCTCCTCGATCTCGCCCGGCGAATTCGAAGGCGAAATCACCTCGACGCAGACCTCCGGCGCGGAAACCAAGCACGATTTCCCTTTCGACTCCCGCCAAACTTGCTCGGAACACCAGGCGACATCCGCCGCTTTCACTCCCTTCCCTGTCGAGATCGGGCACTCGGTGATCGTTCTGCCTTCGGGCGACAAACTGCGCAGCAGGAAAGCAATTTCCCCCTGCTTGTTTCCATGGTCTGGCGCGGGTGGTGGCGACATGATGATTTGGCCGTGCTCGTCGGTTTCGAACCGGTAGGGCATGCGGGCAAATTCCGAATCCGCGATGACTTTGTCCCAAACCGCGAGATTGAACGCGGTCCTGTCATTTCCAACAGCCGCGATCTCAGATCCCTCGAGGACGGTTCCCATGGAAGGGAGTCTAGCGCATCCCGTGTCGCAGGCAATGCCGCAGTCGCTCCAAGCCACCTCCTCATCCAAGCAACCTTCGATAGACTCCGAGGTCCCTCGCTGAAAAGCAGCAGAACACCACTTCGATGCCGTTGCCCGTTTCCTCCAGGAAATGCCTGCAGGTTCCGACGGCGATCCCTGCCGCCTCCTCCACGGGATAGCCGTAGATGCCGGTGCTGATCCCGGGAAAGGCGATGCTTTTCGCGCCCTTCTCCGCCGCCAGCTTCAAGGAGTTCCGATAGCATCCCGCCAACTTCTCCGCCTCGCCCTTCGTCCCCCCGTTCCACACGGGTCCCGGCGTATGGACCACCCACTTGGCGGGCAATCGGTATCCTCGGGTGACCTTCGCCTCCCCGGTCTTGCAGCCGTTCAGCATCCTGCATTCCTGAAGCAGCTCCGGCCCCGCCGCGCGATGAATCGCGCCATCGACGCCCCCGCCTCCCAGGAGGCTCGTGTTGGCCGCGTTCACGATGGCATCTACCTCCAGCTTCGTAATGTCACCCCGGATCGCTTTCATCATCTCCCACCGATTCCCGACCCCCGGCAATTCCACAAGCCGAATCCCCTCTGGAATCCCGGCCCGCCGACTGCTTTAGTCGATGATTCCCATGGAACTCCCGCCTTGCGACCACACACCCGCGCCGTACACCGGCCCTGCGAAGTCCGATCTGCTCGCGCGTCGCAAGGACGTCCTTAACCAAGGGATTTTCCTCCTCTACAAGGAGCCCTTGATGCCGGTCGAGGGCCACATGCAGTATCTGTGGGACGAGACCGGAAAACGCTATCTCGATTGCTTCGGCGGCATCTGCACGGTCAGCGTCGGCCACTGCCATCCGGAGGTAAACGCCGCGCTCTCCCGGCAAATGGGCCTCATCCAGCACGCGCCGACCTGTTACCTGCATCCGGCCGTCGTCGAGTATGCCGAGACCCTCGCCTCCACGTTCCCCGACCCGCTCCGGCGCGTCTATTTCGTCAACTCCGGCTCCGAGGCCAACGACCTCGCCATCCTCATGGCGCGCCTCCACACCGGGCACCACGAGATCCTTTCCCTGCGCAACTGCTACCACGGCGGCAACGCCGTCGGCATGTCGCTCACCGGCCACCACACCTGGAAATACGCCGTGCCGCCGATGCCCGGCTTCCAGCACGCCAAAGCCCCGCATCCCGTCTGGGGCCCCATCCCCTACGACACGCCCGGCGCCGGCCGCGAGTATGCCGAGGAAATCAAACACCTCATCCAGTTCGGGACTTCGGGAAAAGTCGCCGCCTTCATCGCCGAGCCCATGCAGGGCGTCGGCGGCACCGTGCCCTACCCCGCCGACTACCTCGAGCACGCCTACGCCCACGCCCGCGAGGCCGGCGGCGTGTGCATCGCCGATGAAGTCCAGACCGGCTTCGGCCGCACCGGCACGAACTTCTGGGGCTTTCAGAACTACGGCGTCACGCCCGACATCGTCGTGATGGCGAAGTCGATCGGCAACGGCTTCCCACTCGCCGCCGTGGTCACCACCGATGAGATCGCCGAAAAAATGGCCGGCCGCATCCACTTCAACACCTTCGGCGGCGATGCGCTCGCCATGGCCGTCGGCAAGGCGACCCTTGACATCATGCTGCGCGACGACCTGCAAGGGCACTGCAAGCTCATCGGCGACCGGATCATCGCCGGCCTTGAAAAACTACAAACGCAGTACCCGATCATCGCCAGCGTCCGCGGCAGCGGCCTGATCCTCGGCGTCGAGTTCGTCCGGGATGGAAAGCCCGCCGGCGCCTTCACCGCCGATTTTTTCGAGCGCTGCAAGGACCACGGCCTGATCGTCGGCAAGGGCGGGCTGTTCGGATCCGTGATCCGCATCAAGCCTCCGATGTGCCTCACCGAGGCCGACGCCGATTTCCTCCTCGCCGTGTTCAAAGCGGTGCTCGAAGAACTCAGCTGAGCTCGCCACCGGCTGTACGTTGTTCCCCGTTTACGGGGTCGCGGAGAGCGGGCTCTTCCTCTGGGAACCCTGGCAGCGATACCCCGTAAACGGGGAACTCCATACGGATCGAGGTCCAGCTCCAGAGTTTCCTTCGACGTCTTCAAGACCGTGCTCGAAGAACTCAGCTGAGCTCGCCACCGGCTGTACGTTGTTCCCCGTTTACGGGGTCGCGGAGAGCGGGCTCTTCCTCGCGGAACCCTGGCAGCGATACCCCGTAAACGGGGAACTCCATACGGATCGAGGTTCAGCTCCAGAGTTTCCTTCGACGTCTTCAAGACCGTGCTCAAAGAACTCAGCTGAGCTCGCCACCGGCTGTACGTTGTTCCCCGTTTACGGGGTCGCGGAGAGCGGGCTCTTCCTCTCGGAACCCTGGCAGCGATACCCCGTAAACGGGGAACTACGTACAGATCGAGGCGCACTACGCCGCATCCTTCCACGCCGTCAGGCCGCGCTCTTCCTCGGTGCCGGGGATGGTGTTGTCGAGCACCAGCGCCACGATCGCTCCGACCGACATGCCGGACAGCCCGATCGAAGTCAGAATGTCACCCAGCCATCTCCACGAACCTTCCAGCAGCGGCCCGTCGAGCGACTTGAAATACTCCGGCAATGACAGCCCCATGAAGATCGCGAAGCCGATGATGAACAGGTTCCGCGCCGAATTCAGATCGACAAACTGAAGGTTGCTCAGCCCTACCGAGGCGATCATGCCGAACATCACGCAGTACATGCCGCCCACGATCGGCTGCGGGATCGTGGAAAACAGCGCGCCGAATTTCCCGAACACCGCCAGCACGAGCATGATCACTGCTCCGCACTGGACCACACGCCGCGAGCCGACTTGGGTCAGGCCGATCGCACCGATGTTTTCCGAGTAGGATGTCGTGCCGTTTCCCGAACCAAAGACGCCGGCGATCAGGCAGCCGATGCCCTCGAAGGCGATGCCACGGTTCACCTGCTTCGGTCCGGGGATCGGCGCACCGGACAATCTCGCACAGGCATAGTAGTCGCCCACCGACTCGATCACCGAGGCGATGTACCCCGCCAGCATGCCAACGATCGCCGTGATCGCGAACTGCGGCATACCCCACTGGAAGGGATACGGCACGCGCAACCACGGGGCCTCCGTCACCTTGGAAAAGTCGGTGAACGCGGGATGGCCGGCTTTGAACCAACCGACCTCGGTGCCGACGATGCACGCCAGCCACGCGCCGACGATCCCCAGCAGAACCGGATACATGCTGAAGGCCCGGTGCTTGTGCCGCATGTATTGGCTGAAGGCGATAATCAGCCCGATGCACAATCCGCCGATCGGCCAGTAGGCGCCCGCCCCCGAGGTCGTGGCACCGAACTGGAACAGCGCGAGCCCGATCAGCGCGATCGTTGGCGCGATCACCACCGGCGACACGAAGCGCAGCAGCATCCCGACCGCCCCGGTGAAGCCGATGATCATTTCAAAGACCGAGCCCGCGATGATCGCGCCCTGCACGTGCTGCATGCGGACCTCGAAACCGGCCTCGGCCAGGCTCGTCATCCCGCAGATGGCGATGGTCGGAGCGAGGAAGGAAAAGGTTCCACCTTGGATGATCGGCAGTCGGTTGCCGAAGGTCGTCTGCAGAAAGGTGGCGATCCCTGACACGAAGAAAATCGTCCCGATGAGATGGCCGACTTGCGCCGGCGAGGCTCCAAGTGCGTCGGCCAGGATGAAGGGGATCGCCACCGTCGATCCGAACATCGTCAGGTAATGCTGGAAGCCGAGCGGCACCGCCTCGCAAAAGGGCGGTTTGTCGTCAATGCCGTAGATGAGTTTCGGTGCCGGGGCGGCCATGGGAGTGCGCGTTTTCGAGTGGCAGGGAATCTGCTCCGGTGTCAAGGTTCACACCTTGGCTTGGAAAAACCCAAGCGGGTCAACCTGTTGCAGAAACCATGCCCACGCTCGCTACCACCGTCGACGGCCTCCAATTGCCCAACCCCTTCGTGATCGGCTCCGGGCCTCCGGGCACCAATTTGAAGGTGATCCAGCGGGCGTTCAAGGAAGGCTGGGGCGCGGTGATCGCCAAGACGGTCAGCCTCGACGCCTCGAAGGTGGTCAACGTCGGCCCCCGCTACGCGAAACTGAAGTCCGCGGACGGCAACGAAGTCATCGGCTGGGAGAACATCGAGCTGATCAGCGATCGGCCCTTCGAGAAGGGGCTCGATGAATTCAAAGAGTGCAAGGACAGCTACCCGGACGGGGTGCTCATCGCCTCGGTGATGGAGGAATTCAACAAGGACGCCTGGTGCGAGATCATCGAGCGCTGCCAGGACGCCGGCGTCGACGGGTTTGAGCTCAACTTTTCCTGCCCGCACGGCCTGCCGGAGCGGAAAATGGGCGCCGCGATGGGCCAGGATCCCGCCATCCTCGAAGAGGTCTGCGGCTGGGTGAACGGCGTGTCGAAGATCCCTGTCTGGGCGAAGATGACCCCGAATGTCACTCACATCGAGGACCCCGGCCGAGCCGCGCTGAAGGCCGGGTGCGAGGGTCTCGCCGCGATCAACACCATCCGCTCCGTCATGGGTGTGGACCTCGAAACGCTGCGCCCGGAGCCGACCGTGGAAGGTTACACGACGCCCGGCGGTTATTCGTCGAAGGCGGTCAAACCGATCGCCCTGCGGATGGTGATGGAGCTGGCGCAGATGATCCGCGCGGAGTTCCCGGGCAGGTCGCTGTCGGCGATCGGTGGCGTGGAGAGCGGCCAGGACGCGGCACAGTTCATCCTGCTCGGCGGCGACACGGTGCAAGTCTGCACCGGCGTCATGAAGTTCGGCTACCCGGTGGTCCGGCGTTTCTGCGACGAGCTGCTGGAGTTCATGGAAAAGAAGGGCTTCGAGACGCTCGACGACTTCAAGGGGCACAGTCTGCAGTATTTCACCACCCACGCCGAGCTGGTCCGCATGCAGACCGAACGCAAGGCGAAGGACGCGGCCAAAAAGGCCGGGATGGTCACCGCCGACAGCGACTGGGACGGCGACGACTTCGTCAAACAGTCCGACGGACTTGCCCGCAACTGACATGGACCTCCTCCCCAATCTCATCGGCGGCCAATGGCGGACGCCGAAGGTCAGCGGGTCCTCACCGGTCATGAACCCCTCGCGGGGCGAAAGCCTCGCCGCCGTCCCGATGTCCTCGGCCGCCGATGTGGACGAGGCGGTGAAGGAAGCCCTCAAGGCCTTCCCCGACTGGCGCGGGACGCCGCCGAACGAGCGCGCGCAGGTCATGTTCCGCCTCAAGGCGATGCTCGAGGACGAGTTCGAGGAGCTCGCCAAGGGAATCTGCCGCGAACATGGCAAGACGCTCATCGAAGCCCGCGGCGACCTGCGTCGCGGCCTCGAAATGGTCGAGTATGCCTGCGGTGCGCCGACGCTGCTGATGGGCGAGAGCCTCGAGAACATCGCGCGCGGCATCGACTGCCACACCGACCGCGTCCCGCTCGGCGTGGTGGCGGGGATCTGCCCGTTCAATTTTCCGGCGCTGGTGCCGATGTGGATGTGGCCGCTCGCCCTGGTCTGCGGCAATTGTTTCATCCTCAAACCCAGCGAAAAGGTCCCGCTCACCATGCAGCGGATCGCCGACCTGCTGAAAAAAGCCGGCCTTCCCGATGGCGTGTTTTCGATCGTCCACGGCGGGCGCGAGGCGGTCGACGCCCTGCTGGAGCATCCGGACGTAGCGGCGATTTCCTTCGTCGGCTCGACCCCCGTCGCCGAAGCCGTCTATCAGAAAGGCTGCCTCCACGGCAAACGCGTGCAGGCGGCCGGCGGGGCGAAGAATTTTCTGGTGATCCTGCCCGACGCCGATGTCGAGGCCACGGCCACGGCCCTGAAAGACAGTGCTTTCGGCTGCGCCGGTGAGCGCTGCATGGCGGGCTCGGTCGCGGTCGCGGTTGGCGAAGCCGGCGAGCGCGTGCTGCCGGCACTGGTCGACATCATCCACTCGATGAAGATCGGCCCGACCGACGTCGAAGACCAACCCGACATGGGCGCGCTCATTTCCGCCCAGCACCGCGATCGGGTTGAGGAACTCATTTCGCTCGGCGAATCGAAGGGCGGCAAGGTGCTGGCCGACGGCCGAAATACGGCGGTCGCCGTAGCTCCCGACGGCTACTACGTCAGCCCGACCGTAATCGACGGGATCGATTACGACAACGACCTCTCCACCACCGAGATCTTCGGCCCGGTGCTGAGCGTGATGCGGGCGAAGACGCTGGACGAAGCGATCGCCGCGGCGAACAGGCAGTCCTTCGGCAACGGCGCCTGCGTTTTCACCACCTCCGGCAAGGCCGCGCGCGAGTTCCGTCACCGCGTTTCCGCCGGAATGGTCGGCGTGAACGTCGGCGTCCCCGCACCGCTCGCCTACTTCCCCTTCACCGGCTGGAACCGCAGCTTCTTCGGAGATCTTCACATGCAGGGCCGCGAGGGCGTGCAGTTCTATACCAAACAGAAGACCACCACCGTCCGCTGGTTCAACTTCGGCGAGGGCGACATCTGGGTAAAGTGATCGGAGCGCTGGCTTCAGCCGGCGCGAAATACAGCCATGAAGAGACTACTCATCAAAAACGGGACCGTGGTGACCGCCGAGCGCGAGTTCAACGCCGACGTGCTGTGCGAAGGGGAGACCATCGCCGCCGTTGGCGAAAAGCTCGACACGCCCGAGGGGGCGGAGGTCATCGACGCCACGGGAAAGTATGTGTTTCCCGGCTTCATCGATCCCCACGTCCACATCTACCTGCCCTTCATGGGCACCTATGCCAAGGACACCTACGCCACGGCGAGCCGGGCGGCGCTGGTCGGCGGCACCACGACGCTGATCGAAATGTGCTGCCCGGGATGCGACGATGACCCGCTCGAGGCCTTCGAGCTGTGGAAGAGCAAGGCCGAGGGCATTTCCGCCTGCGACTACACCTTCCACATGGGCGTCACCCGCTTCGATGCGGAAGCCGCGGAAAAGCTCAAGCAGATCGTCGAAGCCGGCGTCGCCTCGTTCAAGGTCTTCCTCGCTTACAAAGGCGCCTTCGGAATCAACGACGAGGAACTCTACGAAACGCTCAAGCTGGCCAAGGAGCTCGGCGTCATCGTCACCGCCCACTGCGAAAACGCCGAGCTGGTCGCCAAGCTCCAGGCGCAGCTCGTCTCCGAGGGAAAGACCGGCCCGGAATGGCACGAACCGTCCCGCCCGGTCAGGGTCGAGGCCGAGGGCTGCCATCACCTGATGACCTTCGCCGAGCAAACCGGCGCGCATGTTTATGTCGTCCACACCAGCTGCAAGGACGCCGTGGATGTCATCGCCGATGCCAAGGGCCGCGGCGTGCAGGCGTGGATCGAAACGGTCATTCCGTATCTGGTACTAGACAAGTCGTACGCCGAGCGACCCGACTTCGAGGGCGCCAAGTGGGTCATGAGCCCGCCGATCCGCGACAAGGCGCACCAGCCGGTCCTGTGGCAGGGCCTCGCCGAGGGCACCATCGACACGGTCGGCACCGACCACGCGCCCTTCGATTTCAAAACGCAGAAGCACATGGGCCACCCCGATCCGGCCAAGGCGCTCAACGCCGACTTCTCGCTGCGCGGCGAGGGCGCGAATTTCACGCTCATCCCGAATGGCATCCCGAGCGTCGAGGAGCGCGTCAACCTGCTCTACACCTACGGCGTGAAGGCCGGGAAGATCGACCTCAGAACCCTGGTGAAGGTGGCCAGCACCCAGGCGGCGAAGATTTTCGGACTCTATCCGCGCAAGGGCGAGATCGCCCCCGGCAGTGATGCCGACCTGGTGATCTACGACCCGGACTACCGCGGGAAGATCTCGGTCGAGACACAGCAGATGGACACCGACTACTCCGGCTTCGAAGGCGTGCAAATCGAAGGCCGGCCCAGCGTGGTCACCGTGCGCGGCGAGGTCGCCGTGCGCGATGGCGAATTCGTCGGCACCATGGGCCGCGGCCAGTTCCTCGCCCGCAGGCCGACTCATTTCTGATCGCGCACCTGCAGCAACCGCGCTGCGATGCTCACCGCGATCTCCGCCGGGTCGTTGCCGCCGAGCGGCAGCCCGAGCGGGCATTCGAGCTTGTTGAGGAAATCCTCGGCCACCCCGTCCTCGCGGAGCTCGCGCCAGAGGACGGCCTTCTTGGCGTCGCTGCCGATCACGCCCGCGAAGGGCACCTCGGGAAAACGCCGCGCCACCTCGCGCAGCACCGGGCGGTCGGTCGCGTGGCCCTGGGTCACGGAAATGACGAAGCTGTCCGGGCGGACCCGCTCCACGCCGTGCTCGAAACCCGCGACGAGGTGTTTCCGCACATTTGTCGATGCCGGCACGCCCGCCAGCCATTCCCCGCGGGTATCTACGACGTCCACCGTACATGCCAGCGTCGCCAGCAGCCGCACCAGAGCCCGCGAGACATGCCCGGCGCCGAAGACGACGATCGACCACTCGCCACCGCCGTCGATCCGCTCGAAAAGCAGCGTCATTTCCCCTCCACAAGTCATGCCGACGTCGCGCTGGAGGTTCCAGGTCTCGGTCCGGCAGCGTTCGCTCGCGCCGAGCATCGAGGTCGCCAGCTCGACCGCCTTGGCCTCGATCCTGCCACCGCCGACCGTGCCAGCGGGCAGGCCTTCCGCCGTCACCAGCATCTTCCCGCCGACCTCGCCCGGCACGCTGCCGCGGGCGGCGGTGACGGTCACCACCACCATCGGCCGCCCGCCCCTGCGGGCCTCGGCGATCGCCTGCCAGACATCCATGGCCGGAGCATCTTCGCAGCAGCGCCAGTTATCAAGGAACGCCGATTATGAAATCGGCATCGACGGTCCCTTGAGGCAGTCTTTTGGGGACCATCCACTCCGGCTCCGCATGCCGATTTCATCGTCGGCGTTCCATTATGACCCTCAACGAACTGAACACCCTCACTGCCGAATCCTTCATCGAAACCTTCGGCAGCATCTACGAGCACTCACCCTGGGTCGCGGAAGGCGTCGCTCCCCTGCGGCCATTCCCCACCCGCGCGGCCCTCATTTCCGCCATGCAGGAATGGGTCGATCGCGCCACGGACGACCAAAAGCTCGCCCTCATCCGTGCCCACCCGGACCTCGCCGGCAAGCTCGCCCGTGCCGGCAAGCTCACCGCCGAATCGACCCGCGAGCAGGCCGGCCTGGGCCTCGACCGTCTGTCCGAGGACGAATACGAGCGCTTCACGTCCCTCAACACCGCCTACCGCGAGCGCTTCGGTTTTCCCTTCATCATCTGCGCCCGCAAGCACACCCGCGCCTCGGTGCTGGAAGCCTTCGAGCGTCGTCTCGAACACGACGAGGCCTCCGAGATCGGCGAGGCCATCCGCCAGATCCACGACATCGCCCGGCTCCGCCTCCACGATGCGGTGGAGGAATAGCACGCGGCCTGCTACGCCGAGTCTTTTGATGGCCACAAAAGGCACAGAGAACCCAGCAGCCTTGTGAATCTTATGCTTTTTGTGGCTGTAGGACTTTTTTCAGAAACGCCCTAGAAATCACCCATGTCCTCCGCGCTCGCCGAGATTGCCGCCATC
The DNA here is from genome assembly GCF_040362925.1 of Haloferula sargassicola. Taxonomy (NCBI): domain Bacteria; kingdom Pseudomonadati; phylum Verrucomicrobiota; class Verrucomicrobiia; order Verrucomicrobiales; family Verrucomicrobiaceae; genus Haloferula; species Haloferula sargassicola. Next base: position 91,451 of record NZ_BAABRI010000018.1, read on the forward strand.
CTTCTGCGCTTCGCCCACGTCGCGGCGGCGATCATGTGGATCGGCAATTCACTGCTTTTCACCTGGATGGAGCTGCGCCTGATCGCGCGCAGGAAGGACGACCCCGACGAGGACCTGATGGGCTACCTCGACATGCTCCACGGCGGCGGCGTTTTCCACCTCCAGAAGCGCGTCCTCAAGCCCGGCGCCATCCCGCAGCCGCTCCACTGGTTCAAGTGGCAGTCTTACACCACCTGGCTGACCGGCTTCACCCTGCTGTGCGTCCTTTTCTATCGCGATGGCTCAACCCTCGCCGACGCCACCAAGACCGACCTCTCCGGTCCCGCCACCGCCGGGCTCAGCCTGGCCGGGATCGCCCTCGGCTGGATCGTCTACGACCTGATCTGGCGCTCGCCTCTCGGAAAAAAACTGTGGCTTGGTGCCCTGGCGACCTTGGTTTTCATCGCCGGCGCCGCCTGGTTTTACGGCGGCATCTTCAACGGCCGGGCGCTCTACCTCCAGATCGGGGCCATGATGGCCACCTGGATGACCGCCAACGTCTTCGTCCACATCATGGGCAACCAGCACCGTTTCATGGATGCGTTGGCGTCCGGCCAACCGCACGACGTCACCCTCGGCAAGCGCGCCAAGTCCCGCTCGCTGCACAACCACCACATCACCTTTCCGGTGCTGTTCCTGATGCTCAGCGCCCACTTCCCGCGCCTCCACGCCTCGGACCAGCGCGTGCCCATTCTCGTGATCGTCATCGTCGCGTTGGTCGCCGTGAAATTCCTCATGAACTCGCGGCTCTACTTCCGCGGCTGGCTCGCCACGATCTTCGCCGTGGTCATCGGTGCCACCACCGCCATCGCCGGCCTGATCCACGTGCCGCCGCCTGTGCCTGACGGGAAAACGACAGCCGCGATGGAAGGCGAGCAGCTGTTCCAATCGCTCGGCTGTGCAGCCTGCCACATGCAGGGAAGCTCGGAAATCGCGCCGAGGCTCCATGGGCTCTTCGGCACCACCCAGGCACTCGCGGATGGCTCGGACATCGAGGTTGATGACGCCTACCTCCGCGAGTCGATCCTCGAGCCCCAGGCCAAGGTCGCCGCCGGCTTCGCGCCAGCCATGCCGTCCTTTCAAGGCATCGTGGACGAGCCGAAAATGAAGGCCTTACTGGCCTACCTTCGCTCGATCGGTGCCGCCCGGAAATGAGCTTCCGCGAACACGTAATCGCCGGAATATCAAGATGGGTTAATGATTGCCCTGCTTCGCCGAGCAAGCCCGCCGACTTCGTCACTGACCAAGGTCCGCCCCATCCCGTGGGAGGAGCTTGGAAGGAAACCGAAGCCGGCAACCGGCAAGATGGATTCACGGGGACGCCCACATGTCATCGCGCCGAGGCTTCGCCGGAAAAGCCAGCCATTCCCATCTGTTTCCCGAATTCCCCCTTCCGCTCCCGGGCTTTTCCACCCGGGAGCGGCTTTTTTTATTCGCCGAGGGCCCGCCTGACTTTTGAAGGCAAGAGCCAACCCGTGACCAGCAGGATGGTGGCACCCATCGTGGCCATCATGAGCGGCACGCCGCCGAAATGCAGACCCGCCGTGGCACCGCCGGCGACCAGCACCGTCTCGACAAGCTGAACCCGCGCGAGGGTCCGGACCTGCCCGGTGCCGATCATCAACACATGGTTGAGATGCCGCCAGGTGTGGGCGGCGAAATACAGCGCGAAGGCCCCCATCAAGCTCCGGGGCAGTCCGGCGAATTCCTCACCCAGCCAGAGTTTCAAAACCCAAGGGCCGACCGTCACCCAGCCGACCGCCGCACAGGCCGCGAAGGCGACCCCCAGCAGGTAGAGCCTCCGGGAAGCGATCCTCGCCCACGGGCGATCATCCCGGGCAAGGGCCTCGGCCACCGCCGGCCAGGTCGGCGTGCTGACCATCATCACGAAGCCGAGCTGCATCACGCTCACCTGCACGAAGATCATGTAGAGCGATACGGCGTCAGGGCCGCCGTGGTGCCCGACCAGCCAGGTGCAGACATTGTATTCCACGAAGCCGACAAGCAGCGCGCAGGTCGCGAAGGCCGCGCCATCGCTCAAGAGGTGCCGGATCAGGGAGCGCTCGATTCCCGCGAAGCGCGGAAGCATGTCGGGGTGGCGTTTCCACAAGGAAAACGTGTTGCCGAGCTTGGCGACCACGATGGACCCGTGGACCGCGAGCACCAGAAACCAGACCTGCGGGATTTTCCAGACCGCCAGTCCGACCGCTGCGGCGGCCAGCAGGTTGCCGATCGCGCCCCAGGTGTTGGTGTGGGAAACCTCGAGCAACCCCTCCCGTAACCGGTCGGTGAGGTTCAGGAGAAACAGCGCGAGGAAAAGGCCGAGACCGAGCCAGAGAGCGGGTCGCATCGTTTCCTCGGTGCCGGCGAACTCACCACCGAAGAGGGTCGGGATCGGAACCGTCATCAACACGCCGCCGGCGAGGAAGCCGGCCAGGGCGGCGATCGCCAGCAGCATGAAGAACGCCGTCGATGCCAGTTTCTGCCGCTTGGCGAAGTCGTTCGAGGCACCCGCCTTCGAAATGCCATGAGCGAGGGCGGGCCCTACGCCCACCTCCAGCAAGGCCACGGTGGCCAGCGCGGTACTCACCGCGCCGAACATCCCGAACTCCGCCCGCCCCATCACCCGCAGGGCCGCGGGCAGGGCGACCAGCTGGAGGAGGAAGGTTCCGCCCTTCGAGAGGAAGGACGTGAGCACGGCGCTGCGGATCGACGAATCCCGCCGCGCGCCGTGGTCGATCAGCTCCGTTTCCTCCACGGCGGCGAGCATAGGCATCGGATCAAGGCTGGAAAGCTGGGATCAGCAGGCACCTTTCCGCTTGAAGAAGGTCAGAAACATGATCTGCACGTCGAGCAGCAGGTTCCAGTTCTCGATGTAGTCGAGGTCGAACTTCACCCGCTCGCGGAGGCAGGTGTCGCCGCGGAGGCCGTTGACCTGGGCCCATCCGGTCACACCGGGCTTCACGTTGTGGCGGATGTTGTAGTGGCGGATGTCCTCCTTGAAGTCCTCGATCAGCTCGGGGCGCTCGGGGCGCGGACCCACCAGGCTCATCTCGCCCCGCAGGACGTTCCAGAACTGCGGCAGCTCGTCGATGTTCCAAGCGCGCATCAAGGCACCCACCCTGAGCCGGCGCGGGTCGTCCGCAACCGTCCAGCCCGGGGCGCCGTTGACCTCGGCATCGAGCTTCATGCTGCGAATCTTGAGGATGTCGAAAGGCTTGCCGTTGAGGCCGATGCGGCGCTGCCGGTAGATCACCGGGCCGCGGCTTTCGAGGTAAACAAGGGCGGCGAAGCACGCCATCACCGGGGTGAAAACCATAAGCCCGAAGATCGCGCCCACGATGTCGGTGGCGCGCTTCAGCGCGTTGTTCATCGCATGGTGCAGCGGCAGCTGGCCGACGCCCAGCACCGGCACGCCGTGGACGGTTTCGAGTTGGAGTCCGGAAACGAGCACTTGAAAGCAGCTCGGGACGAGTTTGAAGTCGATGAACTCCTTGCCGCAGGTCTCGGCCAGCTCGAGCATCTCGTGACGATCCAGCGCGGTGTCCACCGCCATCACGACATCGGCGCCGGATTCGCGCAGCAGGTGCCGGGCATCGGTGAAGCGGCCGAGCACCGGCACGTCGTCACCGCTGGGATCTTCGCGATCGGTGGCGATCCGGCCGATGATCTGGAAATTGTGCGAGCGTCCTTCCGAAAAGCGGGCCGCGGTCAGCGAGCAGTCGGGGTTCCAGCCCACGAAGACCACCTTTTGCCGCAGCGCCGAGGCGATGGGCTCGCGGCGGAACAGGCAGTAGAGAAACCAGCGCCAGAGGCTCAGGGATGCCCAGGCCAGAACCGCACCGAACACGCAATACATCCGGCTGATCGGGGGCTCGATTTTCAACAGCAACGCCAGGCTGAGGAAGGTCACGAACCACAGGCCCACCGACTTGAAGACCACGAACAAGGTCCGGCGGATCGCCAGGAAATTGCGGGGATCGTGGGCGCGGAAGTTCGTCAGCAGGAAAACCATCAGCACCGCGCCCAGCAACACGTGCCCGGCGTAGTCGCGCATGTCGATCGCGCGGTCCAGCACTCCCATTTCGCGCACGCTGGTCTCGAAACGCAGCAGATAGGCCGAGAGGAGGCTGAAAATGACGATGGACGAATCGCCGAGGAAGCTCAGGGCGACCAACTTCTGGTGCGCCATCCAAGTACGATGGCGGTGACGCAGCGTAAACAAACGCTGCCGCAATTCAGGCGCGTCTCCCGCAGATACGGGAGTTTCGCACGACCGGGGGGGTGTCGTGGGATTCATTCGGGGGGTGTGGGGGGGGGTGACAGCTTGGAGCGGTCTACGCGCCGCAGAAGCGGTAAGGGACCCGCATGATCGCGTAGAGGTCTTAATTGTCAAGGTTAAGAACGATGGGGAGGGGGAACAATCAGATCAACATTGCCGCGGTTTCCGAGTCCTTCACGAACCACCGCCAACGAAGGGGCATCGCCGCGTCCGACGGGGTGTTCATTCCAGATGAAGCCGACCAGATTGGCACCGGCAGCCCGGAGTTGCTTGGCGGCCTCGCGAAGCTCCACGCGATCGCTTCCTCCTTCGCCAACCACCAAACAGGTGCGGTCCGCACTGCGGGCCACCGTCTGCGCATCGGGCGAACCGAGCACCGACGGCGCGTCGATGACCACGCGGTCGAACCAGTTGCCGGCCTCGTCGAGCAAAGCGGCCAAGCGGGTGCGCGACAGCAATTCGCTCGCGTCGGAGCGCAGCTCACCGGAGGAAATCAGGTACAGTGCCGGCACCGCAGTGCGGACGCAGGCGTCGGCCGCGCTCGCCCGCCCTTCGAGGTAACCTCCCAGTCCCAGATGGCCGGCCCGCTCGCGGAGGTGTTCGCGGCTGATGCCGGGCGTGCGCAGGTCGGCATCGACCAGCAAGGTGCGATGGCCCTCCAAGGCCAGCGAGACGGCGTGGTTCACGGCACAGAACGAGGCGCCTTCCCCGGCGGTGGCGGAGGTGAAAAGAATCGACTGCAGGCGGTCGCCCGGACCCCGCGGGGAAAGGACCACGCGCAACCGGCGGAACGCATCGGCCAGCGAAGACCGCGGATCGGAAAGCACCACGGCACCGGAACGTTCGTCACCTTTCGGCAGCTGGCCGAGCATCGGCACGCCGGTCGCCCGCATGGCGCTGGCGGCGCCTCTCACCTTGCGGTCGCCGAGCTCGAGGCCGGCCGCGACGAAGAGTCCGAAAAAGAAGGCCAGAGCGGTCCCCAGCCCCATGATCAGAGCCTTGCGCGGGCGGGACGGCTTTTCGGGAACCGTCGGCTGGTCCCGCCAACTCAGCACCGAGGCCGGCACAGACCCCGCGAGGTTCGCCTCGCGGAGCTGGCGGGTCACCTGCTGGTGCTGCTCCAGGTTGTCCTCCGCCTTGCGTTTCAACTGGGTGAATTCCTCGCGCAGCCCTTCCACGTCCACGGCCGTGGTCTTGGAGTTCGCCACTTCACGCTCGAGCTTGGCCTCGTTTTCGAGCGCGATCTTGTAGCGCTTCTCGATCGCCTCGGCTGCGGTGACCATGGCCGCCTGAAGGCTTTTCTTCGTCTCCGCCAGCTCGGCCGCGGCCCGCTTGTATTCGGGGTGCTTATAAAGATAGCGCTCCTTGACGCGGGCGAACTCGGCCTTCTTGGTCCGCACCTCGCGGGTGAGTTCGACCACCTCGCTGGATGCCCCGCTTTCCGGCAGGCCGGCCAGGGCATCCGGATTCTGCGGATCCAGCCGCGAAAATGCCTCCCGCTCCGACTCGAGCTTCAGGCGCTCGGTCTTGGCCTCCGTCAGTTGGCTGCCGAGGATCGATAACTCATCGCGCGCCGTCCCCGTCCCCGGCTCGCCGTCGAGCCCCGGCACCGGGTGCTGTTCGCGGAAATCCCGCACCGCCTGTTGGGACCGATCGACCTTCGACTTGAGGCTTTTTTCCTCCGCATTGAGACCCTCGATCATTTCCGCGAGGATCGTCTCCTGCCGCTCGGCGCTCAGGGTTTCATATTCCACCTTCACCGCCTCCACGAGATTCTTGGCCCGCTCGGGATCCGGATCCTCGACCGTGATGTCGATCAGCCGGGTGCCGCGGCGGAGCACCACCGTCAGCCGGTCTTCCAGCACCTTCAGTCGCTGCTGGTCGCTGGTCGCCTCCGGCGCAAAGGTCGGGTCCTTGGCCAGCCCGAGCCGGTCGGACACGCGCATCAACAGCATGTTCGAGAGCATCCCCTGCTCCACCGACTGCATCTGCTCGAGGTCCCGCGATTCCTCCGTCGTGGCCGCCTGGATGTCCGAGATCTTCGGAGCTTCCGTGCTCACATAGACCGATCCATGGGAAATATAGTACTTCGTCGCGCGCTTCGCCACATACCAGCCCGCGACGCCGCCGAGGATCGCCAGCAGCAGCGGAATCCATGACCAGCGCTTGAGGAAGCCACCGATCCGCGACACCTCCACCTTGGGCAGGAAAAAGGTCGGATCCGTCCCGCCCGGCGGGCCGAGGGCCGTCGAAGGTGGATGGGATTCTGGTCGTGACAGGGGGTGACTCATGCAGGCGGGTCAGAATATGCTCTCGGGAATGGTGATGACATCGCCGTCCCGCAAGGGAATGTCGCGGGCCTCGCCGGCGGTGATGGCGCGGACGTTGACCCGGATTGGCTTGGCCGAGCCCTTGCGCTTGAGGGTAATCTTCTTGGAGTTGGCGATCCGCGTCATGCCACCCGCCAGGCCGATCGCCTCAACGATCGTCAGCTCGCGGTTCGGATCGAGCTGGAACACGCCGGGCCGCTGGGCCTGGCCGAGCACGGTCACCGTTTTGCGCACCCGCGCGGTGATCGCCACGGTGACCTCGGGTTTCACCAGATAGCCATCGTGCAGCTTGGCCTCGATCGCCCGTGCGGCGTCGGTCGTCGTCATGCCTGCCAGCCGCACCGCGCCGATCAGCGGCATTTCGATCTCACCCTTGGTGGAGAGCTGCCCGCGGGTGGTCAGGTCGTCCTCGCGGAAAACCCGGATCTCCACGCTGTCGCGGCTGCCGATCCGGCCGGACGAGGCCTCCTGGGCCGCCGCGGGGGCGATCACCATCAGCCAGGCCAGCCAGGCCCGCATCATCATCTGCATCCTAGAATTCATACTCCAGATCCACTCCCAGTTGGTGGTTGTCGTAGCCGAACGCCACGTTGTTCGACGAGTTCCGCTCATAGCGATAAAAGGCGCCCACCCGGAAATCGTCGGTCACCGAGTATTCCAGCGCCGGCCGCACGAAAATCACTTCATCACTCCGGTTCGCCGCGCCGGTGCCCGCCACCCGCTTGTAGTCCGAGCTTTCGTAGCCGCCTTCCAGCGTGGCGACCCAATGCTCGCCGAGTTTCTGGCGGAGGCCGGCACTGACCCCGAGAACCTCCATATTCTGCCCGGCGAACACCGCCGAAACATCCTCACGCCGGTAGCCCGCCACGAACAAGGACGTGCCGGCCCGCGCCGCCCACTCGACCCTGCCGTCGAAGACGCCGTAGGTGTCGCCACCCTGCACGTAGTCCCGGCTCTCGATCCCCGCCCGCAGGTTCACCTTCCACTTTTCCCGCGGCTGCCAGATCATCTGCACGGTGGCCTGCTGGAAGGTCTGCTTCGGCGCGCGATCGATCTCCGTCCGGCCGTTCCGATAGGCCACCAGAAACCGGGTTTTCGGCGAGTAGGCATATTCCAGACCCGCCTCGAAGTAGGAGGAATCCGCATCGGTCAGGACCGCCTGGTCGTAGTCCTGCGTGGTCTGCCCGGCGGCGACCTGGACGCCGATCTTCTCCTTCGGCCGCCAGATCAGACGGATCTCGTTGGCGTATTCGGTGCGATCGGAATTCAGTCCTCCGAGTTCCGACTGAGGATCGCCGAGGCGACGAAAGCCGCCCTTGTAGGCAACCCCGGTACGACGTCCCTCGTAGCTGGCCGCCACCACCAGTTCGTGGTCGATCCGGTTCTCGCTGCCGTGATCGAGATAAATCACCCCCGAGGGTCGATAGATGATCGAGAGGTATCCTCCCTCCCCGCCCTCGCGGCCATTCACCCATCCGATCTTCGGCGTCACGCGGACGATCACGTCGGACTCCGGGCTGGTCCGGCTGAGAAAAATATTGTCGTTGTAGGCGGCACCCAGCTGGACGCCGATGTCCCAGCCCTGATCGGTCGGGTCGGGTGGCGGCTCGATTTCCCGCGGCGGCAGATAGAGCGGCTCGCCGACCGCAGCCTCGACCCGTTGATCCACCGCCGCCGCCGGCTCGGTCACCGCGGGCTGGTATTCCACGAGATTGTCCAGCGACTGCTGGGCCCGCGCCGGAGCGGCCAGCCCTATCAAAAGGCAGGCAGTCCGTGCCGGGATCCGTGCGGATCCGGATGGAAAGGGAAATCTCACCGGGGGGTCGGGTTCTATCAGGGAATCAGCTTTTGTTCAATGCCAACGAGTTACGGGAAAATCAGCATTCTTGAGATCGAGACGATTACGGACGGCTCAGCCGGCGGCCGAGCGATGAGTTCAGGCTGCGGCTGAAATGATCGGCCAGCGGGGCCACGTGGCCCTCCTCGAACAAGGTCAGGTGCTCGCCGGGGACGTCGATCATTTCCAAGTCATCCACCAACTCGCCCCAGCCATAGTCGCCGGGAACCTCGAACTTGTCGTTCACCTCGGCCGCGCGGAAGACGTGCATCCGGCCGTGGAAATGCCCGGGCCGATAGGCGTCCATCGCCGCCTCGTGAGCCTCGCGCAGCAGCACCGCGCGTTGCTCGGAGTGGGCGGCCGCATGGGTGACCTTGTGAGCCGCGGCGGACTCGGACTTCACCCGCAGGTGGGTTTCCACTCCATCCTTGAAACGTCCGGCCAGCTTGAGGATCCGTTCGCCGAGCGACAGGTCCTGGCGGGCATTCCAATAAACGGAGACCCGCTCGGTCAGCGCGTAGGGCCGGATGTCGGCCGCGGGATTGAGCGTATCGAAGACGCCGAGGAAAGGCACATCCTCGCCGGCATTCACCAGCTGGCGGGCCATTTCGTAAGCCACCACACCGCCGTAGGAGTAGCCTGCCAGCAGGTAGGGCCCGTGCGGCCGGTCGGCGCGCAGCATTTCCACATAGCGGGCGGCGGTCTCCTCGATCGTGCCCACGTCGATGTCCTCATCGCGGCCCAGGTCGGGCGACTCGATGGCCATGAACGGACGGTCCTTCGGCAGGCGCTCGGCCAGCTCGCGATAGAAGAGAATGCCGCCATCGCCTCCATGGATCGCATACAGCGGGGCCGCCGTGCCTTCAGGCTGGATGACGGCCAGATGGTCGCTCTGGGCCGGAGCCGCCGGATCGTGGGAATTCACCGACTCATCGATCGCCAGGGCCAGCGCGGACACGGTCCGGGCCCTGAGCAGCGTCGCCAACGGCAGCATGGCGCCGAACTCGCGATGAATCCGCGCGAACATCCGCAGCCCGCCCAGCGAGTTTCCGCCGAGCTCGAAGAAGTCATCGTGGCGGCCGACCTCGCCAACGCCGAGGATTTCCCTCCAGACTGCGGCCAGGCGGCGTTCGGTCTCGCCCTCCGGCCCCGTGCTGGAAACGAGCCGCACCGCCCCCGGCTCGGGCAAGGCGGCGGTATCGATCTTGCCGTTGGCATTCACCGGCAGCGCGTCGAGACGCATCACCCGATCCGGCACCATGAAGCCGGGAAGGCGCTCCTCCAGCCAGCGGTTCACCCCTGCCTCCTCCACCGAACCGGCCGCGGAATACCAGGCGAGCAGGCGTTTCCCGGCCGCCCCGTCACCGCGCACGGCCACCTCGCACTGTCGGACGCCGGGATAGGCCTGCAGGCAGGCCTCGATCTCCGCCAGTTCGATGCGGAAACCCCGGACCTTCACCTGATGATCCTTGCGCCCGATGAACTGAATCCGGCCATCGGCGCGCCAGCGGCAGAGATCGCCGGTGCGATACATCCGGCCCCGCGGCGTCTCGATGAAACGCGCGGCGGTCAGGTCAACGCGGCCGATGTAGCCCAAGGCCAGGCCCGCCCCCCCGCAGCGCAGCTCGCCGGCGAAGCCGACCGGCACCGGACGGCCCGAGGCATCCACGATATCGACGAAGGTGCTGGAAACCGGGTGCCCGATCGAAATCGACTGACCGTTCAGGTCCGACTCGCCGATCGTGCGGGTGGTGGTGAAGGTCGTGTTTTCCGTCGGACCGTAGCCATTGATCAACCGCGTTCCCGGAAGCGCCTCGTAGGCACGGCGCACGTGCGGCACCGAAAGCACATCACCTCCCGCAAGCAGCTGGCGCAGCCCGCTCAGCGCCTCAAGATGCTCGTCGACCATCAGCTCGAACAAGCCGGCCGTGAACCAGGCCGTGCTCACGCCCTTGTCACGGATCGCCGCAGCGATGTCGTCGAGCGAGGCCTCGCCGGGCTTCAAAAGCACCAGCCGGCCTCCGTTGAGCAGCGCGCCGAAGATCTCGAAGGTCGAGGCGTCGAAGGCCACCGTGGCGGCTTGCAGGAAGGTTTCATCGGGCGAGAAGCGGCAGTACCCCGTGTCCGTGACCAGACGCATGATGCCCGAGTGCGGAACCACGACGCCCTTCGCCTCACCGGTCGAACCGGAGGTGAACATCACGTAAGCCGGATCGCTGGCCTCGCGATAGGCGGGATTGGCCGGACCGGTGCCGATTGACTTCGGATCAAACGTCGCCAGGCCCGCTTCCGTGGAAGAGCTCAACACAAGCCCGACCCCGCACTGCTCGAAGACCGCCTTGCGCCGGTCCGCCGGGAAGCCGGAATCGACGGGCACGTAGCAAGCCCCGGCCTCCAGCACGGCGAGGATGGAAATGATCAGCTCCGGGCTGCGCTCAAGATGGATGCCCACCCGGTCGCCCGCTTTCACGCCTCGCTCGGTCAGCGCGTTGGCCAGGCCGGAAACACGTGCCGCCAGGTCACGGTAACTCATCTCCCCGCCCTCCCAGTCGAGCGCCCTCCGACCGCCGTGCATTTCCGCAATGCGGCGGAAGCGATCGGAAACCGACTGCGCCGGGAGACTGCCGCCGCCATTGCCCCACGACTCGATCTTGCGGGCCGATTCGGGTGAAAGCAGGTTCAGCATGCCAACCGGCTTGATCGGATCCTCCGCCGCATCGAGCAGCAGTTCGCGCAGGCACTCCAGCCAGCTCAGCATCGTCCCCTCGTCGATCAACTCGTTGTTGTACGTCGAGGACAGTAGCAAGCCGTCCGGCATGATCATCAGGTTGAGGAAGATCGTCGAGTTGCTGTAGCGCGCGGGCACGGTCTCCACCTTCGCCCGCAGGTTGCCGACGTAGCCGGGATCGCCCGAGGGCTCGAGGTTGAAGATCAGCTCCATCATCGGCCGGCGGCCGCCGTCGCGACCGAGCTTCAGCGTGCGCAGCAGCTCGCCGTAGGTCACCTCGCCATGCTCCAGCACGTCGAGCTGGGCCGACGACGCCTTCGCCACGAGTTCCTTGAACGAGCCATCCTTGTCGACCTCCGCCGGCAGCGGCAGGAAGTTCACGCAGTGGCCGACGAGCGACTCCTCGCCCGAGGTCATCTGCCCCGCCGACGGGAAGGTCAGGACGAACTTCTCCTGGTCGGTCAGCCGGTGCACCAGCGCCTCGAAGCCCGCCAGCAGCGTGCTGTTCAGCGTGGCTCCGCACTTGCGCGCCAGTTCCTTGAAACGGGATGCGACCGCCTGATCGAGCTTCAGCTCGCAGGTCGCGGAGCGATACACCGGCGTCGAGCCGTAGGGCTTGTTGAGCGGCAGCTCGGCCTCGGTCACGCCTTCGGCGAAACGTTCCTTCCACCAGTTCAGCGAGACCTCATCGCCCCCACCCTGCTGGTGCTCGCGCAGCGCGCGATCGACGATCGACGGCGCCGCCTTGAGGATCGGCTTCATGCCCGCCTTGCGCGCTTCGTAGCAAACCTTGAAGTCTTTCATCAGGACCTCGAAGGACCAGCCATCGGCGGCGATGTGGTGCGCCACGAACTGCAGCACCGTCAGGTCATCGCGCAAGCGCGCCACGACCACCCGGAAGAGCGGTCCCGTCGCCAGATCGAAGGCGCTTTCGCGTTGCTCAAGACCGGCCTCGACCAGCTTCGACTCGGCGCTTTCCAGGTTTTCCGAACCGCGGAAATCCTTCTCGATCACGCACACCTCCTGCTGGGCATCGACCACGAACTGTGGCGCCTCGCGACCCGGCACCCGCAGGCGCAGCGCGTCGTGGCGATCGACCAGATCCTGCAGCGCCTTGCGCGTCGCAGCCAGGTCGATCCCGCCCTCCAGCCGCAGCTGGAGCATTTCGTTGAAGGCGAGGTTCGCCTCATCGCCAAGCAGCGACGCGAGCCACAGCTCGGACATCGGCTCGGTCATTGGGAACGGTCCTCGCACGCCGGGGGCGGCCTCCGTTTCGGTGGAAACCGAGAGCCGCGGGAAAAAGCCGCCGTCCTGGAGCGCGGCGATCGTTTCCCGGAAGGCGTTGATTACGAAATCGACATCCGCATCCGTGTGCGCCGCGGTCAGGTAGAAGGGCAGGCCCTCCATCGCGAACACGCCGCGCTTACGAAGGTGATAGTAGATCAGGTTGCCGTGCTTTTCGCCGTCGCCGACGCGCAGATACATCTGCGAGTTGAAGTTCACCATCCGCACGTCGATGCCGTGGTCGCGGAACATCCGGTCGACCGTCCGCGCGAGGCGGTCGGCGCGCTTGCCGATGTCCTCCCAGTATTCCTTTGGCTGGGACTTTACGTGCTTCAGCACCGCGCGGCACGCGGCCATCGCGAGCGGCAGGCGGACGAAGGTGCCGGCGAAGAAAGTCACTTCCTTTTCCGGGAAACTGTCATCGCCGTACTGCCACTGGCCGCCGTCGAAGGTATCCATGTACTTCGCCTTGCCGCCGATGATGCCGATCGGCAAAGCACCGCCGCCGAAAACCTTGCCGTAGGTGGCGAGGTCGGCGCGGATGCCGTAGAGGGCCTGCGAGCCGCCCGGACCCTGGCGGATGCCGGTGATGACTTCGTCGAAGACCAGCAGGAAACCCTTTTCCTCCGAGATCTTCTTCACCTCGTGGACGAACTCGATCGGGATCAGCTCCGGCTGGCGGCTCTGCACCGGCTCGACCAGCACCGCGGCGAGCTGGTCGGCCACCTCGCGGATCATGTCGAGCGCCTCGGGCTTGCCCCACGGCACCACGATCACGTCCTGCACCGCGTTGTCCGGAATCCCCGGCGCGAGCGGCAACGTCCGACGACGCGCGCCCTTCCCGACCGAGCGCACCAGTACTGGGTCAAAGTTGCCGTGGTAGTCCTTATCGAAGACGAGGATCTTGTCGCGCCCGGTGACCGTGCGCGCGATCCGCATCGCGGCTTGCACCGCCTCCGAACCGGTGTTGAGGAAACACACGCGGTCGTTGCCGGTCACCTCGCAGAACAGCTTCGAGGTCTCCATCGCCGCCTCGCACTGCGGGCCGATTTCAAGACCGGTGGCGAGCGCTTCCTGGATCGCCTCGGTGACGTAGTCCGGCGCGTGACCGAGGAAGTTCGGGCCGAAGCCGTTGACCATGTCGATGTATTCGTTGCCATCGACGTCCCACATCTTGCAGCCCTTCATCCGGGTGGCCACAATCTGATAGACCATCTCCTTGTAGAGACGGTTGAAGCCATTGACCGTCCGCGGGTCGGCGTGCCACGGGCGATACTCCTGGGTCTTCGCCTTCGAGGTCTTCGTCCGCTCGCAGTATTCGACGATCAACTGCTCCAGGTGCGCGCGCTGCGGCGGCGTGAGTTCATCGCCGGTGCGCACGCGGTCGATGCGCGTCCGCGGCCCGGAAACACCGGACTCCTCCTCGGGGCCTTCCGACGCCGCCGCTCCGGGCGCCTGCGCCAGAGCCTGCGACGGAGCCGGCCCTGATCCTGCCGCCGCTCCATTTCCTACGGCAGGAGACGTAGTTGCGTGCGCAACTACATTCGCCCCACTGCCCGTCGTGGCGCTGACTGCGGCCGGGGTGGTGGCGTTCTTTTCCAGGAAATCGACGAGTTGGCCGACGGTCGGGTAGGTCTGCATCAGGTCGCGGAAGGCGATCGGCACGCCGAAGGCCTTCTGCAGTTCGCGCGCGGCCTGAGTGAGAAGCAGGGAGTCGAAGCCGAGCTCGAGGAAGTTCGAACGCGGCTGCATTTCCTCAGCCGGGATGCCGGAGAGTCCCTCCAGCACCTCGCGCACGCGGCCGAGCATGTCGACAGGCCCGGCAGAGGAGGCACCAACGCCACCTGCTGCCTGCTCCGCCACTGCGGCCGCCGCCGGCTGCATCACCACCGGCGCGGTGGCGGCGGAAGTAGTTGCGCGCGCAACTACATTCGACGTCGTGGCGTTTTTCTCGAGGTGCTCGGTGAGTTGGGCGAGCGTCGGGAAGTTCTGCATCAGGTCGCGGAAGGCGATCGGGATGCCGAAGGTCTTCTGCAGTTCGCGGGCGGCCTGGGTGAGAAGCAGGGAGTCGAAACCGAGTTCGAGGAAGCTCATGCGCGGCTCCATTTCCTCGACCGGAATGCCGGACAGGCCCTCGAGGACTTCGCGGACCTGGTCGAGCATGCTCGCGGCCGGCGCGGCGGCGGGCAGGGCGATGTCGCTGACGGTCTCGGACTTGGGCAGCGGGGCAAGGCGCTCGACGGGGCGGTCGAGCAGGCGGCATTCGAGCCACGCGCGCCGACGCTGGAAGGGATAGGTCGGCAGCGGGACGCGCTGCGCGGGGGCGTCGGCGTGGAAGCGGGCGAGGTCGATCGGCAGGCCGTGCGACCACAGCTCGCCGGCGGCGAGGAGGAGCCGGTCGTGATCCGGCGCGTCGGAAGCCGGGTGGTTGCAGCTGGCGACGTAGCCTTTTCCGGCCCGGCCGGCAGTTTGGCGGGAAAGCGTGGTCAGCGTCTGGCCGGGGCCGACTTCGAGATAAAGGCGGCCTTCCTTCTCCGCGGCAGCAGCAGCGACGGCTCCGTGGAAATCAACGGTCTGCCGGAGATGCGACGCCCAGTAGTCGGGGTCGGTGGCCTGGTCGTCGGTGAGCTTCCCGACGGTGACGGTCGAGAGGATCGTCATCCGCGGCGGGTGGAGTTTCACGCTCTCGATCACCTTGCGGAAGCGCTCGACGACGGGGTCCATCATCCAGCTGTGGAAGGCGTGCGAGGTGTGGAGTTCGCGGACGTTGACGCCCTCGACTTCCATCCTGGCGGCGAACTCAGCGACGGCATCGCGCTCGCCGGCGACGACGCAGAGCTGCGGGCCGTTGACAGCGGCGAGGTCGATTTTTTCCGGCAGCAGCGGGCGAAGTTTTTCCGCGGGCAGGCGGACGGAGAGCATCGAACCGCCGGGCATGCTGCCCATCAGCTCGCCGCGGGCGGCGAGGATGCGCAGGCCGTCCTCGATCGAGAACACACCGGCGAGGCAGGCGGCGGTGAATTCGCCGACGCTGTGGCCGAGCATCAGCTCGGGCAGCACGCCCCAGCGGGCCCACTGGCGGGCGAGCGCCCATTCGACGACGAAGATCGCGGGCTGGGCGAGCACGGTGTGCTTGAGGCGCTCGGCGGCGTCGCCGTCCTTGGCGAAGAGGGTGTCGCGGAGGTCCTCGCCGAGCAGCGGCTTGAGGAAGTCGGCGCAGAAATCGATGTCGGCACGGTAGCCGGGCTCCGATTCGTAGAGGTCGGAGGTCATGCCCGGATGCTGGGCACCCTGGCCGGGGAACATCCAGACGAGGCCCGGCGCGGTGGCGGCGGACTCGACCGGGGCCGGGCGGTTGTCCTTGAGGGCGGCGGCGAGCGATGCCCAGTCGCGGGCGACCACGGCGCTGCGCTGGACCATCGCCTTGCGGCCGAGCGACATGGTGCGGGCGGCGGCGGCGAAGCTCTCGGAGCTGCCGTTTTCCGCGAAGGCGGCGAGCTTGCCGGCGAGCTGATCTACGGCGGCTTCCGTACGTCCGGAGAGGACCCACAGGCGCGGGCCGCCGGGTTCCTCGCGCGGGGTGATGTCGCGCGGCGCCTCCTCGAGGATGACGTGGGCATTGGTGCCGCCGACGCCGAAGGAGCTCACGCCGGCGCGGCGCGGGCTGCCGTTTTCCGAGGTCCACGGGCGCAGCGTGTCGTTGACGAAGAAGGGCGAGTTCGCCCAGTCGATGCGCGGGTTCGGATTTTGGAAATGAAGCACCGGCGGCAGCTCGCCGTGTTCCAGGGAAAGGGCGGTCTTGATGAGACCGCAGACGCCGGCGGCGGTGTCGAGGTGGCCGAGGTTCGACTTGAGCGAGCCGACGGCGCAGAAGCCGTTGTCGCGGGTGCCGTGGCGGAAGGCGGCGGTGAGGCCGGCGATTTCGATCGGGTCGCCGAGCGGCGTGGCGGTGCCGTGGGCCTCGATGTAGGAGATGGTGCGCGGATCGACGCCGGCATCGAGGTGCGCGCGGCGGATCGCATCGGCCTGGCCATCGACGCTCGGGGCGGCGTAGCTGTGCTTGTTGCCGCCGTCGTTGTTCAGTCCGTAGCCGCGGATCACGGCGTGGATGTGGTCGCCGTCGCGGACGGCGTCCTTGAGGCGCTTGAGCAGGACCACGCCGGCGCCGTTGGAGAACACGGTGCCGGAGCTTTCGGCATCGAAGGGCCGGCAGTGTCCGTCGCTGGAAACCATGCCACCCTTTTCATGATGATAACCGCGCTTCTGCGGCACGGTGATGGTCACGCCGCCGGCGAGCGCCATGTCGCAGTGCCCGGCACGCAGCGACATCGCGGCGTGGGAAACGGCGACCAGCGAGCTGGAGCAGGCGGTCTGGACGGTGAGGCTCGGGCCCTTGAGGTTGAGCTTGAAGGCGACGCGGGTGGCGAGGTGGTCCTTGTCGTTGCCGAACTCGACCTGCAGCGCACCGACCTGCGCCTCGGCGAGGTGGCGGCGGTGGACTTCCGGGTCGGAGAGAACGTTGTGCGGAAGATAAGTGTCGTAGTAGCAGCCGGCGTAGATGCCGACGCGGCCGCCTTCGGCCTCGGCGTTGTCGGGCGTGTAGCCGGCGCGCTCGAAGGCCTCCCAGCAGAGCTCGAGGAAGACGCGTTGCTGGGGATCGATGATCTCGGCCTCGCGAGGCAGGATGCTGAAGAGGCCCCCATCAATGCCCTCGTAGAGCTCGGGATCGAGCAACCCGCGGGCGCGGACGAAGGCCGGGTCGTCGGCCGGTCCGGGGACGTCCTCGTCCTCGGCGGTGAAGGTGGAGATCGATTCGACGCCGTTGCGCAGGTTCTGCCATAGCTCTTCGGGCGAGGAGGCTCCGGGCAGGCGCACGGCCATGCCGACGATGGCCAGCGCATCGTCGTCCGACTTCCCGGCGACCTTTTCTACGGCGGACGCCGTAGTTTCCTTCCTGGCGACGAGCAGCGCCTGCTCCTCCACGGTCGGGTGCTCGAACATGCGGACGAGCTCGAAGTGCTTGCCGAACTCGCGCTGGACCTGGGCGTGGACGCGGACGAGCTGGAGCGAGTTGCCGCCGAGGTCAACGAAGCGGTCCTTGCGACCGACTTGTTCGACATTGAGCACGCCGGCCCAGATGGCGGCGATTTTTTCCTCCACCACGCCTTGCGGCGAAACGAAGCGCTCGGAGATCTCGGGTCGCGGCTGAACCGGCGGCGCCATCCATTTCCCGATGGCTTCGGCGGTGCGCAGCGTGTGCGCGATCTCGGCAATGTGACCGGCATCGGTCACCGGCTCGCCGGCGATGGCTTGCTTCGATCCGCCTGCCACGGCGGAGGGCACGAGCGGACACTGGCGCGCATCCTTGCCGGCAAGGATCCGCAGTTCGTCCTCCCAGCGTCCGGGCTGGCTTTCGAGAAAGTCGCGCACCGGCTGGTTGCGGCCGCTGTCGCTGAACCAGATGGCGATTTCCGAAAGCTTCATCTCCGCCGCGACCTCGCCGAGGTAGCGGAGCATGCGCTGCTCGACGCCCTTGCCGAGCGCGCGGCAGCTGAGGAGGAAGGTTTCCGCCCACAGGCGGCCACCATCCTCGCGGAAAATCATGAGGCCGACGGCGCCGTAATCGCCGAAGCGGTCGCTGACCTCGATGAGCCTGCCGGTCATGCCCCGGCAGCTCTCGCGAAGTTCGGCTTCATCGCGCGGGCGCGGGCAGGAGTTGAACTGGTTGGTGCGCCGGGTCAGCTGGCTGGCGCGGGAAAGGTTGCCCTCATCGAGCGGCACGATGTCCATGCGCAGGTCGAGGCCGGCGATGAATTCCTCGTAGCTCGAGGTGCGGTCGCGCAGTTCGCGGCGGCGGGCTTCGTCGTGGTAAAAGTCGGCCCTCTTGGCGTCCTCGGCGCTGGCCGAGTGGCGGTCGAGCACCCACAGGTGCTTCAGGAAGCCGGGCAGCTCCGCCTCGTTTTCCGGCACACGGACGGCGAGCACGGAGGGTGCGTTGGCGGAGACCTCGGCGATCTCCGCCGGGCTGTCATCGAGGAACAGGAATGAGTCGAGCCCGAGGTTGAGCCGCTCGGCGAGGCGCTGGAGATTGGCGGATTTCGGATCCCAGTTGACCATCGCATCGATGAAAGCCTCGCGCGGCATCATGACGCCCGGGTTTTCCCGGAACACGGCCTCGACATCATCGGGATGGTTTTTTGAAACGAGGCACAGCAGGTGGCCCTGCCCGCGGCACTCCATGAGGAACTGCTGGAACGCCCTGCGCCCGGGACCGATCTCGACGCCCTTCGCTCCGACTTCGCCGACCACGCCGGACCACAGGGTGTGATCAGCATCGACGGCGATGACCTTGATCGGCTTGCGCAGACCGGCCAGCACCTGGCGGGCGATCATCGTGCCCAGCGCCTTGAACATGGCGTCGGTGAAAGGAACGGAGGCCGCGAGCTCGGACTCGGCGTCAAAAACCTCCTTCACTTCGTAGAGGGCCACCGCCTCATGGCCATTGACGAATTCCGCCCCGGCCACTTCCGCGACCTGATCGCGGAGTTCATTGAAAAAGACCTTTTCGGCCTCGCCGGATTCGCGACACGGACAGGCGACCACCAACGTGCGGATGCCATCGCGGGCGATCGACTCGGCCAGCGCGGCCCCGACCTCGCGCGCGGCCGAGCGGCCGCGGGTCGGCTGGTCCACGGCGAGGTCCTGTCCACGGACCAGCAGGACGTTGATGCCACCGCGGTTGGTCGAAAGGGGACTGGCGGGATCCAGCAGCTGCTGGAGCACTTGCTGGAAAGGAGTGGTTTCGACGGTGCTGCTGACGCCGAACGAGGCAAACCAGTGTCCGAGGATGGGGACCAACGAGTCTGCGGTGAAGGTCGCGCTAAGGCGCACCGGTACAGCCGGGGAGTGGGACATGCTTGGCGAGGTAGGGGTGGGTAAACAGCGATGCCAGGGGGGATATCGCGGCTGCAGACTAACTGTTTAGTTTGGTTTTACAAGATTTTCAGCCGCGCCAAAAATACCCTTGAACATCACCTTTGTTATTCATGATGAAATGGTTATCAAATACACCACCCCACTCCCACGCGATCCCGTAGGGCCTAGTTTTACGAATTTTGACACCCAGGCCGGATTTTTTGTCAAATCCTGCCCATCTCCGTCCGATGCCGCTTTTTCTCCATCTTCTTGATCCTTGGTCGATATCCCCCGACGAGGCCCGCTCCGGGCTGTCGCGCGCCGAGCGGGCGCAGGCGGACCGCTTCGTGTTTCAGCAAGACGCCGAGCGGTGGTCCGCCTTCCGCACCCTGACCCGCCGGATCCTGGCGGGATATCTGCCGCACGCCTCCGAACCGATCGAGTGGGCTCAAGGCGAGCATGGCAAGCCGTTCGTGAGGGGAGCGGCCTTGCATTTCAATCTGAGCCACGCCGATTCGCTGGGCCTGCTGGCGGTGTCGGACTTGGGGCCGGTCGGGGTCGATCTCGAGCCCTCGGCCCGTGGGTTGGACCTGATCGGGTGTGAGGAGGCGTTCTGCCATCCCGAGGAAATCGCCGGCGCGGAGGGGCTGGAGGGAGCGCGAAGGGGCAACTACCTGATGCACATTTGGACGGCGAAGGAGGCGGCGCTCAAATGCCTTGGCACCGGCCTCAGCCATCCGCCGCAGGAGGTGAGGATTTCCGGTCATCGCGCCTTCGGCGCTCTTGAGGGCCTCGCCGCGCTCCACATCGGGCGGCCCTCCCACGAGCGCCTTGCCGGCCATCTCTCCGCGTGGGCGGCACATCGCGACATCCGGGAAATCCAATGGGCCTGAAGGTCGACAGAAGACCTTGAATCTGTCAGCCTTGCATACACAGCACACGCCTTGTTCATGGAGGTCATCCAGTTTCATTGTCCGATCTGTCGAATCCTTCTCACAATGCCCGCGGCGGCGGCGGGGTCTTCCGGCCATTGCCCCTCGTGCGGCCGGCTGATTCTGGCTCCGACGCTGAGACAGGATCCGTTCCGCCCGTTTCCCGGGCCTCCGCAGGGCCTCCGCGAAGAAGCAGCGCCGGCCCCGGAGCCCTTTGCCACGCCTCCACCGCCCGAATCCATTCCGCCTGCCGCCAGCTACGAGGCCCTCGCCCCGGCGCCGATCCCCCCGCCTCCCCCGCCGGAGCCCGAACCGCTTCCGGACGGGGATCCGCGTCCTTACTTCAGGAAACCTCTGGAGCCATCGCCGCCGCCTCCGTCGCCGTTTTCCGAGCCCGAACCCGCTTCGCAGCCGGAGCCGCCGCCGCCCCCGGCCGCGCCCCGGGTGCAGGCAGCGCCTGCTCCAGCGGCCGCGCCCCAGCCCGTTCCGCAGGCGGTTGCTGCCGACGAGTGGCGGATGGCTCCTCGGGCCGCCGAGCCGGTCCCGGTCGCCCGGCTTACCCAAACCGAGGGCTTCGGCATGTTCACCATCGCCCCGGCCAGCCAGCCGCCAGCAGCGCAGCGACCCGATTTCCCGCAAGCCTCGCCGCCTCCTCCGGCCGCTCCCGCCCCCCCGGCCTCGCCGTTCGCCGGCTTCAAGCCCCGTCTTGAGGCGGATTCCAGCCACGAGGCCCCGGCTCCTTTCCCGCGCCGCTCCAGCTTCGGCAGCGCCTTGGAGTTTCCCGCCATGGGCCGGCTCCGCTGGGCGGTGTTGGTGTTGGCCAGCCTGCTGTTTTTCCTCGTCGGACTGGTGACGGGCCAAATCCTCGCCCTCAAGGGCCGCAACCTCGCCGGGCCGGTGTTTCACCAGCCTGCGGCCGTGCCTGCCGGGCAGCCGATGGCAGCCCCGATCGCCGCCACGCCCGCTCCTCCGTCCGCCCCGGAGCCCGCGGTGCCCGGCCCCTCTCCGGCCAGCGATCCTGCGGAAAAGCCGGCCCGTTCCGGGGTCCCGGCTCCGCCGCCCGGGTCCGGCGCCTCACGCGCCGAGCTCGAAGCATTTCTCGACGCCACCCACTGGGAGGATCGTGCCGAGCACGTCCTCGATTCGCCCGGCGTCCTCGACCGCATGAAAGCCCATGCCGAGGAGTCCGGAGACGGCCCCATCGCCTACACCGGAATCGGCGGGCCCACCACCGCCCCCGGCTTGCACCAGTATATCGTCACCACCCCGACGCTCTCGCAGGGCTTTCCGGTAACGCTTTTCCAGCAAGGGGATGAGTGGCGGATCGACTGGGACATGTTCCGGGAATTTCACGACGACGCCTTCTATCACTTCGCCGCCGGCACCCGGGGCGACGAGGGGGTTTTCCACGTGTTCGTCAAACCCGGCGCGGCCACCGACAACGGCTTCTCCGCCTATCAGCTGACGGCCCCCATCGAGGGCCGCAGCTACGGGGCCTTCGTCAAAAAAGGATCGCCCGTGGAGTCCAAGCTGGCGGCCGTTTTTAAAAACGGCGACGATGCCGACGATCCGCTTTTCCAGCAGCTGATGCGGGGCGTGGGCATTCCGGTCGTCCTCGAACTCTCGAGTTCGCAAAACCAGCAGGGTCAGCGTTTCCTCATGATCGATGATCTGGTCTCCCGCTACTGGGGCCCGGATGCCTGAGCGGCGACCTCTGAAAAAACCTGCCATCGACGTTCTGTTTTCCCCTTGCAAATGCCCTGAGCGCCCCCTAGACCTCCGGCCCCGACCGGGAAAAGGGCAGATACCAGAGCGGTCAAATGGGGCAGACTGTAAATCTGCTGGCGTGAGCCTACGAAGGTTCGAATCCTTCTCTGCCCACCACTTTTTCAAAAGGAGCTGCGCCCATACGTAGCTCCTTTTTTGTGGCTCCCTTTTTCATCTCCGCAATCGGCGCGGGTTTCCCGGGAGCACCCAGCGGGCCTGCCTGATCTCGGCCTCGTCGCGGAGTCGCCCGCCGACGGTTTTTTCAGTC
This sequence comes from Haloferula sargassicola, assembly GCF_040362925.1. Classification (NCBI taxonomy): domain Bacteria; kingdom Pseudomonadati; phylum Verrucomicrobiota; class Verrucomicrobiia; order Verrucomicrobiales; family Verrucomicrobiaceae; genus Haloferula; species Haloferula sargassicola. The sequence goes on from NZ_BAABRI010000018.1 coordinate 113,833, forward strand.
GAGGATCATTTCCGCCAGCGCCACGGACAGCCGATCCATCCGGTGCACGGTGGTCCGGGAAACGGAGTACATGCTTTCGATCCGGATCCCGCCGATGCCGGGCAGATAGATGCCCGGCTCCACGGTGGTCACCATCCCCTCTTCCAGCTCGACCTGTGAATTCGCCCGGAGCCATGGCTCCTCATGAATCGCAAGCCCTACGCCGTGCCCGACCCCATAGTGAAACTCGGGATACCCGTGCTTCATCACCATGTCCCGCGCGGCGCCATCCACATCCCCCATCCTCGCCCCCGGGGCGAGCACGTCGGCGGCGGCGGCGAGGGCGGCTTCGACCACCGGATACGCCTTGCAGGCGAAATCGGGCACGCTGCCGGTGAACAAGGTGCGGGTCATGTCACTGCGGTAGCCGCCAAGCTCCGCTCCCCAGTCAATCAGCAACGGCTCGCCCATTCCGACCCGGCGGCGACCGGGAACATGGTGGGCACTGGCCGAGTTCGGACCGCTGGCGACGATCACGCCGGTGTCGGGAAACCCCTGCCGATCCGCTCCCAGACCGATCATCCGCGTCTCCAACTCCCGTGCCAGCTCCAGCTCGGAGCGCCCGACCAATCCGCCTGCGCCTTCTTCGGTGAGGCCGAGAAACGCTCGCTCGGCAATCTCCACGCATTGCGAGATCAGGTGATGCTCCAAGGGATCCTTGTTCTGCCGGAGGGCTGCGACCAGCGACGGCACCGCGAGGCACTCCATTCCCGCGGCGGCTGCCCCATGGCTCAGGGCCAGGAACGAGGCGGCGTTCATCCGCCCCGGATCGAACGCAATGCGAGCCAGGCCACGGCGGCCGAGCTCCGAAACAACAAAGGCCTCGAGCTTCACCGGATCGATCGAACGCCGCGATGGCAACAGCACCTCGCAGGGGCCGATTTCCTCCTCCACCTCGCGGACCAGCATGTGCCGCGTGACCGCGAAACAACCGCCGTCCCATACGGCAAGCCAGGAAACGCCCTCGTGAACCCCGGTGAGATAAAGGATGTCCCGCGGATCCACGATCAGGGCCACCTCGGGCCGCCGCGGGTGCCGGTTCAAGCCCGCGGTGAGAGACAAGCGGCGCTTCTGATAGTCGAACGCCACCGGTGATTCATCGAGCTTGATGGCGTCGGACGGAAGAGCCGCATATCGGGGTGAAATGAACATGAGTCGAATGCTGCGGCCCACCTTCCGGATCGAGGGGTTGAAAGGTGGTTCGAATCCGGTCGGGCCATCGATTTCCACCCGCTTGCCTGCCCCCAAAGAATCCCGGCCGGACGGGTCGCGGGCAACTTCGATTCCAGGTCTGGCCTTGTCTCACCCTGAGACATGACGCCGGGCTTCCCGGACCCTGAGCCTTACCCTCGTTCGGACGGGTTGCCGTCCTCCGGGCTGACCTCTCCGTCACCGCCGGTCGAATGACGGCTCCTCACGCCGCGGGTCATGCCGAAGGTGCAATTTACTGCAAGTTGCACTTGTCTTGAGAAGCGGGGGCAAATGATGATGTGATCTCGTGGCAAGGGGCTCCCCTCCCCATGGTCCCGACGTTTCCCCGACTTCCATACCGCATGTCCCAGCCTTTCATGGACCGGCCCGTTCCCACGCCCCGCCCGGTGGCGTCGCCGTTTCCGCCCATCCATTTCACCCCGGCCAACCGCTGGACGCGGATCGATGGGCAGGACTACGCGGTGATCACGGAGGCCGAAAGCATGGAGCCCTTCTTCATGAGCCTCGTCAGCGCGGCGGACCACTGGTTTTTCTGCGCCAGCAGCGGGGCCCTCACGGCCGGCCGCCGGTCGCCGGACTCGGCGCTTTTCCCCTACCTCACGGTCGACAAGATCCTCGACAATTGGAACACCACCGGACCGTGGACGGCGCTGGTGTGCGAGGGGGTGATGTGGAATCCGTTCCGGCCCTCGATCGCCCTTCTCACCCCCGCCCGCCGGCGGCTGCTCAAGAGCGTGACCGGCGACGAGCTGAGGTTCGAGGAAACCCACACCACTCTGGGGCTGCGGTTCAGCTACCGATGGCGGCTTTCTGAAAACTTCGGTTTTGTCCGCTTCGCAAAGCTCGAAAACGTGGGGGACCGTCCGCGCGGGCTGAAGCTGGTGGACGGCCTCGACAGCCTCATGCCGCCCGGGGTGAACAGCCGGTTTCACCTTCACTTCAGTTGCCTCACCGATGCCTACAAGCTCAGTGAGCTGGAGGCTGGCGGGCGTCTTTTCATCCACCGGCTGGCGGCGGGAATCACCGACAAGCCGGTGCCCTTGGAGAACCTCCTCGCCACCACCGTCTGGACCGCCGGTCTGGGCGAGGGACCGGTGTTTCTCAGCCGCCCGGATGCCGAGAGCTTCCTGCGCAGGCTCGGGACGAAGCCGGTGGATCGCGTGCGCGGCCAGCGCGGCGCGATGTTCATGGCGCGCGAGATGACACTCGAGGCCGGCAAGTCCGCCGAGTGGCTCATGGTGGCGGATATCGGCCAATCACAGGCCGACACCTCGCGGCTGCTGCAGGATCTTTCGGACCCGGCGGCGCTCGAAGCCGCCTTGCTCGAGGATCTCGCCCGCGGACGCGAAAAACTCGTGGATCTGGTGGCGGCGGCCGATGGCATCCAACGCACCGGCGACCGGGATTCGGACCTTCATCACTACCACAACGTCGTTTGCAACATCATGCGTGGCGGGGTGCCCGCGGAGGGCTACCAGGTCCGCCGCAGCTCCTTCATCCACTACCTGACATGCAACAACACCGAGGTGGCGAAGCGGCAGGCGGCCTGGCTGGCGGAGCTGCCCGATGCCATCGAACGCGCCGACCTGCTGCAGCTCGCCAGCGCGACCGGCGACGCCGATCTACGACGTCTCTCGGAGGAATACCTGCCGTTCACGCTGAGCCGCCGCCATGGCGATCCGAGCCGGCCGTGGAACTTTTTCGACATCCGCCTGAAGGACGAGGCCGGTTCTCCGATTCTCCACTACGAGGGAAACTGGCGGGACATCTTCCAGAACTGGGAGGCCCTGGCGTGGAGCCACCCGGGGTTCCTGCCCGCCTTCATCCGGAAGTTCCTCAACGCCTCCACCATCGACGGCTACAATCCCTACCGCATCACCTCCGAAGGGGTCGATTGGGAGGCCCCGGACGAGCATGACCCGTGGTCGTCCATCGGCTACTGGGGGGATCACCAGATCGTCTATCTGCTGAAGTTGCTCGAATTGCAGGCCGAGGTGGACCCTGGAGAAATCACGCTCCAGCTCGATGCCCGGACCTTCGTCCACGCCGCGGTCCCCTATCGGCTGAAGGGCTGGGAAGCCACGCTCGCCGACCCCCGGCACACCGTCGATTTCGATCTCCAGGCGCACCGGCGGGCCATGCAGGAGCGGGACCGCCTGGGCGGCGACGGGCTGCTGCGGCGCGATGCGGACGGCCGGCTCTGCCACGCCACCTTGTTGGAAAAGCTGCTGATCCCCGCCGCGGCCAAGCTTTCCAATCTGGTTCCCGGCGGAGGCATCTGGCTGAACACCCAGCGCCCCGAGTGGAATGACGCCAACAATGCACTGGCCGGCTGTGGGCTATCGGTCGTGACCGCGGCCCACCTGCACCGCTACCTCGCTTTCCTCGGCCGCAAGGTGCGCGCCGCCGGGCAGGCCCGGGTTTCGATGTCCCGGCCGCTGGCCGATTGGATCTCCACGCTGGCGGATCTTTTCGAAGATCCACGCTGGCAAGCCGGGGACCCCCGGCCCGGCGATCGATTCGAACTGGTCTCCGGCGTCGGCCGGGCAGGTGAAGCCTACCGCAACCAGGTGGCTGCGGAGTCACCGGGTGACCCCGGCCAGGTGGAAACCGGTGAGGTGATCCGCTTCATCGACCGCGCCCTCGAGGCCTTGTCGCGGACGCTGCATGCCAACCGCCGAAAGGACGGGCTCTATGAATCCTACAACACCCTGTCGGTCGATCGCGAAGCCCGGACCATGGACGTCGGACGCCTGCCGCTGATGCTGGAAGGCCAGGTCGCGATGCTGAACTCCGGCCTCCTCCCCACGAAGGAGGCCCTCCGGTTGCTGGAGGCCCTTCCGACCAGCGCCCTGTACTGCCCGCGTCATCGCAGCTATCTGCTCTATCCGGATCGCGAGCTGCCCCGATTTCTTGAGACCAATCGGATTTCACGGAGGCAACTCGAAGAGGTTCCCATCCTCGTGAAGATGATCGCCCGCTCCGACGAACGGCTGGTGATCGCGGATCCCTTGGGTGGGTATCGCTTTCATCCGTCTCTGGAAAATGCCTACTCGCTCGCTTCCTGTCTCGAGACGCTGGGCAGGGACCCGGCGCTGGCCGCGGACCTCGATCGAGATCGCGATCGCATCCACCGGCTCTACGAGGATGTGTTCCGCCACCAGTCCTTCACCGGCCGCAGTGGCTCGATGTTCGGCTACGAGGGCCTCGGCTGCATTTACTGGCACATGGTTTCCAAGCTCATGCTCGCCGCCCAGGAAACCGCCCTATCGGCCGCCGAGGCGGACGAGGAGACCCGCTCGCGCTTGGTCCGCGCGTACTACGGCATCCAGGCGGGCCTCGGTTTCCGCAAGACGGCGCGCGAATACGGCGCATTCCCCGCGGAACCCTACTCCCACAGCACCAGCTTCTCCGGGGCCCGCCAGCCCGGCCTCACCGGCCAGGTCAAGGAAGGCATCCTGTGCCGGCTGGGCGAGCTCGGCGTCCGCTTCCGGTCCGGCCGATTGACCTTCCGGCCCCGACTCCTGCGTTCAGCGGAGTTCGATGGCGACGACGCGGACACGCACGACCGGCTCTTTTTCACCATCTGCCGCATCCCCGTCCACTACCATCGGCGGCCGGACCGTGATGACGCCCTCGCACGGGTGACCCAGGTCGATGGCACCGAAAGCTCCTTCGAGGGCGCCATGCTCGATGCCGCAATGACCCGCGAAGTCGTGCTTCAGACTGGCAGGGTGAGCGCGATCGATGTTGAGATCCCGTCATGCTGGCTCGTGACCTGACGCCTCTCCTCACGTGAACCCGAAACCCACCCTGCTCTCGTTCCGGGAGAAGTTCGGCTATGGCTTGGGAGACACCGCCTCGAACATTTTCTTCCAGTTCGTCAACGTCTTCCTCCTCTACTACTACACGGACGTCCTCGGGCTCGCCCCGGCGGCGGCGGGCACGCTTTTCATCGTGGCCCGGCTGTGGGATGCGGTGAGTGATCCGATGATGGGCGCCCTGTCGGACCGAACCCAGACCCGTTTCGGCAAATACCGGCCCTACCTCCTCTGGATGGCCCTGCCCTTCGGAATCGTCGGCTACCTCGTGTTCGCCCATCCTCCGCTCGGTCCCCAGTCAAAGCTGGCCTACGCCTACGCCACCTACATCGGGCTGATGACCATCTACACGGCCATCAACGTGCCCTACTCGGCCCTGATGGGCGTCATGACACCCTCCGCCGAGGAGCGCACCTCGCTGGCGACCTTCCGTTTCATCGGCGCGTTTTCGGGCACCCTCCTCATCTCCCTGAGCGTCCGGCCGCTGGTGCGCCAGCTGGGCGGGGGCGATGAAGCGCTCGGTTTCAAGCTCACCATGGGGCTGCTCTCGGTGGTGGCCGTCGTCATGTTCCTGATCACCTTCGCCACCACCCGCGAGCGGGTCCGTCCGATGAAAAACCCGGACACCAGCGTGGCGCGCGACCTCGCCGTCCAGTTCCGCAACCGCCCGTGGATCGTCATGGTCCTCGCGGCGATCCTCACGCTCTCGAACGTCGCCGTCCGCGGTGCCGTCACCAACCACTTCTACAAATACTACGCCGGTGACGACGGGACGCCGGTCCTGGGTTTCCTCGACCGCACATCGTTGATCCTCTCCACCGGCGCGCTGGCCTTCATCGGCGGCATCTTTTTCACCGGCACGCTCGGCCGGCGGCTGGGAAAACGCAACGCCCTGATGCTGATGACCCTGCTCAACGGGCTCACCTTCCTCGCCTTCTTCTTCATTCCCCGCGAGGCCTTCGGCATCATGCTGGCGGTCAACGCCGTGGGCAACCTCTTCGCCGGTCCGACGCCCGCGCTCGTCTGGGCCATCTACACCGACGTCGCCGACTACGGCGAGTGGCGCTTCGGCCGCCGCACCACCGGGCTGACCTTCTCCGGTGCGATGTTCGCGCAAAAAATCGGCCTGATGATCGGCGGCGGGGTTTCCGGCTGGCTGCTGGGCTCCTTCGGCTTCATCGCCAACGAGGTGCAGGACGACCACGCGATCCTGGGCATCCGGCTCATGTATTCGGTGATCCCCGGCCTGCTGGGGATCGCCAACGCCCTCGTGCTTCTGGCCTATCCGCTGGACGGCGCGCTGGCGGCGCGGATCGAATCCGAGCTCGCCCGCCGCCGCGAGGCGGGCTGAAAGCGTCAGCCGCGCGGTGGCGCAACCGTTTCCCCGGTCCGGTAGGTGCAGTCGATCAGCACGTGTTGGGCGGAGCTGAAACGCTTGCCGATCTTTTCGAAAAGCCGCTTGGTGCCGGTGGTGCCGATCTCCCGGAAGGGGATCTGGACGGTCGCCAGGTCCGGGCAATCGCCGGGCGTCTCGATGCCGTCGAATCCGGTCACCGACACGTCGCCCGGCACCGACAGCCCCCGCGCCTTGAGCCCGCGGATCAAATCGTAGGCCTGGTGGTCCGCCGCGCAGACCCAGGCCGTGACGCCGGCGCGCGTTCGCTCGGCGGCATAGGCCGCCGTTTCCTCGACTCCGAGCATCTTGCCGGGGAAAACGTTCACCACGTCGCCATGGTCCACCGGCAGCCGCAGTCGGGCCATTTTTTCCAAAAAAGCGGCGTAGCGGCGGAACGACCAGCTGGCATCCACCTGGTAGAGCCGGGTCAGGTAGCCGATCCGCTTGTGCCCCTGCCCGACGAGGTGCTCGATGGCGGCGGAGATCCCCTTGTAGTGATCGACATCCACGCAATCCAGCCCCGCGTGGTCGAACTGCTCGACCAGCGAAACCGTCGGCAGCGCGGACGCCAACGGCTCCAGCACGGCATCCGGGAAAGGATAGACCAGCAGGATGCCGCGCCACCTGCGGCGCATCTGCTGGACCTTCAGATAGGCGGGATCGGCCGGATCTCCGGCCTTGGGATCCACCAGATGGATGTCCATCCTGGTGCCGCGGAGGTGGGCCATTTCGGTGACGCCGGAAAGAATCTGCTCGCTCGGATTCTGATAGTCCGTGCGTTGGTACTCCTCCTCGTCCGAACAGATCAGCACCCCGAAGGTCTCGTTTTTCCTCTTCGCCCTGCCCCCGCCGGCGCGGCCCTTTCCAGTGCGCTTCTCGAGGTGGGTGTAGCCCAGCTCCGTGGCCACCTGGAAAACCCGGGCACGGGTGGTGGGATTGATGCCGGGATGGTTCGTGAAGCAACGGGAAACCGTGGCGCGAGATATGTTGAGCCTTTCGGCGATCAATTGCTGGTTTACCTCCGACATGTTGAAAAAGGTCTCCTCGGCGAGCATTTCCACCCCGCCGCGGCATGCAAGAAGGATTTGGCCGATAAGTTCAAACGGGCTGCTGCCGATCTGCAAGTTCCGCTCGCCAGCACGGCCCCCGCCCCTCATGCTCCCGCCAGCCAGCCGGGATGGCGAAATGGGTAGACGCACCAGATTTAGGTTCTGGCGCCGCAAGGCGTGCAGGTTCGAGTCCTGTTCCCGGTACTTTTCCCCCGTCCGAGGCGATATCCCACCCATGAACTCAAGCCCGCCGCGCCGCTCTCGGCCCGCGGGCCAGGAGGGACGGCTTGTTCGGCTGAAAGCCGGAACGTGGAGCATAGCGGAGTCGAACCGCTGACCTTCTCATTGCGAACGAGACGCTCTACCAACTGAGCTAATGCCCCTCACGTTTCCATGCGGACGGGCGAGGAAATGCCATCGGCCCGCGCCCTTGGCAAGGGCAAAGCGGTCGTCCCGGCGAGCTCGTTCCCGCGTTCAAACATGCGTTGCCAAGGCTCCCGAATCCCCCATAATCGGCCCATGCGGATTTCGCCGGCCTTGTTGATCTCAGGATTGCTTCCCCTTCTCTTCACGAGTTGCCAGAACGGATTCTCGGGTGAAAATCCGTCGGGCACCGGGCCCTTCGACAGCAGTGGCAACTACGTCGAAGCCTGGGCCGACAACCCCTCGAAGTGGAACGGCCGCTCCGTCAGCCCGCGCGAGCCGCTGGCGCAGAACAATCCGGAGCCGACGCCCACCGCGACGGTGCGCCAAGTCACTCCGAGGCCGACGCCGACTTCCAGCAGCACCACCACGGTGGTCTCCAAGCCGAAGCCGAAGCCCACTCCCAAACCTGCTCCGAAGCCGAAGCCGAAACCCAAACCGAAGGCGACCTACCTCGCCTACACGGTGCGCAAGGGCGACACGCTCTACGGCCTGGCCAAGCGCTACGGCAGCACCGTGGCCAAGATCCAGAAGGCCAGCGGCATCAGCGGCAGCAACATCCGCATCGGCCAGAAGCTCAAAATCCCCAAGTGACCCGCCTCACGCAGGCCGCTTGCGGAGGCAGGCGGCGAGGATGAAGGCCGCGCCGATGGCGATCATGAACAGCGACAGGAACTGGCCGCTGGTGAAGACCCCCACGAAGCTCTTGTGCGAGTCCGGCTCGCGGAATTGTTCGCCGATGATGCGGAACACCGCGTAGAGCACGAAAAACAGGCCCGTCAGCACGCCGTGCGGCAGCTTCGGGAACTTCAGCCTCACCGTCCACAGGATCAGGAACAGCAGCAGCCCCTCCATCGCCGCCTGGTAGAGCTGGGAAGGATGCCGCGGCTCGAGGAAGGGCTCCAGCGCCCGGGTAATCGCCGGATTATGCAGCTCCTCGCTCCTCACGGTCGCGAAAAGTTGGGGATCGGGCACCTCCGCCAGCCGCGGATCGGCCTCGATCGCCGCCGTCATGGCCTGGTCGAGGCGCGTCGATTCGATGCGGTCCGGCTCCACCAGCGCCGACGGGAATTTCACCGCCCAGGGCACCCCGGTGGCGATCCGGCCGTAGAGCTCGCCATTGATGAAGTTGGCGATCCGCCCGAACATGATCCCCAGCGGAGCCACGACGCAGAGGCCATCGCCCAGCCCCGTCCAAGAGACCTTCTTTTTCCGCGAATAGAACCAGGTGAAGATCACCAGCCCGAGGATGCCGCCGTGGCTGGCCATGCCGCCGTCCCACACCCGGAACACCCGCAGCGGGTCCTCCGTGATCCAGCTCCAGCCATGCTCGCGCGGCTCGTACCACAGCATGTAGCCCAGCCTTCCGCCGATGAAGACGCCGAAGATCGCCGCCGCGGCAATGAAATCGCCCGCAGCACCCGGCGGCAGGACCCACAGCTTGCGTTTCGCCAGGTAGTTCAACAGCCAGATCCCCACCAGAAAGGCGGCCAGGTAGGACAGGCCGTACCAACGCAGCGCGATCGCGTCGTTGATGCGGAAAATGACGGGATCGAGATTGTGAACGTACGTCGCGAGGGGCACGGGCGGAGGAGACACCGAAAGCGCCCCTGCGTCCAAGCTCACAAATAGTTCGTGAGGGAATCCACAGCCGCCTGGTCGAGCCGCCGCACCAGCGCCGCGGCCAGCGCCACCATGTGCAGGTGGTCGTTGAGGTCGATGATCGCGTTGTGCGAGTGGATGTAGCGCGCCGGCACGCCGAGGACCACGCAGGGGATGCCCTCGTTGGCGAGGTGGAACGAACCGGCGTCGGTGCCGCCTTTCCGCCGCACCGTCACCTGATAGGGAATGCCCTCGTCACGCGCCACCTGCTCGGCAAAGCGAGCGAAGCGCGGGTTGCCGATCGCGCTGGAATCGAAAAACCGGATCTGCACCCCGCCCCCCAGCCGGCCCTGGCAGTCGCTCAGGGGAAAGCCAGGCGTGTCATCGGCCGGCGGGCCCTCCAGCACGACCACCGCATCCGGCTTCGCCAAAAACGCCGCCGACCTCGCGCCGCGCAGGCCCATCTCTTCCTGCACCGTGCCGGCCAGGAGCAGGCGGTTGCCCCGCTGCCCACCGGCCGTGAGCTGGCCGCATTGGATCGCGCCCGCCATGCCCACGCGGTTGTCGAAGGCCTTGGCCATGAACCAATCCTCGCGGGCCATCGGGGTGAACTCGCTCACCGGCGCCACCGGATCGCCCAGCGAAATGCCGAACTCCCGCATCGCCTGGTCGCGCGATTCCGCACCGACATCGATGAACATCTGCTCGACCCCCAGCACCTGGTTGCGCTGCGCCTCGCTGAGAAAATGCGGCGGCACCGAGCTGACCACGCCCAGAATCTTGTCGCCGCGGCGGGTCTTCACCTCCACGCGCTGGGAGAGCAGGCTGTGCGACCACCACCCGCCCAGCGTGACGAACTGGAGAAATCCACTGGGCGTGATGTTCTGCACCATGAAGCCGACCTCGTCCATGTGCCCGGCCACCATCACCCGCGGTCCGTCGCCGCCGGCATCGCAGATCACGGACCCGTTGCGATCGGTCGAAAGCTCGCCGGCCTCGCCCAGCTCGCGGGCGAAGATTTCCCGCACCTCATCCTCGTGGCCCGGCACTGCGTGCGCCTCGGTCAGCTCCTTCAAAAGATCCAACGCCTTCGTTTCCATGCCCCGCACGGTAGCGGTCCGCGTGCCGGCGCAAAGCGTCAACTGGCGCACGTCTCCCGATCCCTCCGGCGCGGGAAAAACAGCTCCGCTATTAAGCCCGCTGTTCGAAACCTCCTGTTGCAGACGCCGATGCAGCGCCTCCATCCCCGCCCTTACGGATTCATTCGTGGTGGGAGGCGTGAGAAAAAGCGAGGCCGACATCACGGCGTTCCCCTCGTAGCCATTCATCACCCGGTGAATCCCCCAGCCCGGACCAATCAACAGGCCCGCCATCAACAGTGGCCACCAGCGCCGGGCGAGTCGTGCCGGAAGGAAGCTGCGGCGCATGGTGGACATCGCGCGATTCAAGCGGCCGCACGGAGTCCGTCCAATCCTCCATTTCACAAAAAACCCCGCCCGGGATGCGCTCCGGGCGGGGTTGGTGTTTGCCAAAGATCGGCGGGGCCGAAATCAGAACTTCCAGACCAGGTCGAGCGTGTAACGGTCGTCCATCACGCTGTCGTGCTTGTCGGTAAGCGGCAGCTCGTAGGCGAAGCCGACATCGATCGAATCGGTGATGCGCGAGCGGAAACCCACGGCAGCGGTCACGAGGTCGCGGTTCCGGGTCGCATTGGAGGCGCCGAAGTTGAGCAGGTCGTTGCCTTCGAAGGTCGCCACCACCGGGGTCAGCCCGAGGGCCTGGCTGAAGTAGTTGTTGCGGCCGTTGCCGGCGGACAGGACATGGTGCCAGTTGACTTCGACCAGCGGAATGAACCACGGCATGACTTCATAGCTGGCGTGGGCGCTGACGAAGGAATTGGTCGCCTGCTGGCCATCGAAAGGCAGGCGGACCCCGCCGGCACCCGCGACCTGCAGTTTGTCCCACATCTTCACGGTGGAGAGGATCAGGTTGAGCGCGCCGTAGCCCTCGCCCTGATAGACGTCGTGATTGCCGGTAGGGAACTCATAGGTCGCCGTGCCGCTCATCGCGAAGGAATTCTCCGGATCGTAGATGAAGGCATACTTGAGGCCCGCCGCGATGTTGGCGAAGCCGCTTTCCTTGCTCCACAGCGACGGCTGGTCCGGCTTGAAGCGCACGTAGCCGTCCTTGGTCGCCACCAGCGACAGGCGGTCGGTGAAGGCGATTTCGAACTGCAGGGCGTAGACCTCCACGTGGCCGCCCATCGCCAGCGGGCCGACCAGCGTGTTCACATAGGACGGAAGATTGTGGTAGAGGACGATCGGATGGACGTTGGTGCCCGGCAGCGCCAGATCGAAGAGAGTCGGGTTCGAGATCGGCTTGCGGGCGTTCTCGAATCCGCCCGGCATGGCGGTGGTCTCGATGACGCCCGGCTCGATGGCGACGGTGCCTGCGAGCGCGGTGGCCGCAAAGGCACCCAGCATTCCGGCGACCGTGGAAGCGATGGATTTTCTCATGTTGGTTGCTTGGTTTCGGTTGGTGGTTTCCGGACGCGCCGGATGGGCGAAGAATCCTCTCCCTTGCCGCCGATCCGCTAGTCACCGACCGCTCCAAGCTGCGCATTTCTTGCTAGAGAAACCCCGCGCGCCGCTCCTTGGTCTGAGCTGGCCCCCAAAGTCCGGCCACTGAGTGGCTAAACTAAGCTATGGTGGAGCGGGTCGGCAGAGAGGTAGGATTGGATTGGATTCTCAAGCAAGGGTGGAGTGGCGAGGGCCCCGAAATGGGG